>DATIDU010000348.1:0-13103 GCA_035456145.1 Gaiellales bacterium | reverse complement strand
CTGCGCCAGATCGCAGCCGAGGCTCGTGACCTCGCCGAGCGGGCGCGGGCCGGGAAGCTCCGCCAGCACGAGATCGAGGGCGGGACGTTCACCGTCTCGAACATGGGGATGCTCGGCGTCTCCGGGTTCGCCGCGATCATCAACCCGCCCGAGTCGGCGATCCTGGCGGTCTCGGCCACGATGCAGCGGCCGGTCGTCCGCGACGGCGGGGTCGCGGTGGGCGACGTCATGTCCGTGACCCTCTCCTGCGACCACCGCGCGTGCTCGGGCGCGGACGGCGCGCAGCTCCTCCAGACTGTGAAGCGCCACCTGGAGGCGCCGACGCTACTGCTCGCATGACCACCCCCGCCCTCGTACACTCGGTCTGATGCAGCTCACCGACGTCATGGCGACGCAGGTCGTCTCGGTCCCGCCCGACACGCCGATCGGCGACGCGGCCCGGCGGATGGTCGAGGCCGACATCGGAGCTGCCGTCGTCCTCGACGCGGACGGCAACCTGTGCGGCGTCATCACCGAGCGCGACCTCCTGCGCTGCGTCCCGGACGGAATCGACCCGTCCACCCCGGTCGAGCAGCGCATGACGCGCCACGTCCTCACGGCCGGGCCGGAGACGGAGATCGCCGAGGCGATGGCGCTCATGGTCGACGGCCACTTCCGCCACCTGCCCGTCGTGAACGCGGACGGCCACGTGATCGGGATGGTCTCCATGCGCGACCTCATGGCCTACACGTCGCTTCGCCTGCGCGGCGGCCATCTCGGCGCCGGCGACGATCTCGACCCTGCCGAGGTCATCGCCACGATCTTCCGCATGCGCACCGGCGCGGCCTGACCCTGCTGGAGTACCCGGATCCCCGGCTGACGGAAGAAGCCGTCCTCCTGCGGCCGTGGGAGGCGCGTGACGAAGGGGATCTCGCAGGGCCGGCTTGCTGCATATCTGGCCGTGCCGGAGGGCCGGGCGGGACGCGTTCATCTACTCCCGCACGGCGGGCTGGCGGCTCAGATCTGCCAGGCGCCGCCGCGCAGGAGCGGGATCCGCTCGCCGGCCGCCGTCGTCCCGTCGACCTCGATCTCGTCGGAGCCGAACATGAAGTCGACGTGGATCTGGCTGCGGTTCACGCGCTCGACGTCCTCGTCCCCGACGGCCCAGTCGAACCCCTGGCCGAGCGCCATATGTGATGCCGCATTCTCGTCGATCAGGGTGTCGTAGAAGACCGTCTGGAGCGGTCCGACCCGCCCGCGACCGTCCACGAGTGCGATCTCGCCCAGCCGGCTGGCACCCTCGTCGCGGTCGGCGTAGGCCTTGAGCACGCCGCTGTTCTCGGCCGCGTCGATGCGCGCGACCCGGCCGCGGTCGAACTGCACGGTGAAGTCGCGGACGATCGACCCGGAGAGCTGAAGCGGCTTCGACGAACGGACGGTGCCCTGCACGCGCTCCGGATCCGGGACGGCGAAGACCTCCTCGGTGGGGATGTTCGGGTGGTGAAGGAGGCCGTAGCAGGTTGTGAGGTGCCCGCCCATCCAGCTCGACGAGGGCAGGAGCCCGATCTCAAGATCGGTGCCGGGCCCGCGCAGGTGGACGGCATCCAACCCCAGCTCGTTCAGGGCCGCCTTGGCGCGCTCGATCTGCTCCATGCGCTCGCCCCACGCCGCCACGGGATCGGCCTCATCGAGCCGGCACATGTGGACGACCTCGCCCCAGAGCTTCTCCAGGGCCGCGTCCGCGTCGAGATCGGGATGGACGAGGGCCGCCCATCCCGGAGACGGGCACGGAATCGCCGACCAGTTGAGCTTCGCCCCACGGAGGTTGTCGATCGCCTGGTGGCGGCCGGGCGGCACGTCGCGGCGGATGCGGTCGGGGTCGGCGCCGTCGAGCAGCCCGGGAGCGACGGGGCCGGACAGGCCGATCGTGGCGCCGCGCTCCTCGCCGAGCTCGCGCATCATCTGGACGATCCAGCCCGGCTCGTAGCCCAGCGCCTCGTCGACCGCGTCGTCGAGCCGGGCCCGCTGCACCCACGGGTCGGCGTAGTTGACGTGGACGAACACCGCGCCCGCCCGGTAGCACCGGGCGGCGACGGCGCGGGCCAGCCCCTCCTGCCCGATCGAGGCGCCGACGTGCACGCGCTGGCCGGGCTGGACGTTGGCGCCGAAGTCGACCACGAGGTCGGCCATCCGGTCGAGGGTGCCGCTGTCCACGGCGCGACTCTACCCCACACTGCGATACTCCCAACATGCCTTCCGCCCGTGGAGCGCGCTACCTGACGCTCGCCGGCCTCGCCGCGGTATCGGCGACCGCGGCGCACGGCGGCTGGGGCGAGCTCTCCGATCCGCGCTGGGCCGCGGCCGCCGCGATCGGTGCCGCCGTCGCCGCTCTTGGGCTGGCGTGGACGGGCGTCGTTGCCGCCGCCGCGCGCTGGGCGGCCTCGGAGCTTGAGCACGGCCGCGTTCCGGCAGCGATGGGACGGTCGCACCGCCCGCTCTCGGTTATCGAGGCGGCCGCGGTGCTGGTGTCGGCCCAGGCCTGCGCGCATGCGGCGCTCCTCCTCGCCGGCGCCCCCGCGCACACGGGCGCCGGCGGCTCGGTCGCGCTGCATCTGGCGCTCGCCCTCGCGGCCGCGCTCGTGGCAGCGGCGATCGACCGGGCCGTCGGCACTGCGCTCGACCGTCTCGGAGCCGCCGCCGGCCGCCTCGTGGAGCTGCTCCTCGCGGCCCTCCCCGCCCACAACGCGTGCCCGCGGAGCCTCCCCACGCCGGCCGGGTCCAAGCGCCTCCCGCCGGGCCGCGCTCCGCCGCTTCCCGCCTGACTCGCCAACCGCGATCAGGAGGTGCCACGTGCGCGCCCTTGTGCTCGCGGCGGCCGCTGTGCTGGCGTTTCCGGCCGCGGCCTCCGCCCACGTCGAGATGTCACCCGACCGGGTCGATCCCGGCTCCTTCACGCTCTACACAGTGCTCTCTCCGAACGAGAGCGACCAGCCCCTCACCGGGCTGCGCCTGGTCGTTCCTGACGGCATGGAGGTCGACGGCGCCGCGGCCACACCCGGCTTCGCCACCGAGCTCGTCCGCGACCAGTCCCACCGGATCGTGGCGATCAGCTGGCAGGGCGGCTCCGTTCCCCCCGAGGATCTCGGCCTCTTCCGCTTCTCTGCCTCGGTCGGCTCCGCCGAGACGACGCTCCACCTGATCGGTGTGCAGACCTTCGCCGACGGCTCGACGAAGGAGTGGAAGACACCGGTCGTCGAGGTTGCGAAGGAGTCCAGCGGATCGAGCAGCGACCCCGCCGGCCGCGGCGTCGCGGCGGCCGCTCTCGGCCTCGCGGCGGCCGCGCTCGCGATCAGCTTCAGGAGACGCCGCTGAAGCGCGCGGCCGCCCTCACCGCGTTCCTGATCGCGGCCGTCTTCCCGGCGGCCGCCCAGGCGCACGCCAACCTGCTGCGGACGGATCCGGCCGCGGGAACGGTCGTCGCGACCGCGCCCGGGCAGATCGTCCTTCACTTCGACCAGCAGGTGCGCGACGTCGCGAGCACGGTGACGAACGCCGCCGGGGCGCAGGTGTCGGCCGGCTCGGCGAGCACCTCGTCGGGCGACGTGCGCGCGCTCGTCATCCCGCTCAAGCCCAACCTCCCCAACGGCGACTACACCGTCCGCTGGCGGATCGTCTCCACCGACGGCCACATCATCTCGGGCGTCTTCGCCATCGGCGTCGGCGCCGGGCGGCCGCCGCCGCAGGCGGCCGAGGTGCAGACGGCGGCGCTCGACTGGCCGTTCCTGGCCGCCCGGTTTGCCTACTTCTGCGGCCTCATGGTCGTGATCGGCGGGGTCGTCTTCCGCGCCGCCGTCTGGCGGCCCGTCCTCGCGACCGTCGGCGGGCAGCCGCGCGCGATGGCGGACCTCCGCGAGCGGATCCGGGCGACCCAGCTCTTCACCGCGGCCGCGGTGCTGATGCTCGCCGGGGGGTGGGTCGCCCTGACCCGCCAGGGAGCCGAGGTCGCCGGGGTCTCGTTCTGGGAGGCCTTCGACCACCGCGGACCGGTGGCGTCGGCCATCCAGGCGACCCGCTTCGGCCGCGAGTTCGGGCGCGGCATCGACCTCGCCGCGATCTTCTGCGTGTGCGCCGCCGCGGCCTTCGCCACGGTGCGCCGCAGCCGGGTCGGTGCCGCGGCCCTGGCCGCCCCGGCGATCGCGCTGGGTGTCTGGACGATCGTCGTCCCGGGGCTCTCCGGACATGCCGGCGATCCGGGCCGGGGGACGTTCACGATCGCCGTGGACGCCGTGCACGTCGCCGCCGCCGCGGTCTGGATCGGCGGTCTCGCCCAGCTGGTGCTCGTGGTCCCGCATGCCACGCGCGGGCTCGCGGATGCCGCCCGTGAGCAGGCACGCAGCGCCGCATTGCGCCGCTTCTCGACGATCGCGCTCGGCTCGGTCATCGTCGTCGCGGTGACGGGCGCCGGCCGTGCGCTCTGGGAGGTCGGGGCGGTGAGCCAGGTGTGGTCGACCGGCTACGGACGAACGCTCGTCGTGAAGTCCGTCCTCCTGGCCGGCCTCGTCGCGCTCGGGTACCGAAACCGCACCGCCCTTGACCGCTTCTCCGAGGTGCGCCGGCGCGCCGTCGCCGAGCTGGTGCTCCTCGCGGGCGTCCTCGCCGCCGTGTCGCTTCTCACGGACCTCCAGCCGGCCAACACGCCGAGCTTCGCCAGCGCCGCCGCCACCGCCCCGGCCGGCGGGCCGACCCTCGTCACCCTCGCTGCGAACACCCGGCTCGTGCTCTGGCCCGGCGTCGCCGGCCCGAACGTGATCGCGGTCCGGGCACCCGGGCGGAGGAAGACGATTCAGGCGCTGGTCGGCGGGCAGCCGGTGGCGCTCGACCGCGCGCCCGACGGCACGTACGTCGGGACGGGCACCCTCGCGGCCGGGAAGCACAGCATCCTGGTCACGGCGGGCACAAGGACCTGGGCCGCGTCCGCCGAGATCGGCAAGAAGCGCTTCGTCTCGCAGCCGCCGGTCGCACCGCTCCCGGCCGGGCCCGTCGGCGCCGAGCAGGCGGCCACGCTCGCGGTCGGCCTCCAGCGCACCTCGCCGACGCAGGCGCGGGTGACGATCCTCGCCCCCTCAGGCGCAGGGCTTCCGACCGCGCTGGCGCTCGTCGACGGCCACGTGGCGCTTCCGTGCAAGGGCGTCCGCGGCGTGTGCTTCACGGCCTCCGTCCACCGCGGTCCGCGGCCGCTTCCCGTGCAGGTGCGCCTCCCAGGGCAGGCCCCGGTGACGGCGACCGTGCAGCTGCCGCCGTTCGACGCGCCAACGGGCACGGGCCTCCTTCGCCGGGCGACGGCGAACTTCCGGGCGCTCCGCAGCCTGCGGGTCCTGAACATCCTGGAGTCGGCGCCCGGGCATGCCGTCACCACCGACTTCACCGTCCAGGCGCCCGACCGGATCGCGTTCTCGGTGCGCGGCGGCGCCGCTGCACGGATCATCGGCACGACCCGCTGGGACCGTCGGCCCGGCCACGACTGGGTGCGGTCGCAGACGCCGCGGTCGAGGGTCCCGGATGCGTTCTGGGCGCCGGGCGCCGAGGCGGTGTACGTCGCGGGCGGCAACCGCTCGACGACGCAGCTCACGCTCGTCCTTCCCGGCGGGCCCACCTTCTTCCGGCTGTGGGTCGACCGGGCCACGAATCAGGTCGTGCGCCTGCGGATGATCACGGCGGCCCACTTCATGCGCGAGCGCGAGTACGACCAGAACAAGGCTCCGCCGGTCGAGCCGCCGGCCTGAGGCGGCCTCAAGCGAATGCCCAGCGGCCGCCCGCCAGGATCTCGACCTCCTCGCCGACCGTCGTGAGGCCGGTGACCGAGACATCCTCGCCGCCGATCATGAAGTCGACGTGGATCTCGCTGCGGTTGATGCGGCCGAGATCCTCCTCAGCCACGGTCTCGTACGCGCTTCCGAGTGCGATGTGGCTCGCGGTGTTCTCATCGAGGAGCGAGTCGAAGAACACGGTGTCGAGCGGGGCGATCCGGCCCTCGCGGTCGACGAGAGCGACCTCGCCCAGGAAGGAGCCGCCCTCGTCGCGCTGTGTCCTCGCCTTCAGCACATCGGCGCCGGAGTCGGCCCGGAACGCGATTGCCCGCCCCGCCTCGAACCGCACCTCCAGGTTGCGAACGGTGGTGCCGGCCATCTCGAGCGGCTTGGTGGCGCGAACGACGCCGGATGTCCGGGCCGGGTCGGGCGTCGTGAACACCTCCTCGGTCGGCAGATTCGCCATGTGCTCGATGCCGTCGACGGTGCGCTCGCCGCCTCCGACCCAGCGCGAGCTCGGGAGGAGTCCGACCGTGAGATCCGTGCCGGGGCCGCGGAACCTCAGCGCGTCGAGGCGCATGTCGGTGAGCCGCCCGGCGACCGCCTGGAGCTCTGCCGACCGCTCCCGCCATGCGCCGACCGGATCGTCCTCGTCCATGCGGCAGACGTGGAAGACCTGCTCCCAAAGCCGTTCGAGCGCCCGGGCCGGCTCAAGCGAGGGATGCACCATCACCGCCCAGGCGACGGTCGGCGCGGGGACGACGGTCCAGTTGACCGTGCGTGCGTTGATCGCGTCCTGCCAGTCGACCGACTCCGGCGAGCGGTCGCGCCCGATCCGGTCGCCGTCGAGGCCGTCGAGGATCCCCGGCTCGGCTGCCCCGGAGAGGTAGATCGAGGCGCCGTGGCGCTTGTTCAGCTCCTGGACCTGGTGCCGCACCCAGTCGGGCGCGAAGCCGAGTGCGTCGTCGGGCGCGTGCAGGATGCGGGCCCGCTTGATGTGCAGGTCGTCGTATGTGACCGCCACGTGCTTCGCCCCGGCCCGATAGGCGGACGCCGCGACCGCCCTCGTGAGCTCCTGCTTTCCGATCTCGGAGCCGAGCTCGACGGTCTGCCCAGGCTGAACGTTGGCCGCGAACCTGACGATGAGCTCCGCGTAGCGCTCCAGGGACGCAGGATCCATGCGGCGGCGACTCTAGCGGAACCTCCGGTACGATCCGGCACCGATGCCGGGACTCGTCGAGCAGTGGGACGCGATCGTGGCCGCGCAGCCGAGCGACTGGTCGAGCCTCTACCTCGAGCTGCGCCTGCGCGACGCCGCCCAGTCGGAGGAGTGCGCGCTCGTCATCTGCCCGCTCAACCCCTGGCACGACGACGACTGGCGAAGCGGCGTCTTCCACTTCCGGGCAGCACGCAGCTTCGGCTACGGTGCCGCCGCCGAACTGTGCCGCAAGCGGCTCGGGACGCTCGACACCCTCGGGATGGTCGCCAAGCTCAAGCTCGAGCGCCGGGTCAGCGACGTGCGCCCCGTAGCCACCCAAGGCGTGGTGTAAGGCCGTACCACCGGGATCTGCCTATTTCGGTCCGTCGGGCACGAACTCGGCGTCGAGCCCGACCTTCCGGAACCAGTCGACCATCGCCAGCTGCGGCGGCTTCTCGGTGCCGTAGTGGGTGCCGTCGACGACGGCGATACCCGAGGACTCGGCGAGCACCAGAAACTCCGCCGCCCAGCGGGTGAAGGTGCCGCCCGTCACGTAGGTTTCGCAGCCGCGCTCGAGCGCGGCCTCGAGCGCCTCGCGGTCGGCGCCGCCGCCGCCCACGACCGCGGTACGGCCCGCGGCCTCCGTTCCCGGGCGGCGGCGAACGACCTTCACGGGCACCTCCGGCCCGAGGAGCGCCTGGAGCCGGCCCGCAAGGTCGTCGACCGTCCCCGCCGCCGGTCCGATCACCGCGGCCCCGCCCGGGATGCCCTCGGCGATCGGCAGGAACTCCTCCTCGACGGGGACGCCCATCGCGGCCGCGCACAACCTCGAGGGTGAGACGTCGGGATGGTGGTCGATCGGCGCATGCACGTTGTAGAAGCTGATTCCGCGCGCCCGCATGAGCTCGAAGCTCTCGCGGGAGAGCGGCAGGAACCCGGGCTCGTCGCCGTAGTCGATCGGATGCTCCGAGAAGAGGAAGGTGCCGGGCGCCAGGCCGGCGATGATCCGGTCGGACGGAAAGACGCACGTCACCGCCCGCTCGACCCGGTCCGAGCCGCGCACGAGGAGGCCGTTCCAGCGGCCCTCGTAGCCGGGCTCCGCATACTCGCGCCAGTACGGGTCGGGATAGACCAGCTCGAAGAGATCGGCCCATTCGTCGCCGCGCACCTCGAGCGTGCCGAAGAAGGCGTCGAGCAGGCGGACGAGCTCGTCGCGCGTCATTCCCGCAGCTCACCGCCCAGCTCCGCCGCGAGCGCCGCGACGATCCTGCCGCGGGCGGCGTCGCCCTCGGCGTCGGTGAGCGTTCGCTCCGACGACTGGAACACGAGGTGCAGCGCGACGCTCTTTCGCCCCCCCGGGACGGGCGCGCCGCGATACACGTCGAAGACGTCCACCGCCGCCAGCTCCGCACCGCCGGACGACCGCACGACCTCCACCACCCGGCCCGCCGGGACGTCCTCGCCGACCACGACGGCGATGTCCTGGCGGAGCGGCGGGAAGCTCGTCACGTCGCGGTAGAGCACCTGCTCCCGCGCCGGCCCGCGCAGGCCCTCGATCCCGAGCTCGAACACCGCCACCGTCCCCTCGAGGCCGTACGTTTCGGTCACCTCGGGGTGAAGCTCCCCGACGAAGCCGTCGAGCACCGCGGCCGACCGCCCCGGGTGCAGGAACGGCTCATCCGCCGCGCGAAATTCCGGCGCCGTCACCCTGGCGGCCGCCAGGAGCGCCTCGACGACACCCTTGGCCTCGAAGAAGCCGGCCCCCTCGCCCGCGAGCACGCCGGCCACGTGCGCCGGCTGATCCGGCAGCCTGTCGCCGCTCCGCAGGAACACGTGCCCGACCTCGAACATCGCGGCCGCGGGCTGGCCCATCGCAAGGTTCGTGCGAGCCGAGTGCAGGAGCCCCGGGAACACCAGCGTACGCATCGCGGTCCACTCGGCGCTCATCGGGTTCTGGAGCTCCACCAGGCGGGCGCGCAGGTCATCCGCTGCCAGGCGCAGGCGGGCCGGCACGCCCGTGTCCCACAGCGTCAGCGTCGCCGCCTCGGTGAGGCCGGCACCGCGCAGGACGTCGACCACCTGCCTGCGCAGCACCTCGTCGTCGCCCAGCCGGCCGCCGCCGGGATGGCCGCCCGGCATCTCGGCGGGCACGCGCTCGATCCCGGCGATCCGCATGACCTCCTCGATCAGGTCGACCTCACGGGTCGTATCGGCCGCGCGCCACGTCGGGACCAGCCACCGGCCGTCCTTCGGCTCATAGCCGAGCCGGGTCAGCGCGCGCTCGATCTCCGCGTCGGTGTACTCGACCCCGATCAGCGCCTCGAGGCGCTCCCTGCGCAGGCCGACGGCGGGTGGCTCCGGCAGCTCGCCGTGGAGGTCGATCGTGCCGGGGACGAGCTGCGCGCCGGTGAGCTCGACCATGAGCTGCGAGGCGAGCGCCAGCGCCCGCGGGACGAGGTGCGGGTCGAGGCCCTTCTCCCACCGGCTCGATCCCTCCGTGCGCAGGCCGAGCCGGATCGAGGAGCGTTGCGTCGACGGGCCGTCGAAGTTCGCGCACTCGATGAGGACGGTCGTCGTCCCCTCGGTCACCTCGCTCCACTCGGCGCCCATAAGGCCGGCGATCGCCGACGGCCGCTCGGCGTCCGCGATCACGAGGACGTCCTCGTCGAGCGTGCGCGCCTGGCCGTCGAGCGTCGTCACGGGCTCGTCGTCGAGCGCCCGGCGGACGATGATCTCGCGGCCGGCGAGCCTGTCGAGGTCGAAGGCGTGGGTCGGCTCGCCGATCGCCAGCATCACGTAGTTCGTGATGTCGACGACGTTCGAGATCGGCCGCATGCCGGCAGCGGCGATGCGCGCCTTGAGCCACAGCGGCGACGGGCCGACGCGGACGCCCGTGAACACCCGTCCCGCCCAGCGCGGGCACATGTCCGGCGCGTCGATCCTGGCCGTCACGTAGTCGGCGACCGTCCCTTGCCCGGCGGCCTCGGGCTCCGTTCCCGGCCATGGCGCGAGGTCGGTGTCGAGCGCGGCCGAGACCTCGCGGGCGATCCCGTGGACGTTCTGGCAGTCGGGCCGGTTCGAGGTGATCTCGAACTCGAGCACGTCCTCTGCGATCGCCAGGTGGTCGATCAGGGTGTCGCCGACCGGCCAGTCGTCCGGGAGCAGCATGATCCCGGCATGGTCCTGGCCCAGGTCGAGCTCGCGCTCCGAGAGCATCATGCCGTGCGACTCGACGCCGCGGAGCTTTGCCACCCTGAGCTCGGTGCCGTCCGGAAGCACGGCGCCCGGCAGCGCGACCGCGACCGTCGCCCCGGCATCGAAGTTCGAGGCGCCGCACACGATCTGCTGCGGCTCACCGGCGCCGATGTCGACCGTGCACAGGCTGAGCCGGTCGGCGTTCGGGTGCGGCTCGCGCGTGAGGACGCGCCCCACCCGGTAGAGCTCGAGGCCGCGCGGAACGCCCCTGCGGTGGAGCGCCTCGAGCTTCGTCCCCGTCATCGACATCAGCTCGCCCAGCTCGCCGAGCGGCATGTCGAACGAGACGTAGTCGCGCAGCCACGAGACCGGCACCCTCATCCGAACTGCTCCGTGAAGCGCAGGTCGTTCTCCCACAGGAGCCGGATGTCGGGGATGTCGTGGCGCAGGCCGGCCACCCGCTCCACTCCGAGGCCGAACGCGAACCCGGAGACGTCCTCCGGGTCGTACCCATCGACGTAGCCGTACAGGTTCGGGTCGACCATGCCCGCGCCGAGGATCTCCACCCAGCCCTCGCCCTTGCAGACGCGGCAGGGAGAGCCGTCGCGGGCGCAGTTGAAGCAGCTCACGTCGACCTCGACCGACGGCTCGGTGAACGGGAAGAAATGCGGCCGCAGGCGCACCTCGCGGCCCGCCCCGAAGATCGCGCGCGCAAACCCGAGCAGGGTGCCCTTCAGGTGCGCCAGCGTGATCCCGTGGTCGACGACCAGGCCCTCGATCTGCGTGAACATCGCGGTGTGGGTGGCGTCCGGGGTGTCGCGCCGGTAGCAGCGGCCGGCCGTCGCCATGTAGACGGGTGGCGGCCCGGCCTCCATCGTGCGGATCTGCACCGGGGACGTGTGCGTGCGAAGGACGACGTCGTCGGCGACGTAGAAGGTGTCGGTCACCTGCCGCGACGGATGCGTCGGCGTGTGGTTCAGGGCGTCGAAGTTGTAGTGGACGAGGTCGATCTCGGGGCCGTCCACGACCACGTAGCCGAAGCCCACGAAGACGTCGAGGATGTCGCGCCGGGTCTGCTCGATGAGGTGTGAGTAGCCGCGCGGATGGCGCGTCCCTGGCAGCGTGACGTCCACCCGGTCGGTGCGGAGCCGCTCCTCGAGCTCGCGGCCGCGAAGGGCGCGGGCCCGCTCCTCGACCAGGCCTTCGAGCGTCCGTCTGGCGCGATTCAGCTCATCGCCGCGCGCCCTGCGCTCGTCGGGCGGAAGCGAGGCGAGCTCGCGGAGCGCCTGCACGAGCGGCGCCTTGCGCCCTAGGGCCTCGATCCGGATTTCCTCGAGCGCCCTGGAGTCGGATGCCGCGTCGATGCGGGCCGTCGCCTCGGAGAGCAGAGCGTCCACGTCCATGATGGCCGGGTAGTGTAAAGGCCGTGACCGCCGCCTACGACCGGCTGGGGCAGGCGTACGACGCCTGGTGCCGGTCGGTGATCGAGGACATCCCCTTCTACGTCGACCTGGCGGTGCGAACCGGCGGCCCGGTCCTGGAGCTGGGGGTCGGTTCGGGCCGCGTCGCCGTGCCAACGGCACTCGCCGGGATCTCGGTCGTCGGCGTCGACTCGTCGCCTGCCATGCTCGATCTGGCCCGGCGCCGGGCCGCGCCGCACCACGTCGACCTGCGCCTCATCGAAGCCGACATGCGCGATCTCCCCGATCTCGGCCGTTTCGCCCTCATCACCATCCCGTTCCGGGCGCTCCTTCACCTCTCCAGCGACGATGAGCGGAGAGACGTCCTGCGGACCCTCCTGGAGCGGCTCGACGCCGGCGGGACGCTCGCCTTCGACGTCTTCCATCCGGACGCCGACGACATCTCGGAGACGCACGACCGCTGGCTTGAGCGGGAGCCGGACATCTGGGAGCGCGCGCGGTGGGACGCCTCCCTGCGCCGGCTCGAGCTGGCCGTGCGCACCGAGACGGCCGAGGCTTCGATGGACCTGTGGTGGGTCGACCCGGACGACTGGCGGCGGCTGCTCGGCGAGGCCGGATTCGACCGGATCGAGGCGTACGGCTGGTTCGACCGCTCGCCGCTCGTCCCGGGCGCGACTGATTCCGTCTGGGTCGCCCGCCGGCCGGGATAGGGCGCCGGGGCGCAGCGGGTCTGGTGGCCGGGGAGTGTCTGGGGTAGGGTCCGGCCATGAACCCGTACCCAGTCACCTTCTCAGTTGAGTACCCGGACAGGCCGCTGAACCGGCTCACCAGCGCGTTTCGGATCTTCACGGTCATCCCGATCGTGATCGTCATCGCGACGATCAGCAGCGCCGTCTTCGGCGGTCTGGTCCTGATGCTGCTCTTCAGGAAGAAGTACCCACGCTGGTGGTATGCGTGGAACCTGGAGCTCTCTCGCTTCACCGCCCGGGTCGGGGCGTACGCACTCCTCATGGACGACCGCTACCCGTCGACCGACGACCACCAGGCGGTGCATCTCGAGTGGCCGGAGGTGACCGGGGCGGAGCTCAGCCGCGGCCTGCCGCTCGTCAAGTGGTTCCTGGCGATCCCACACTACATCGTGCTGTGGTTCCTGGGGATCGCGGCATTCTTCGTGCTGATCTACGCGTGGTTCGTCGTCCTCTTCACCGGCCGCTACCCGCGCGGGGCCTTCGGGTTCATCGAGGGCGTCCTGCGATGGGCCAACCGGGTGGGTGGGTACGCCTATTCGCTCGTGACGGACGTCTACCCGCCGTTCAGCCTGTCGCCGTAGCCCGCTGGCGGGCGGCTTCGTAAAGCGCAAGCGTCGCCGCTTGAGCCGCGTTCAGCGACTCGGCGCCGGCGGCCTGCGGGATTGAGGCCCTCGCGTCGCACCGCTCCAACAGCTCCGGGGGGAGGCCGTGGCGCTCGGCGCCGACGACAAACACTGCCGGCCGTGTGAGATCG
>DATIDU010000347.1:0-10126 GCA_035456145.1 Gaiellales bacterium | reverse complement strand
GTTCACGACCGCCTCGGTCTCGATCGTCCCGCGGTCGGTCTCCACGGCCTGAACCTCGCGGCGGCGGCCGAGCCGGATGCCCGTCACGCGCGTGCGGGTACGGATGCCGACGCCGAGCGCGCGGGCCGCGTCGGCGAGGGCGTAGGTCGCGGTGTGCGGGTCGACGCAGCCGTCGCCTTCCACCCATACCGCACCGTGCAGCGACGCCGGGCTGGCCTGCGGCATGAGCTGGAGCGCCTGCTTCGGGCCGACCACGTCGACATCAAGCCCGATCCCGCGCGCCCGGCTCGCTCCGCGGCGGAGCTCCGCCAGGCTCGCCTTGCTCGATGCGATGCGAAGGCTCCCGAGCCGCTCGAAGACGCCCAGCTCCTCGTAGAGCTCGACGCTATAGCGGCGGAACCGCATCATCGTCGGCGATGGGTTGAACTGGGTGACGAGGCCGGCGGCGTGGCAGGTGGACCCGCTCGTCAGCTCGCCCTTCTCGACCAGGACGACGTCCGTCCAGCCCGCCTTCGCCAGGTGGTAGGCGACGCTGCATCCCGTGACGCCGCCGCCGATCACGACGACCCGGGCTCGGTCACCCGCCATGTCTGCCCGCTCGATCAACCGGTCCGGACCACGCTGAGACAGGTGACTATAGTGGCGCGGCCATGGCGGACCTCGACGGTCTCTTCGATCTCGTTCCGGCGCTGCGGGAGCGGCAGTCGGTGAACGAGCTGGCCGGCGGTCTCACGAACACCAACTACAAGGTGGTGACGCCCGAGGGCGCCTACGTGGTGCGTGTGTCGGCGAAGGATTCCGGGCTGCTGGCGATCGACCGCGAGAACGAGTACCTGAACACCGTCGCGGCCGCGGAGGCCGGAGTCGGCGCGGGCGTCGTCGACTACCTGCCCGAGCAGTCGCTGCTCGTGCTCGAGTTCATCGAGGGGACGACCCAGACCTCCGAGGACATGCAGCGCGGCGACAAGCTCGACTGGGTCGCCGAGGCCTGCCGCCGTCTCCATGCGGCGCGCCCGTTCCGCGACGACTTCAACATGTTCGACATCCAGCGCCGGTATCTGCGCCTCGTGCAGGAGCGGGGGTTCCGGCTCCCGGAGCGCTACCTCGAGTTCGAGCCACAGGTGCGCCGCATCGAGGCGGCGATGGCGGTGCGCGACGAGGGCACCGTGCCCTGCAACAACGACCTCCTGGCCGAGAACTTCATCGACGTCGGCGATCGGTTCCGGCTCATCGACTATGAGTACTCGGGGATGAACGACGCCTGCTTCGAGCTCGGGAACATCTGGAGCGAGTCGAATCTCTCGCTGCCGCAGCTCGACGAGCTCGTCGGGCACTACTACGGCGCGCACCTGGCGAACAAGGTCGCCCGGGCGCGCCTGTGGGGGCTCATGTCGAAGTACGGCTGGACGCTCTGGGCCTCGATCCAGGACGGCGTCTCGCACATCGACTTCGACTTCTGGACGTGGGGGATGGAGAAGTACGAGCGGGCCGTCGCCGAGTTCGACGGCCCCGACTTCGACCGCCTCGTCGAGGACGTCCAGCGGTCCGACTGACGGGGACCGGGGGACAGTCCCTGAACGTGCGCCGCGACGACGTGGCGGCGCTACCGTGACATGTCGGCGCCGGGACGCGACCGCCGCCGTCACGCGGCGGTACCGGATCAGAACCGGGAAATGTTCAGGGACCGTCCCCGGGTCTCGCCCTATCGTGTCAGCGCGTAGTAGGGGTCGTTGGCGAAGTCGTGGTACTGGCGGAGCGACGCCGCGCTCGTGTCGATGAAGTTGTTGCCGTTCGGCCCGATGTTGTTCCAGACGCAGTAGGCGACGCACTGCGGGCTCTGGATCACGGTCGCCCGCGTATCGGAGATCAGGCTGTGGCCCGTGACCGACCCGTCCTTGTCGAACTTCCCCGCCGCCGTCGTGATCTTCTGCTTGGCGACGAAGCCGCTCTCGCAGACGATGTAGGGCTTCGAGTGGGCGACCGCCCAGGTGTAGGTGTCCCAGTTCTTGCCCGGGTTCTCGGCGGCGTCGACGAACGTGTCGCGGTAGAGGTCGACCCCCGAGAAGTCGACGACGTCGTCCCCCGGCCAGTACACCTCCCACCGGCTGGCCGTCGACCGTCGCTGCGCGCAGAAGACGAAGATGCAGTTGCCGCCGGCGTCGATCGTGGCGCCCGCCGCCCGAAAGACCGACTTCACGTGGCGCCACGCCGCGATGAACGCCGCCTCGCCGCCGGTGCCGACGCCGCCCTGCCAGGCGGCGTAGTACGGGTTGTGCTGGCCGTTCGGCTCCTGCCAGAGCCGGAGCAGCACCGGAATGCCCAGCGCGCGCAGGCCGTTGGCGACGCCCGTCCAGTACCCGTCGAACTCGCCGTTCGTGATCCGGTCGATCCCCTGCCCGAACGCCGTGGTGGCCGTGTCACTCGTCCCCTTCCAGCCGGTCGTCTTGACCGGGAACGACGCCGGCTGGCCGAACGAGACCATCGGGACGACCGGCGGCCCCGAGAGCGCGGCGTCCGCGCGGGTGGACGCGTTCGGGCAGGCGGCGAGCCAGCCGTACCGGCGGTTGCGGATCCCCACGCGGCGGCCGAGCTGCTTCTCGATTCCCTTCGCCGTCGTGAACCCGCGGGTGGTGTCGTCGGCGCCGAAGTACGCGCCGGTCGGCGGGACGACAAGCCCACCGTAGGTCCCGACGATCGCGGGGTTTCGAACCGGCGTCGCCGCCGTCGCCTGGGAGGCGTCGGCCAGCCAGCGGGAGAGACCGGCGGCAGCAACGAGGGCGCCGCCGCGGGCAAGCAGCTCGCGGCGCGACTGAAGCCGGCCGGCCGAACCCCCCTCCATGTCCCCCTCCAGGACCTCTGCTGGACGAGTATCCACCCGGGTAGCCCTCCCTGTCAACAGCCCGGGAGCGGCCGTGTCCGGTATACTCGCGGCCGCCTGACTGACGCATCAGTCAGTCGAGGAGGAGGTGGCGAGACGGTGGTCGACGTGGTGGTCGTGGGAGGAGGGTTCGCGGGCGTCACCGCGGCGCGTGAGACCGCGCTGCGCGGCGCCCGGACGCTCCTTCTCGAGGCGCGCGACCGCCTCGGCGGGCGCACGTGGACGGCGCCGTGGGAGGGCCGTGACATCGAGCTCGGCGGAGGCTGGGTGCACTGGCACCAGCCGCACACGTGGTCCGAGATCGTGCGCGCCGGCCTCGCAGTCGAGATCGGGGAGGAGACCGAGGTCGCCGCTTGGTATGTCGGCGAGGAGCGCCGCGCAGGCACCATCGCCGAGCGCGACGCGATCGCCGAGCGCGGCTGGAACGCGTTCGTCGCGGGCGTGGAGGAGACGCTGCCCCTGCCGCACGACCCCCTTGCCCGGATCGACCGCCTGGCCCGGCTCGACGGCATGTCGATCGCCGACCGGATCGCCGAGCTTGATCTCACCGAGGAGGAGCACGACGTGCTGACGGCGGAGCTCGAGTCGCTGGCGAGCGGGCCGCTCACGGAGTCGGGCGCCGTGAGCGTCCTGCGCTGGCACGCGCTCTCCGGCTACAGCCTCGCACTCACCCAGTACACCGGCGGGCGGGTGACGCTCGTCGACGGCACCGGCGCGCTCCTTCGCGCCATCGCGGGCGGGGCGAGGTTCGAGACCCGGCTCGAGGCGCCCGTCGCGGCGCTCTCGCAGTCGGAGACGGCCGTCGAGGTGCGCCTGCGCGACGGCGAGGTCATCGCCGCTCGTGCGGCGATCGTGGCCCTGCCGCTGAACGCGCTCCCCGCGGTGGCGTTCGACCCGCCGCTCCCGGCCGGCAAGCGGGCCGCAATCGCCGCCGGCCAGGCGTCGACCGGCATCAAGGTCTTCATCCGCGCCCGCGGTCCCGCCGTGCAGCAGAACGCGATCCGCCCGGGGCACCCGTTCGGCTACCTGGCAACGGAGTACCTGCTCCCGGACGGCGAGCAGGTGATGATCGGCTTCGGGACCGACGGGAACGCGTGCGATACGTCCGACGTCGGCTCCGTCCAGCGTCAGCTCGACGACATCATCCCCGGCTACGAGGTCGTTGCCGCCACCGCCAACGACTGGCTCGGCCAGGAGTTCTCGCGCGGCACGTGGGCGATCCACCGGCCGGGGTGGTACACAACCCATCATGCGAACGCCCGCCGGCCGGAGGGCCGGATCGTGTTCGCGGGCTCCGACATCGCCAACGGATGGTCGGGGTTCATCGACGGCGCGATCGAGTCCGGGTTCCGCGGTGCGGCCCTGGCGCTCGACGCGATGACCAGCCACCGGAGGGCTGCATGACCACCTACCCGACCACCACGACGCTCTACTTCGGCCCCTGGTACCGGCGCTCGCCGTTCTTCGACGGCACCCAGCGCGCCGGGTGCAAGGCGTACGACATCTACAACAAGATGTACCTGCCCGCCGAGTACGACGACCCGGCCGTTGAGTACCGGGCGCTCCAGGAGGGCGTGACGCTGTGGGACGTCGGGGTCGAGCGGACGGTGCAGATCAGCGGGCCCGATGCCGACCGCCTGGTCGACCTGCTCACCTGCCGCGACCTCACCCGGTGCGCGGTGAAGCAGTGCAAGTACATGCTGGTCACCGCCCCGCACGGAGGCATCGTGAACGACCCGGTGCTGGTGCATCCGGAGGAGAACGTGTGGTGGATGCAGCTCGCCGACTCCGACGCGGGCCTTTACGCGCTCGGCGTCCTGTCGCAGCTCGACCTCGACGCCGAGGTCTCCTACCCGGACGTCCACCCGTGTCAGGTGCAGGGGCCGCTCTCCGGCCGCACGCTCGCCAAGCTGGTCGGTGAGAGCATCTTCGACCTCAAGTACTACTGGTGCGACCACTTCGAGATCGGCGGCGTCCCGGTCGTCATCACCCGCACCGGCTGGTCGGCGGTGCCCGGCTTCGAGGTGAACCTGCTCGACGGCTCGCGGGGCGACGACGTCTGGGATGCAATCATGGCGGCCGGCGAGGAGTTCGCGATCCGCCCGATCGCGCCGAACGAGGCCCGCCGGGTCGAGGCGGGCATCTTCAATTGCGGCTCCGACTTCACGCTTGCCGACACGCCGTTTCACATCACGGGCCTCGAGCGCCTGGTCGAGGAGCAGCCCCAGGACTACGTCGGCAAGGAGGCGCTGGAGCGCCTGCGCCGGGAGGGCGTCGACCGCAAGCTGGTCGGCATCGAGTTCGACTCGCAGGAGCCGATCACCGGCATCACGGTGACGTGGCCCGCCCACCAGGGCGGCCGCCCGGTGGGGCGCGTGACCGACGCCGTGTGGTCGCCGGGCCTCGAGCGGAACATCGGCTACGTGTGGGTGCCGATCGAGCTCGCGGCGCCCGGCACCCGGCTCGACGTCGAGTCCGAGCACGGCGACATGACCGGCGTCACGGCGGAGATCCCGTTCGTCGATCCGCGCAAGGAGCGGCCGGTGCAGCCGCTGTCGCGGGTGACGGCGTAGCCCGGCGGGCTGCCGTCGCGATGGCGGCGGCGGCCAGGGCGGCGAGCATCGCCAGGAGGACATAGGAGATCCGGTCGCCGAGTGCCTGGGCGGCACCCGGGCCGAGGACCGGGCCGATAACAGCGCCGAGGCCCCAGGTCAGGTTGACGATGCCGATGGCGATGCCGTGGCCGAGCTGGGCGCGGTCCGCGCCGTCGGCGCTGAGCGGGTAACCGACGGCGTAGAGGATCGACTGCACCGGGCCGGTGGCGACCACGACCGCGATGACGAGAGCAACGCTCAGCGGCAGGGCGAGCAACCCGGTCAGAAGGGCGAGGGCGGTGCAGGCGCCGGCGGCGAGTGGGATCCGCCCGACCCGATCGCCGGCCCGGCCGCTCAGGAGGATCGCCACCGCGCCCAGCATCGCGCCCACGGAGTAGACGGCGCCGATGCCCGATCGCGCGATCCCCGCGGCGGACAGGTGCAGCGGCACGAGCACCTGGAGCGCCCCGCCGATGACGGACACCGCCAGGATCATCACGACGCTCGCCAGGATCAGCGACTCCGAGAACGCCGCGGCGATCGCCGGACGCACGCCCACGTGGCGGTCGGGGTCGGCCTGGGCGTCGGGTTCGAGGAGCGCCCAGCCCGCCAGGGTCAGCGAGACGGCGGCCAGGACCGAGAAGGTCGGCCGGATCCCGAACGTGCTTGTGGCGATCCCGCCCACGAACGGCCCCGCGATGACGCCCGCCACGGCTGCCGCGTTCGAGAAGCTGACCGCTTCGCCGCGACGTTCCGTCGGCGCGCGGGCCGCGACCCAGGCCACGCCGGCGCCCCAGACGGCGGCGTCGCCGACGCCCTGGACGGCCCGCGCCGCCAGGAGCACCCAGAAGGAGCCGGCGAAGCCGAGGCCGAGCGTGGCGACCGCCATGGCCGCACCGCCGGCCGCAACCACACGGCGGGCGCCGATGCGGTCGGCGAGGTGCCCGACGGGGATCGCGACCACGACGACGGCCAGGCTGAACGCCGCGAGGAGCCATCCCGACTCGACCTTGGTGAGGCCCAGCTCGGCGCGGTAATGCGGGATGAGCGGCACGATCGCCGACCACAGCATGAGGTCGAGGGCGACCAGCAGGGAGACCAGCGCGATGAGACGGCGCAAGGTGCGCGATGGTATCCAACCACCGGGGCCAGGCCCCGCATGGGGTCTGGCCCCACGGGGTTTACGCCATAGGCATTCGTGGAATCTGACTTCGCATGTGGCTTCTCCTTCTTCTCATCCTTGCCGTGCTGCTCTTCGGCATCTGGGGAGCGGTGAAGGTCGCCTTCTGGGTGCTCTTGATTGCGCTCGCGGTGGCGGTCGTCGCCGGCTTCCTGGGCCGGGGGCTCTTCACACGGCGCTCGGCGTTGTAGAGCGTCTTTACGCCGACTCGTGGTCGCGCGCTTGAAGCTGGTCCATGACGCTTTTCCCGCGCGGCGTGAGGCGGACGGTGCGGTCGAGGTCTGACCCGCCGTTCGCCTCGTCCCACTTGGGGCCGTAGCCGACCAGGCCACGGTGGAAGAGCGACTTCACGGTGATCGGCGCGCGAGGGAGGCGGTCGCCGAGGTCGCGCAGGCTGACGTCGCGCCCCTCGGCCAGCCAGTCCATCACGGCCCGCTGGTTGCGAGTGAGCCGGGGCAGCTCGTCGATGGCTCGGGCCTCCGAGATCGGCCGCAGGGGTGCCGCGACGACGGCGGGACCGGACAGGTCGCCGTTGTGCCCCCACTCGGTCAGCGGTTCCGTCCCGTGCCCCCACGCAGATTCCACGTGTCTCGTTTTGCCGCTTCCGCGCGCCCGGTGCAAGCCCCGGCGAAGTTCCCGAACACAACCTTTACGGCGTACCACGAATACTGCCCAGTAAACGCCCGGGGGACACTCCCTGGGACTTACCAGGCGATTCGACGGCGGCGTGCGGTGACGATGACGACGGCCTCGGCGAGGGCGGTGACCACGACGATCGCGGCGAGCGCGAGGCAGACGATGACGGGGTTTCGGAGCATGCGGACAGGATCGCATGACGGGACCGCCCGCTGCGAGGGAGAAGACCCGCCGAAGGCGGGCGGTTAACCCCACGATTCCTGCGCGGCGGGGACGTATTGACGCCTTTTCCGACCGTCGGTAGGCTGGTAATGGTTGGGGGATGAGAGGGCGATCTGTACCCATACGACGGACGGCGGCCGCCATGTGGCTCATGCTGGTCATTGCGGCCGTTCTGCCCGCCGCGGCGCTCGCGGATCCGACCGCGCGCGGGTACCGGCCGAACCCCAATCATCTGAGCGTCGTCGTCACCACCGACCTGGTCTACATCACGTGGGCCACGCCGGCGGGCGTGCAGCCGGCGAGGGTGTACGCGATGCGCGGCCCCGCCGCCGCCTGCCCGACGAGTCCCACCGACGGCACCCAGGTTGGAACGACGAACGTCACGAGCCACGTGATCGACCCCGGCGTCACGGCGGGTGACTCGTACTGCTACAGCATCTTCGTCACGGACTCCGCCGGGACGGTCACGAAGGTCGGGAGCACCGGCCCGGTGCCCGTGCCCGACCTGACCGCACCTCCGCCGGCTCCGGTGGCGAGCGCGAGCTCGCCCGTCACCCCGGCGCCGAGCTCGAGCGGCGGTCTCGGAACGGTGTCGAAGGCGGTTGTGGCGTCGGTCGGGGCGCTGCTCGCGCTGGCCCTTCTCGTCGTCATCATGCGCGTGCTGCGCCGGTCGCGCACGGCGAATGCCGGCCCGGCCTTCGGAACGGAGCTGCGCATGACGTTCACCGGGCTCTCGGCGTCGGCGCTCATCATCCCCGCCGTGATCGCGCTGGCATGGGTTCTTGTCGTGACCGCCCTGGTGGTGTTCCGGTAGGCATGGGCGACCCGTCGCTCATCCGCGGGCTCACCCAACGCCGTCTCTCCCGGCGCGACCTGCTCCTGCGCGGAGCGGCCGGGGGGCTCGCGATCTCGCCGCTTGCCGCCGCCTGCGGCGGAAGCGCGGCCACGCCGCCGGCGAAGGTCGGCGACGCGGCGTGGTGGCGGGCACAGAAGCCGACCGGCGAGCTCGTATTCGCGAACTGGCCGCTCTACATCGACTACCGCAACTGGTTGAAGGACCGGCCGACCCTGAACAAGTTCTCGCGCGACTCGGGCGTGATGGTGACGTACGAGGAGATCATCGAGAACAACGCCGACTTTGCAAACAAGATCACGCCGCTTCTTCGGGCGGGGCGGCCGACCGGCTACGACATCGTCGTCCTCACGAACAGCTGGCAGTTGAGCCAGCTCATCCAAGGCGGTCTCCTGATCCCGCTCGACCACTCGCAGCTCGGCAACTTCTCCCGGTACGCCAGCCCGCTCGTAAAGAGTCCGGCGTACGACCCAGGCAACCGCTACACGGTCGCCTGGCAATCGGGGTTCACCGGCATCGCCTACGACCCGCGCAGAACCGGCAAGAAGATCACGAGCATCCACGACCTGTGGAATCCGGCGTTCAAGGGTCGGGTCGGCATGATGACCGACCTGAACGACTTCGGAAGCGCCGGCCTGCTCTACATCGGCGCCGACGTCACGAACTCGACTCCCGACGAGTGGCACCAGGCAGGCCAGGCGCTCCAGGCGCAGAAGGACCAGGGCATCGTCCGCCACTACTACGACCAGCGCTACATCGACGCCCTCGAGCGGGGCGACATCTGGATCTCGCAGGCCTGGTCCGGCGACGTGTTCCAGGCCCGCGCGAGTGGCTATCCGCACCTCGAGTTCGTCGTACCCGAGGAAGGCGTCATGCACTGGACCGACAACATGATGATCCCGATGTACGCCTCCAACCCGCAGAGTGCCATGATGTGGATGGACTTCTACTACCAGCCCAAGGTGGCGGCGCGCGTGGCCGACTGGGTCAACTACATCACCCCGGTGCCCGATGCGCAGGGGGTGATCGAGAACCAGCTCCATGACGCGACTGTCGCCCGGAGCCCGCTCGTCTTCCCGACGACCGGCATCAGTGCCCACGACTACCGTGTGTTCCACGACCAGGGTGAGGCCGACACCTGGAGCGGGATCTTCGGCGCCATCGCCACCAACGCCTGACCGGCCCCTGCCGATGCGCGACCGCACCAGCTCACCGTCCGATTTACGTCACTTTGGCCGCACGGGTACGCCAAACCGGGGATGGCGGGCCGAGCGCCGTGGCGGGAGGATCATTCGTGTGACGACAGACCGGCGCTCCCGCGGACTCGCCCGCCAGATCGCACGCGGGGCGATCGAGGGCGACTCGGTGCGTCTTCATGGTGCGATCGTCGCGACGCTCGAGCTCTACACGATCGCCGACGCGGCGAGCTACGTCTTCGACACCGCCATCGAGGGGCTGCTTGACCGGCCGGCCTCGCGGCGCGTCGCCGAGGCGGCGATCCGCAGCCACACGACCGCCTACCGGCACGAGGGAATCGCCGGCCGCCGGCGGGCGCTCGCCGCGCGGCGCGAGAAGACGGCCGCGGCCGGGCCCCGGACGTAGTCAGGCGCTCAGACCGGCTCGTCGATCAGCGCGTCGAGCGTCGCCGCGACATGGCTTGTGAGCTCGCGGCTCGTCCGCTCGGCCTCCTTGCGCCAGTAGCGCCGCGAGAGCCATCCATGGGACGGATCGTCGGCCTCGTCGGCGGCCGTGCGGGCGGCCTC
>DATIDU010000346.1:0-11045 GCA_035456145.1 Gaiellales bacterium | reverse complement strand
GAGCCGGCTCTCGTAGAGCTGGTAGGGGTCGATCAGAACGCCCTTGTGCAGGACCGGCAGCCGGGTGGCCTCAAGACCCGGCGGCACCGCTTCCGAGGCGATCGCCAGGCCGGCGACGCCCGCCTCCTGTGCGTCGGCGAGGAGCGTCGGGTCGGGCTCGCCGATCCGCAGCACGAACGAGATCTCCTCCCCGACGATGCCCTCGGTGAACGGCCGGATCGCATCGAGGTGGCGCACCGCCTCCTCGAGCTCGGTCAGGGGCCGACTGCCGCGGCGCTCCTCAAGGGCGCGGCGGCTTGACGAGATGCGTCGTTCAAGCGACGGCATCAGCGGTCAGCTCAGGGAGATCGGATGGCCGAGCGAAACGGTGTGACCGGTTCTCCGGCTGGTCGGTCGCGACCGGTAAGGGAGGCATCAACGGGACCAGTCTATCTCACACCCCGAGGCGGTCGAGCTCGGCGGAGTCGCGCCGCCAGTTGCGCCGGACGCGGACGCGGATCTCGAGATAGGCCGGGGCTCCGAGCACCGCCTCGACGGCCGGCCTCGCCGCCGTGCCGATCGCCTTCACCATCTCCCCGCCCCGGCCGACCAGGATGCGCTTCTGCGACTCGGTCTCGCAGATCAGGTTGATCTCGACCACCGTCGGCCGCCCCTTTTTCGCACGCACCTCGCGGACCTCCACCGCAACCGCGTGCGGCACCTCGTCCCGCGTCAGCCGCAGCGCCTGCTCACGCACCAGCTCGGCGAGCCGGTGCTCCAGGGGCTGGTCCGTCGTGACGCCCTCGGGGAAGTAGGCGGGCCCCTCCGGCAGGAGCGCGGCCACGTCCTCCAGCAGCGCGTCGACCCCATCTCCCGTGAGCGCGCTCACGGGATGGATGGAGTGCGCCTCCCCCAGCTCCGCAGCGGCAGCCAGCGCCGGGAGCACGCGGTCGGGCCCGAGTCCGTCGACCTTGTTCACCGCGACGATGCACGGGGCCGACCCGGGCCGCAGCACCCGCTCCGCGATGAAGCGGTCGCCCGCGCCGATCGGCACGCGTGCATCGAGCATGAGCACGGTCGCATCGGCGTCGGCGAGCGCGGCGTCGACGCCGCGCTGCATCCGCTCGGTGAGGCGGTCAAACGGCTTCTGGAAGCCGGGGAGGTCGGCCAGAATCGCCTGGTATCCCGGCCGGGTGACGACCCCGAGGGCCCGCCGTCGCGTCGTCTGCGGGGTCGCCGAAACCGCGGCGACGTGCTCGCCGACGACGGCGTTCACGAGCGTCGACTTCCCGACGTTCGGGCGGCCGGCGAGCGCCACCACGCCCGACCGGTGCTCCGGGCCGCTCACGGCTCGAAGCGGTCAGGCAGGAGCTCGGAGACCGTCGCCGCGACCACGTCGCCGCCGCGGCGGTAGACGACCGTCATCTCGGGCGAGAACTCCGCCAGCACCTGACGGCAGGCGCCGCACGGCGGCGCCGAGCCGGCCTCGGCGTGGACCGCGATCGCCGAGAAGTCGCGCAGGCCGGCCGCGACCGCGGCGAACACGGCGTTTCGCTCAGCGCACGATGTCAGACCGAACGACGCGTTCTCGACGTTCACGCCGAGGACGGGATCACCGCCGCCGGCGGGGAGCAGCGCCGCACCGACCGCGAACGCCGAGTACGGCGCGTGCGCGTGCCGGGCGGCGGCGCGCGCCGCCTCATAGAGGCGCAGCTCGTCGTCGGTCGGAGTCCGCACCGGCCGATCGTAGCCCGGCTACGGAGCCGGCAGCGTTGTGCCACCGGGAGTCGGGAGCACGGTCGGCCCCGTTCCCGAGTCGGGCGTCGACGGCGTGGGCGGGACCGGGCCGACGGGCGCGGACGTCGCCGGCGGCGAGGCGGCCGGGACCGGCGCCCGATGCGCGCGACGGTGGCGGCGCCGGTGCGTCACCGCTGCGCGCCGGGGATGCCGCGCCGGTGCGCGGTGGACGCGGTGGGACGTCGAGGCGGCCGAGGTCGTCGCGGCCGGCGTCGAGAGCCTGGTCACCGGGAGGGTCGCCCGGCCGCCGGACGCCGACCCCGCGCGACCAGGGTGTGTGGCGGGGCCGACGAGGGCGAGGCCGGTCAGCGCAGCGACGACGGCTCCCAGAGCGATCACCGCGATCCGTCGCCACCGTCCGGGCACTCGGGCGGCAGCCCGCTCCATCGCATCGAGCTCCTGGTCGTCGAAGATCCCCCTGATGCCGGGCGGCTCGGCGCCGCCGGCGGCAGCCGCCTCGCTTCCCACACGCTCGAGGTCGTCGAGACATGCGCCGAGCGAGTCGAACCCCCCGCCGGCCGCGCATTCGGCCCAGTCGCGGAGGCCGTCGGGGATGTCGCGGCGGGCCACGAGCGCGTCGAGCAGCCGCGCCAGCACCCGCTGGCCACCGCCCGGCGGTGCCGCGGGGACGGCACCGGGGAGGGGAAGGAGCGGCCGCTCCAGGAAGGGCGTCGGCCCCGGGCCGACGGCGAAGTCGTCGACGCCGGCCAGCTCGGGCTCGAAGCCCGCGGCGGCGACTCGTTCGACGAGCCGCCCGAACCCGAGCACGAGCCGGGCCGCGTCGGCGGGACCGGGAAGGCGCATCGCCCGCCACCGGACCACCGGGACGCCGAGGCTGGGGGGCAGCGCCAGGTACCAGTGGCTGCGGTGGCGGCCGAAGTCGACCACCCCGCACACCTCGCCGCATGCGATCCCACGCCAGCGACCGACGGACTCGGCGAGGTCGTCCTCCTCCCACGCACCGGTCAGGAAGACGAGCCGCACCTGGCTCGCGCGGCCGGAATGGGTGTCGAGTGCGTCGATCGGTCCGCTCGGGTTGCCGGCGACCGCCGTGGGGCTCACCAGGTACCGGTCGGCGACGATGTTGGCGGGGCGGGCGGGGTCGGCCATAGCCCCAGCGTACGCAGGCATCTGTCACACGACGACAGCCTGACCGTCACAAGTGCGTCACAAGAGCGGGCGAAGGCGCCTTGCAGCGGGGACAGTCCCTGAACGCTTCCCGTGACAACTCCGTGCGCGGTTTGGGAGGCATCGCCGCGCCGAGCGGCCCGCCACCGTCACGCTGCAGTCACGGATGTGTGGGGCGCAATGTTCAGGGACTGTCCCCACCATGCGCCGCCAGCCGTTAAGGAGGGGCCCCACGGGGGAACCCTGGGTTCCCCCTGTTAGCTAAATGCTTGGAAGATGGCGGCCGTCACCATGGCGCCGAGCACGCCGCCGTACAGCACCTCGAGCGTCGTGTGCACCTTGGCCTCGACCCGGGTCTGCACGACCAGGAGCGCCATCATGAAGACCAGAACCGAGACGAGCACCTGGTTCTCGTAGCCCTGGGTGACGAAGGTGATCGCGGCCCAGCCGCCGAACGCGACCGCCGCGTGACCGGAGGGGAGGCCGCCGCGGAGCGGCGTCCCGGTGCCGAAGCGGGCCTTGATCCCGATCACAAGCATGATGACCACGGCGATCGCGATCACCGTGACGTGCGGCGGGGAGTGCTGGACGGTGTCGATGGCGCGGCCCGACGGGTTTCGCAGGCGCGGCCCGAACACCAGATACCCGACGAAGAGCGCGTTCACGGCCGCCACGAGGACCGCGCCTGCGGCGACGTCCTTCGCCGCCCGCGCGACCGGGTCGAACGTGCTCGTCGCGAGGTCGATCGCCTTCTCGAGCGCCGTGTTGATCATCTCGGCGATGAGGACGAACGACACCGAGAGCATGAGCGCGAGCATCTCGAACCGGCTCGCCCCGAGCGCCACTCCGAGCGGCAGCACGGCCAGCGCGACGATGAAGTGGATGCGCATGTTGCGCTGGGTCCGCACCACGTAGATCACGCCCTCGAAGGCGTAGTTGAAGCTCGCAACGAGGCTGCCCGCCTCGCGCCGGGCGGCCGAGAACGGCGCCGAGCGGCGGGCGGCGGTGCGGGTCTCGTCGCCGTTACGAAGGACGGACGGCGGCAACCGGCCCGACCTCCTGGAAGATGGCCTCTTGGCGGCGGAGCATGTCTCCGTTATCGGCTTCGTGGTCGTGGCCCACGAGATGCAGCGCGCCGTGCACGAGGAGGAGCCCGACCGGCGTGCCGTCGGCCTCGGCCCGCTCCGGGCACATGACGATGTCCCCGAGTTGCCGTGGCAGGCCGTCGGGCAGCGTATCGCGGCCGTCCAACGGGAAGGACAGGACGTCTGTGGGCTCGTCCTTGCCACGGTGCGCCGCGTTCAGAGCGGCCATCTCGGCGGGTCCGACGAGGACGACGCCCACCTCGCCGGCGGTGACGCCCTCGGCGAGGAGCGTCGCCACCACGGCTGCCCGGGCGGCCTCCTCGTCCACGCTGTGGGCGCTGCGGTTCTCGATCTCGACGTGCACGGTCACTCCCGCGCGCCTTCGCCCGTCTGCTCGGCGTGCTCGGCGTACGCGCTCACGATCCGCTGGACGAGCTTGTGGCGCACGACGTCCGCGTCCGAGAAGCGGACGAACGCGACATCGGGCACGCCGTCCAGCACCCGCATGACGTGCATGAGTCCGGAGCGCTGGTCGCGTGGCAGGTCGACCTGGGTGATGTCGCCCGTGACGACGACGCGGGAGCCGAACCCCAACCGGGTGAGGAACATCTGCATCTGCTCCGGGCTCGTGTTCTGGGCCTCGTCCAGGATGATGAACGAGTCGTTCAGCGTGCGGCCGCGCATGAACGCGAGCGGCGCCACCTCGACCATGCCCTTGTCCATGTACGACGCCAGCCGCTCGGCGTCGAGCATGTCGTGGAGCGCGTCGAAGAGCGGGCGCAGGTACGGGTCGACCTTCGCCAGAAGGTCGCCCGGGAGGAACCCCAGCCGCTCGCCCGCCTCAACCGCCGGGCGCGTCAGGATGATCCTCGCGACCTCACGTTCGCCGAGCGCGGCCACGGCCAGCGCGATTGCGAGGTAGGTCTTGCCGGTTCCGGCCGGGCCGATCCCGAACGTGACCGTGTTCCCGCGGATGGCGTCGACGTAGCGCTTCTGCCCGATCGTCTTCGGCGACACCTGCTTGCCGCGATGCGTCCAGACGACGTCGTGCAGCACGTCCACGGCCCGGCCGTCGGCGGTGAGCACGCCGGCCACCGCGTCGACCGTCTGCGGCCCCACGCTCACGCCCTCGGCAACCAGCTGCGCCAGCTCGTCCATGACCGACCGCGCCCGCTCCACCGCATCGTCGTCGCCGTCGAGCGTGAGCTCGTTTCCGCGCAGGTAAGCCTCGACGCCGGCTCGCTCCGCCAGCGCTCGGAGCATCGCATCGCGGTCGTTCCCGAGCTCTGTCGCAAGGTCGTTCTCCACCGACAGTTTGACCCGTGCCATGCGCCGGGAAGTGTAGATTCCATGCCGGGCATGGAAACGCTGCGGCTGATCCTGGGGTCGAAGGCGTTCGCCACGATCGCGGGCGGCTCGCTGCTCATGATCCTCGGCGCGGCGCTGGGCATTGCGATCGGCTCGGATCCGAGCTCCTCGGCGGCGACCACCCTGAGCACGGTCACGAAGAACGGGACGACACGGATCGTGGCGGTCTCTGCGAAACCGGAGACGAAGACGGTGAAGCACAAGGTGACGGTCAGGAAGACGAAGACGAAGACCGTGACCGGTCCGGGCTCGACGTCGGTGAGGACGGTCACTGGACCGGCTCAGACGCTGACTGTCACGAAGACGCGCACCGTCACCGTTCCGACGACCATCACCCAGACCGTGACCACCTCGACCGTCCCGCCCCACTAGCCGAGGTGGGCGCGCACCAGCGCGGCGGCGGCCGCGCCGTCGACGCGGCCCTCGCCGCGGGCCGTCACGAGGCCCATCACGCGACCCATGTCGCGCATCGACTCTGCGCCGGTCTCCCGGATCGCAGCGTCGACCAGGGCGGCCAGCTCGTCGTCCGACAGGGCGGCCGGCAGGTACGCCTCGATCACCGGCACGTCGGCGAGCTCCGCGGCGGCGCGGTCCTCCCGCCCGGCGGCGCGGTAGCTCTCGGCCGCCTCGAGGCGCTGCTTGCGCTCGCGCCGCAGCACCGCCTCGGCGTCGGCTTCGGAGAACTCGCCGGCCGGCCCGGACTTCTCGGCCCGCTGGAGCGCCGACAGGACGAGCCGCAGCGCGTCGACCCGGCTGCGATCGCCGGCGCGCATCGCCCCCGTCAGGTCGGATTTCACGCGCTCGATCACGCGACCACCTCCACGATCGTTCCCGGCCGCGCGCCCCCGACGACGAGCGGCGTGTAGTCGTCCGTGTATCCGCGTCCCTCCTCGGTCTCGACGAGGACGCGCTGGCGCGTGCCGCGAAGCGCCTTGCGATGGGCCCGGCCCTGGCGCTCGGCGAGGTCTCGCAGGCGCCGCGACCGCTCGGCCTTCATCCCCGCCGGGATCGGGTCCCAGGCCGCGTCGGCGGTGCCGGGCCGCGGCGAGTACGGGAAGACGTGGACGCGTGTGAAGCCGGCCTCGCGCACCGCCGCGAGGGTACGCTCGAACGCCGTGTCGTCCTCCGCCGGATGGCCGACGATGACGTCGGTGGTCAGGTTGATCGCGGGCACGCGCTCCCTGGCCCGGCGCATCGTCGCCAGGAACCGCGCCGCCGTGTAGCGGCGCCGCATCGCCTTGAGGACGCCGTCGTCGCCCGACTGCATCGGCACGTGCAGATGGCGGGCCACCCCGGGAAGGGACATCGCCGCCAGGAGCGCGTCGGAGACGTGGTTCACCTCGATTGACGAGAGTCGCACGCGCTCGATGCCCTCGACCTCGGCGGCCGCCGCGAGCAGGTCGGCGAGGCGCATGCCGGCGTCGCGGTCCCGAAAGCAGCCCAGGTTGATGCCGGTGAGGACGACCTCCCGGTGGCCCTGGCGGGCGCGGCGCGCGAGGTCGGCGAGGACCGCGTTGGCCCGCCGGCTGCGGCTCGGGCCGCGCACCTGCGGGATAACGCAGTAGCTGCAGGTGAACGAGCAGCCGTCCTGCACCTTGACATAGGCACGCGTGCGCGGAAACGCCGGCTGCGGACCGGCGCATCCCAGCTCGCCGACCCACCCGGCAACCAGGCGCGGAATCGCCTCGGGCGCCCCGCGGAGCACCGTGACGTTGGCGGCCACGCCCTCGAATGCGGCCCCGCGCAGGTTCGCGCCGCAGCCCGTGACGAGCACCCGATCGGCCGTGCGGGCCGCACGCCTGACCGCCTTGCGCGATTTCGCGACAGCCTCAGCCGTGACGCAGCACGTGTTCACGATCCGAAGCGGCGCGCCGCCGGGCTCGACCTCGGCATGACCGGCCTCGACCAGCCGCTCGCGGATGGCCTGGGCGTCCGTCATCGACACCTTGCACCCGAGGAACTCCCCCGCGAACTCGGTCATCCCAGGAACCCCATCTCGCGCAGCGCAAGCGCCGCGGCGACGATCGCGGCGGTCTCCGTCCGCAGGACAACGGGACCAAACGTGGCGACGGCGACGCCGCGCTGCCGGGCCAGCTCGAGCTCTGCATCCGAGAACCCCGGCTCCGGCCCGATCAGGAGCGTCGTCTGGCGGCGGCCCACGATCCGGTCGGCCAGCCCGCCGGACGCGCCCTCGTGACTCAGGACCACCGCCTCGGGCGAGAGCACCTCGGCGTAGTCCGCCGGGTCGAGCACCTCCGGAACCCGCGCCTGCTTGGACTGCTTCGCCGCGGCCTCGGCCACCCGCCGCCACCGCTCGATCCGCGCTGGCGTGAACCGCCCCTTCAAGAGCTCGGTCCGGAGCGCGCCGATCCGGGCGACGCCGAGCTCTGTCAGCTTCTCGACAGCGCTGTCCGACCGCGCTCCCGGCTGGGCGATCCACACGGTCACGGTTGGTGCGGCCACGGCGGCGATCTCCCTCCCAAGCTCGAGGCCCCCGGCCACGACCCGCGCCTCGTGCACGCGGCCGCCGGCGGCGACCTCGCAAGTATCGCCGACCCGCAGCCGCAGGACGCGCTCCAGGTGGCGGCGGTCGGCTGGCGCCAGGGTCGCCACGCCGTCCGTCACGCCCTCGGCGAAGAAGCGGTACGTGTGCCGCGTCATGGCTCCAGCACCTCGGCCGCCCAGCCGCCGACCTCGGCACGAACCTCGCCACCGAGCGTCTGGTCGGCGGTGAGGCCCGACGCGAGGATCCGCTTCGGCAGGTCGGGCCGGTGGAGCAGGCGGCGGAGGAGGCCGAGCTCGAGGTTCGCAAGCCAGAGCGGCGCCGCCGGCAGCGGGTCGACGAGGACGTCGGCCGTGGCGACCGTCACCTCGGCGCCGTTTCGCTCGGCGTTCTCGGCGGTTGCGCCGACGGCAAGCGGGTCGACATCGAACGCCGCGACCGGGCCGAACCCGAGCCGGAGCGCGGCCACCGAGAGGACGCCGGACCCGCATCCCAGGTCAAGGGCGGCCGACGGGTGGAGCTGGGTGAGGAGCTCGAGCGCGGCGCGGGTCGACCCGTGCGCGCCGGTCCCGAACGCCCGCCCGGGGTCGATGACGACCGCCACATCCTCCGGTGGAAACCACGGCGGCCCGATCCAGAGCGGCCCGACCCGCACCGGCCGGTGGAACGCCCGCCAGGCATCCTCCCATCCCGGCTGCACCTCCTCCGGGTCGAGATCCGCCGCCGGCGCGTCGTCGGCGTAGCCGGCGAAGACAACGTCGTCGCCGTCACGCTCCTCCTCCACGCCGGCCGGGAAGAGCTCGAGCATGCGCGCCAGCGCGGGCTCGGCGTCGGCGGCCGGGACGCGCAGCGAGTAGCGGTTCACCGGAAGGCGGCGCGCAGGCGGCCGAGGAAGCTCTCGTCGGGCGCGTACGTGGCGTCGTCGACGCCGCGCTCGAACTCCTGGAGGATGGCGCGCTGCTCGTCGGTGAGCTTCCGTGGAAGCATGACGCCGACGACGATCCGGTGGTCGCCGCGGCCGCGGCCGCCCAGCACCGGGATCCCGCGTCCGCGCAGCACGATCACCTCGCCCGGCTGTGTCCCCGCGCGCACCTCGATCTGCTCGGGCCCCTCCAGCGTCTCGACTGCGACCGTGGTTCCGAGCGCCGCGCGCGTGAACGGGAGGTCGAGGACGGTGACGAGATCGGTTCCGTCGCGCTCGAACCGCGGATCCGGCGCGACGGTCACGTGCACATACAGGTCGCCCGCCCCACCGTCGCCCTCGTGACCGCGGCCGGCGAGCCGCAGCCGCTGGCCCGAGGCGATCCCCGCCGGCACCTGCACCTCGACGCTGCGGCGCACGGACAGGCGGCCGCGGCCGCGGCAGTCGCGGCACGGCGACTCGATGCGCACGCCGCGCCCGCCGCACGCCGCGCACGGCGCCGCTTGGACGAACTGGCCGAACGCCGTCTGGGCGACGTGCTGGATGCGGCCAGACCCGCCGCATTCCGGGCAGCTGAGCGGCTGCGTCCCGGGCTCGGCGCCGCTTCCGTCGCAGCGCTCACAGCCTGCGATCAGGTCGATCCCAACCTCGCGCGTGACGCCGAAGGCCGCCTCGGCAAGCGTCAGCTCGACCGTCGCCGCCGCGTCGCCGCCACGCGGCCGCGCACGCCTGCCGCCGGAGAAGATGTCATCGCCGAAGAAGGCGCCGAGCAGGTCGGACAGGCTCGAGAAGTCCATGAACTGCTCGGTGTGGAACTGGGTGCCGGCCACGCCGGCGTGGCCGAACCGGTCATACCGGGCGCGGGTGTCGGCGGTGCTCAGCACCTCGTACGCCTCGGCGGCCTCGCGAAATCGCTCGGCCGCCTCCGGCGCAGGGTTCACGTCGGGATGGAGCTCGCGCGCCAGCCTCCGGAACGCCTTCTTGACGTCCGCGTCCGAGGCGTCCCGAGGGACGCCCAGGACGTCGTAGTAGTCTCGCTTTGCCGCCACGCCCGTAGTCTACGGGCGGGCTTTCACCATTCGTGGAAGCCGCGGCCGCCGCGGTGGTGATGCACATGCGCCAGGAACAGCGCAAGCGACGTCGCCCACAGCAGCAACGTCGGCCGCCTCGCCAGGATCTTCATATGTCCTACCTCCCGTGCCCGTTGACGGAGTCTTCCGTCACCTACCAGCGGACGTCTTGCAGGGCGTCCGCCGCCCTCCGGTAGAGCTCGGCGGCCCGCTGTGGGTCGCCTCGCCTGGTCGCCACGTCGCCGAGCGCTACCCACGACCCGGCCATGTGACTGATCGATTCCACCGCGGTGAAGCACTCCGCCGCGGCCTCAAAGTCGCGCTCGGCCGCGTCGATGCGATCCAGCCCCAGGTGGGCCTTGCCCATGACGAGACGAGCGTTCCCCTCTTCTTGTCGGTATTCCGCGCGGCCGCCCAATAGCTCGATCGCGCGATTTGCACTCTCGATGGCCCCCTCCGGGTCACCGGAGTGAAGACGGGCCGAGGCGAGGGACGAGGCCGCGAAGGCCGCGTCGATCCGGTTGTCCTGCTCGACGGCGATCCGGAACGACTCGCGCAGGAGCGGCACCGCGTCCTGCGGCCGGCCGGTGATCGCGTGCAGCTGGCCGAGGTTGTTGAGCAGCTTGCCGACGTACTCGTGGTCGGACACGCGCTCGAAGAGCGCCTTCGAACGTTCGGCGTAGTCGCGCGCACGGGTGTACTCGTTGCGGCGCTCGGCAACGAGCGACGCGTCGAGGTACGTCTCCGCCAGGACGCGGTCGTCGTCGAGCGCGCGTGCCAGCTCGAGCGCCTGCTGGACGTCCTCGGCGGCGGCGGTGAAGTCCTTCTGCCGGCGGCGGATCTTCGCGCGCGTGTTCAGGATCCGTACCCGAAGCGCGTCGGATGTCCGATCGGCCACGCCGGCCAGGCGCAGCGCCTCGTCGAGGAGCGCGAGCGCGGTGGCGTGGCTTCCCATCTTGAACCGCACGACGCCGAGCCGGTAGAGGGCGTCGGCGTGGTCGGCATCGGCATCGGCGAGACCGGCGGCATCCGAGACCGCGGCACCGAGCACCGCGGCCGCCTCGTCGAGCCGGCCGGCCTTGATCAGCGCCTCGGCCACCTGAAAGGTCCCCACGCTGTCGCGCCGGATCGTGATCGCCTGCTTCCAGAGGTCGAGGGCCGCATCGAACTCGCCCCTCGACATGCGGACCTCG
>DATIDU010000345.1:0-12741 GCA_035456145.1 Gaiellales bacterium | reverse complement strand
TCCTGCCGCACTCGGGATCGAGCGTCATGATCGGGCACGCCGTCGCCTGCTACGGCGCGGCCGACCGCTACCTCGGCATGCTCGCCGCAACGTTCGGCGACCGCGACCGCGCCGCCGCCCACTTCGAGGCGGCGCTGGCGCGGGACCGCGGCGCCGGGGCGACCACCTGGGTGGCCCACACCGCCCACGAGTACGGCCGGATGCTGCGCGCGGGCGGAAGCCCGGACGACGCCGGCCGGGCGGAGGAGCTCCTCGCCGAGGCCGCCGAGCTCGCCCGGCGGATCGGCATGCGCGGGCTCCTGGAGCGCATCCAGCCCTCGGGCGGCCCGGCCGTCTCCCCGTCCGGCCTCTCGCCGCGGGAGATCGAGATCCTGCGCCTCGTCGCCCGGGGCCTCTCGAACCGCGACGTCGGCCGGGCGCTCTCGATCAGCGAGCACACGGCCGCGAACCACATCCGCAGCATCCTGCGAAAGACGGGCGCGGCGAACCGGACCGAGGCCGCCGCCTATGCCCATACCAACGGCCTGCTCGGCGCGGGCTAACATCTCTCCGATGCCGCTCTACATTGTCGAACGTGCCTTCGCCGACCAGCTCGACCTGACGGGCGCCGACGTGCGCCTGATCGAGGAGGTCAACGCCGAGGAGGGCACGACCTGGCTCTTCTCGTTCCTGAGCGCCGACCGCAAGCGGTCCTACTGCCTCTACGAGGCGCCCTCTCCCGACGAGATCCTGTCGGCCGCGAAGCGAAACAACATTCCGGCCGACGCCATCGTCGAGGTGAGCCGGCTCACGCCGAGCCTCGTCACCTAACAGTCGCGGCGGCCACAGCCGCCCGGAGCCGCGACGGAGGGGTGCCCAGGGTGCGCCGGAACGTGTCGGTCAGGTGGCTGTGGCTCGCAAAGCCGCAGTCCGCGGCGATCGTGGCCAGGTCGTCGCCTCCTGCCAGGAGCCGCTCGATGGCCGCCCGCACGCGCAGCTGCGTGCGGTAGGCGGCGATCGTCGTCCCGGTCTCGCGCCGGAAGACTCGGACGAGATGGAACCGCGAGGCGTGAAGATCCCGCGCAAGCTCGGCGAGCGAGACGTGGTCGAGCGCCCGCGCGCTCAGGATCGCCTTCGTGTCCTCGGCCAGACGGTGGTGAGCGGTGTGCGTGCCCGACCGCCCGCACCGCGGGGGCCCGGCCGACCGGGACGCCGCGAGCGCGTCGCCCAGCACGACCTGGACGGCCTCCTCCACCGCCGTCGGGTCGGTGCAGCCGGCGTGGAGGGTGTGGACGAGGAGCCGGATCCGCAGATGCAGCCTCGGGTCGCGCAGGCAGTGAACCGCCCCGAAGCGGCCGCCGGCCGCCTCCTCCATCGCCACCGCGTCGAGGGTCACGAAGTAGCTGTGGTCTCCCCGACCGTCGCGCACGAAGCGCCGGAAGCGCTGGTCCGCGTTGTAGAAGACGACGTGGTTGGGGTTGACGACGGCGCGCGGCCGGCCGACCTGGACGATCGCCACGCTCGTCTGCGGAAAGACGACGTGCGAGACGCTGCCGATGTGGTTCAGCTCCTCCCAGCGGCGGTCGTCCGGCGGGCAGATGAACTCGCCCAGCGCCAGCCCGGCGCCTTCCCACAGCAGCCGCTCGGCGGCCGTATCCCCGATCGCGCCCACTCCCTGAGGATACGGCCGCCGTCGCGGCGCACTTCCGGATTCGTGCTCGATTCAGCCGGCGATCACGTAGACCGTGTCGAGGTTGGCCGCCGAGACGAGGTAGTCGATCCGGCCGTCGTGGTTCGTGTCGCCGATCCCGACAGCGTCGAATCCGAAGTTCTCGTTCGCGGTGGTGCTCGTCATCGTGCGCATGAGCGACCCGTCGGCACCGGAGAAGACCTGGGTCTTGCCCGCCTGGCTCGCCCCGTCGTTCGAGGTGTACGAGCCGACGATCAGGTCCACCCTGCCGTCGCCGTTCACGTCGCCGGCCTCACGCCCCGGCCCGAGGCCGTCGCCGTCCGCTCCGAGCCACGCGTGAAGCAGGTGGCCGTCGTCGCCGGAGTAGACAGCCGCCCGCCCGGACGCCGTGCCGTTGGTCGAGTCGTTGTAGTCCGCCGCGTAGACGTCGGGGATCCGGTCGCCGTTCGTGTCACCTACGCCGGCGACGAAGAACGACCCGAACGAGTCGGCCCCCGCAGGCGGGTCGATGCGGTAGAGGCGCTTACCCGTCCGGCCCGAGAACACGTAGGCCGCGCCGCCGCGCGACGGGCCGGCGTCCTTGGCGCCGACGATCTCGTCGGGCACGCCGTCCTTGTTGACGTCCGCCGTCCAGTCGGTGCCGGTGCCGAACGAGTCACCCGGCCCCCCGGCCGAGAGCGTTTCCATCCGGTGGAACGTCCGGCCCGAGAACACGTACGCGTGGCCGGGCGCCGACCCGACGGCACCCGTTCCCGGGGCGCCGATCAGGAGGTCGGCGCGGCCGTCGTGGTTGACGTCGCCGGCCGACGAAACGGCGGCCCCGAACGAGTCGCCGTCGGCGAACCCGGTGAACCGGTGGAGCAGATTCCCGGTGGCGCCGGAGTAGAGGTACGTGCGGCCCGCCTTCGTTCCGTTGCCCGGCGCGCCGGTCACGATGTCGGAGACGCCGTCGCCGTTCACGTCGCCAGCGTCGGCGATCGCGTACCCCTGAGCGTCCGACCCGACGCCGTGGAAGCGGTAGATGAGCCGGCCGGTGCGGCCGGAGTAGACCCACGTGCGGCCGCCGCCCGCCGCGGTGAGCTGCGGCTCGCCGATGATGACGTCTGTGACACCGTCGTGGTTGATGTCCCGGAGCTCGCTCACGGCCCAGCCGAAGTAGCCGCCCTGGCCCGGCGCGGGTCCGGTGAACGTGTGCAGCACGGTGACGGGCTGGACGAACGTGCCGGCTCCGGCCGCTCCGGGAGCGGCCGCCAAAAGGACGCCGGTCGCGGCGAGCGCCGCTCGGCGGACGAGGCGCCGGTTCATGGTCACGGGATCCTCCTCGGGCTCGTGGTGTTCCGGCCCGAAGGTAGGACGCGAGCGGCCGCGGCGCTTCCGCAGACGTGCCCGGTTTCTTAGATGCTACGTGATCGAGTACTCCGGCCCGCTCCCGCCCTCCGGCGGGGTGAGCCGGCCGCCCTTGGCGGTGATCGCGCCGCACTGGACGCAGTTCGAGGGCGTCAGCATCACCTCGACCATGCCGTCGGCGGTGCGCTCCCCCAGCTCGTAGACGGCGGCCGGGCACATCGACACCCATGACTGCGCCACCTCAACCGGCACGCGCTGCCGCACGCGGATGTGGTTGGGCTGGTCGTCGCGGCTGCGGTTCCCGGAGAGGAAGACGCTCGACAGCTTGTCGAACGTGAGCGCGCCGTCCGGCTCGGGATAGGTGCGCGGCTCGACGCGGAGCTCGGCCTCGGCGTCGCGACGGGCGCGGAACGTCCCGCCCGGGAATGCGCCGCGGGTCAGATCCATCGCGCTCGCCAGGCCGCCGCCGAACATGAGGCCCTTCGTGAGCGCCTGGCGCATGTTGCGCACGCGGTGCAGGTCGCCCCAGATGTGGCTCGCCTTCACGCGGCGGTCGTATCCGTCAAGCGCGCCGGGCGCGGCGGGGTCACCGCCACCTTTCAGCACCTCGTGCACCGTGTCGGCGGCCAGCATGCCCGAGCGCATGGCGTAGTGGATGCCCTTGAGCTTGGGGACGTTCACGAACCCGGCGGAGTCGCCCGTGAGGAGCGCCCCCGGCACCGAGATCCGATCGGGCACCGAGTAGAGGCCACCCTCGGGGATCGTCTTCGCGCCCCAGGCCTCCCGCTCGCCGCCCTTCAGGAGGTCGCGGATCATCGGGTGTGTCTTGAACTCCTGGAGCAGGTCGTGCACCGAGAGCGACGCGTCGTGGTGCTCGAGACCGACGACCAGCCCGATCGTGAGCCGGTCGTCGCCCATCGGGTAGATGAAGCTCCCGCCCGTCTCGCCGTGCTTGCCCGACCAGCGCAGCGGCCATCCCAGCGTGTGGATCACCCGGTCGAGCGGCCGGGCGAGCTTCCACACCTCCTTGACGCCGAGGCTCCAGACCTGCGGGTTCACCGACCTCAGGCTGAACTCCTCGGCGAGCGCGCCGGCGAGGTGGCCCTGGGTTCCCTCGCAGAGGACGGTCGCCCGGGCCCGGATCTCGACGCCCGGCTCGTAGGCTGCGGTCGGCTGGCCGTCGCGGTCGAGCCCCTTGTCGCCGGTCGCCACCCCGCGGACGGCGCCGCCCTCGACGAGCAGCTTCTCAGCCGCCGTCTCCGGCAGCACCATCGCGCCCAGCTCCTCGGCGCGCTCGGACAAGTGGCGGCCGAGCTGCGCGAGCGAGAAGATCCAGTTGCCCTTGTTGTGGAAGGGGGGCGGCGTCGGCAGGCGCACCGAGTAGCCGGGCCGCATCAGGTAGACCGCTTCGCGGCGGACGGGCCCGAAGCTCGGCAGCTCCTCGAGCGGCGTGTCCGGCAGGAGGTCGCGCAGCGCCACGGGGTTCACCACGGCACCCGAGAGCAGGTGGGCGCCGGCGACCCGGCCCTTGTCGATCACGGCGATGGGCGTCTCGCCGAGCGCCTCCGCTGTCGCCGGGTCGTCCGCGAGGAGCTGGCCAAGCCGGATCGCGCCGGCGATCCCGGCGGGGCCGGCGCCCACGAAGAGCACGCCGACATCGATGCGCTCGTCCTCGCCCGCCTCCGGGGCAGCCACGAATTCGCGCACCCTCACCGGGGGCGGATAGTCGGCGGCGCGGCGGGGCACGGCAGTGAGGATACTCTGCGCCGCCATGCGATCCGTCGACCTGCGCTCCGACACCGTCACCCGTCCCACCCCGGAGATGCGCCGCGCGATGGCCGAGGCCGCGGTGGGCGACGACGTCTGGGGCGATGACCCGACCGTCATCGAGCTTGAGGCCGAGACGGCCCGCGTGCTGGGGAAGGCGGCGGCCGTCTACGTACCGTCGGGGACGATGGGAAACCAGGCGTCGGTGCGGGCGCATACCCGTCGTGGAGACGAGATCCTGGTCCACCGCCTCGCCCACGTGGTCGTTCACGAGCAGGGGGGCGTGTCCGCGCTCTCGGGAGTCCAGCCCAATCTGCTCGACGGCGAGCGCGGCATGCTCGACGTCGCGACGCTCGAGGCCGCCTGGCACGACGCGAGCGACCCGCACTACGCGCGCCAGACGCTCGTGTGCGTGGAGAACACCGTCGGCGAGGCCGGCGGGCTCGTCGTGCCTCCGGAGCGGATCCGCGAGATCGCCGCGTTCGCACGCCGGTACGGGATGCGGCTGCACATGGACGGCGCCCGGCTCTGGAACGCCGCCGTCGCGCTCGGCGTCCCACCGGCCGAGCTCGTGACCGAGGTCGACACGGTCTCGGTGTGCTTCTCGAAGGGGCTCGGCGCGCCGGTCGGCTCGGCGGTGGCGGGGAGCTCCGAGGTGATCGCGGAGGTGCGCCGAAACCGCAAGCTCTTCGGCGGCGGGATGCGCCAGGCCGGCATCATCGCGGCGGGCGCCCTCCATGCCCTGCGCCACCACTTCGAGCGGCTCGCCGACGACCACCGAAACGCCCGCCGGCTTGCCGAGGGCCTTCGGGGCGCCGGCCGGATCGAGGTCATCCCGGAAGCGGTCGAGACCAACATCGTGCTCGCCCACGTGCCCGACGGGTCGGCCGAGGCGCTGGTCACAGCGCTGGGCGAGGCGGGCGTGCTGGCGGGGGCGCTCGATGCGCACACCGTGCGGTTCGTCACGCATCTGGACGCCCCGGAGGCCGCCGTGGACGCGGCCGTGGAGGCGATGACCCCGCTGCTACGATGAACGCATGAAAGCCGATATCCACCCCGAGTACGTGGTCGCACACGTCCGCTGCTCGTGCGGAAACGAGTTCCTGACGCGCGCCACGAAGCCCGAGCTCCACGTCGAGATCTGCTCGGAGTGCCACCCGTTCTACACCGGCAAGCAGAAGCTGGTCGACACCGGTGGCCGCGTGGAGCGGTTCCGTCGCCGCCAGGCGAAGTCCGCCTCCTAGCGCTCAGGTAGGGACCTCCGCGTGCCGAACTACTCCGGTATGAGGGAGGTCCCATGAGCGCCAACGTGGGCGGCCAGGCCGTGCTCGAGGGCGTCATGATGCGAAGCCCGGGCACGTGGGCCGTCACCGTGCGCCGCCAGGACGGCCAGCTCGCGCGCGTCTGCCGGCCGATCTCGAGCGCCGCCGCCCGCCACCGCTGGATGCGGCTTCCGCTCATCCGCGGCGTCGTCGCGCTCGGCGAGTCGCTCGTGATCGGCTTCCGCGCGCTCTCGGTGTCGGCCACCTACGCGTCGATCCAGCCCGGCGAGGAGGCCGATGCGGAGGACGCCGCCGAGCTCACCCGCGGCCAGATCGCGTTCGCGTTCGTGATCGCGATCGGCTTCGCGCTCATCATCTTCAAGGTCTCGCCCGCGGTCATCACCGGCTTCCTCCCGATCGACAACACGGCGCTCTTCGTGACCGTGGAGGGCGCGATCCGGGTCAGCTTCCTCGTCGCGTATCTGGCGCTGATCTCGCTCGTGCCCGACCTGCGCCGCGTCTTCCAGTACCACGCCGCCGAGCACAAGGCCATCAACGCGTACGAGGACGGCGCCGAGCTCACGCCCGAGCGGGTGCAGTCGTACTCCAAGATCCACGTCCGGTGCGGGACGGCGTTCCTGCTCTGGGTGATGGTGATCGCCATCTTCGTCTTCGCCCTCGTCGGCCGGCCCGACTGGCCGATCCTGATCGCCTCGCGGATCCTGCTCCTGCCGGTGATCGCCGGCCTGGCCTACGAGGTCATCCGCTTCGGGGGCAAGCACCCGCGCAACCCGGTCGTGCGGACGCTCCTGGCTCCGGGGCTCTGGCTCCAGTCGCTCACGACCCGTGAGCCGACGCTCGACCAGGTCGAGGTGTCGATCCAGGCGCTGCGCGATGTCCTCGACGCCGAGGCGGCGTCGGCGCCGTCGCCGGTCGAGGTCATGGCGTAGACTCGGCCGCGTGCCGGGACCCGATTCCGCCGACGCGCTGCAAGGCCTGATCGACCGCTACAACGACGCCTGGAACCGCCAGGACGTCGACGCGATCGTGGCGATGCACACGCCCGACATGGTGTTCCACAACCACACGGCCGGCGAGGTGGTCGAGGGAGAGGCCGTCCGCGAGCACATCGCCGGCATCTTCCGAAACTGGCCGGGGATGACGTTCTCGGGCCGATCCCTCTACGTGCGCGACGGGCTCGTCGTGCAGGAGTGGACGGCGACCGGAACGCACGCCGAGTCGGGACGCAGCGCGACCTGGGATGGGATGGACATCCTGCCGACCCGCGACGGGAAGTTCGCGCGCAAGGACGTCTACTCCGACTCCGTGAGCGTCATGCGCCAGCTCGGCCGCCTCTAGCATTCGGGGGATGGAGCCGCTGGTGCAGGAGATCGAGCGCCGCCATGCCGAGCTCGAGACCGAGCTGGGCGATCCGGCCGTGCTCGCCGACCAGCGCCGCTACGCCGAGGTTGCGCGTGAGCACAAGCGCCTCTCCGGCGCCGCCGAGCTCGCGCGGCGCTGGCGCGAGCTCACAGCGCAGGAGGATGAGGCGGGCGAGCTCGCCGCCGACGGGGATGCCGACATGCGCGCCTTCGCCCAGGAGCAGCTCGCCGAGGCGCGCGCGGCGCTCCCGGAGATCGAGGAGGAGCTGCGGCTCGCCATGGTCGAGCGCGACCCCGCCGACGACAAGGACGTCATCGTCGAGCTCCGCGCCGGCACGGGCGGCGACGAAGCCGCGCTCTTCGCCGGCGACCTCTTCCAGATGCTCACCCGGTTCGCCGAGCAGCACGGCTTCAAGACCGAGACGCTGACGTCCTCCGGCGGCGATGCCGGCGGGTTCAAGGAGCTCGTCTTCGAGATCCGCGGCGACGGCGCCTACTCGCTCTTCAAGCACGAGAGCGGCGTCCACCGCGTTCAGCGCGTCCCGGCGACCGAGTCCCAGGGCCGCATTCACACGTCCACGGCGACTGTGGCGGTGCTGCCCGAGGCCGCGGACGTCGACGTCGATATCGACCAGAACGACCTGCGGATCGACGTCTACCGCGCCGGCGGGCACGGGGGGCAGTCCGTCAACACGACCGACTCGGCGGTGCGGATCACCCACCTGCCGACGGGCACCGTGGTCACATGCCAGGACGAGCGCTCGCAGCTTCAGAACAAGGACCGGGCGATGAAGATCCTGCGGGCCCGGCTCTACGAGGCCGAGCGCGAGCGGGCCGCGGCCGAGGCGGCGAAGCAGCGGTCCTCGCAGATCGGCGGCGGCGAGCGGTCGGAGAAGATCCGCACCTACAACTTTCCCCAGAACCGTGTCACCGACCACCGGGTCGGGCTCACGGTGCACAACCTCGAGGCGGTCCTCGCGGGCGACCTCGACCAGTTCTCCGAGGCGCTCGCGGCCGAGGAGAAGCGGCAGAAGCTTGCGGCCGCCGCCGGAGGGTGAGGGCGCTCGGGGAGGTCCTGCGGCTCTCCACCGCGCATCTCGAGCGGCACGGCAGCCCGACGGCCAGGCTCGACGCGGAGCTTCTGATCGGGCACGCGCTTGGCCTGAGCCGGGTCGAGCTCTACACGGGGTTCGAGCGGCCGCTCGGCGAGGATGAGCTGGCCACATGCCGCGAGCTCGTCGCCCGGCGGGCGAAGCGCGAGCCGGTGCCCTATATCCTCGGCCGGTGGGGGTTTCGCGGGCTCGATCTGGAGGTCGACCGCCGCGTGCTCGTGCCGCGGCCCGAGACCGAGCTCCTCGTCGACCGCTGCCTAGCCCTGCTCGACGGCCTCGCCGGCCCGGACGTCCTCGACGTCGGTACCGGCTCCGGGGCGATCGCGCTCGCGCTCGCGTCGGAGCTGCCCGAGGCGCGCGTCTTCGGCTGCGACGTGTCGGAGGAGGCGCTCGACGTCGCGCGGGGGAACGGTGAGCGGCTCGGGATCGACGTCGAGTGGGCCGTCTCCGATCTCCTTTCCGGGCTCGGCGAGCGCCGCTTTCACCTCGTCGCCTCGAACCCGCCCTACGTGGCGGCGGGCGAGATCGAGGGGCTCGACCCTGAGGTGCGCGACTGGGAGCCGCGCCGCGCGACCGTGGCGGGTGAGACGGGACTCGAGGTGATCGAGCGGCTCGTCGCAGCCGCGCCGGCGGTGCTCGAGCCGGACGGCGCGCTCGTGCTCGAGGTGGGCGCCGGCCAGGCCGAGGCGGCCGCGCGGCTCGTCGAGTCGGCCGGGCTCTCGGAAGTGGGCCGCGACCCGGATCACGCGGGCATCGAGCGGATCGTGTGGGGGCGGGCGGCGTGACCGAGCACGAGCGCCTGCTCCGCGCCGGTGGGCTCGCGGTGCTTCCGACCGACACCGTCTACGGGATCGGCTGCGCGGCCGGGCTGCCGGACGCGTGTGCGCGGCTCTACCGGCTGAAGGAGCGCACGGCCGGCCAGCCGACGGCCGTCGTCTTCGGATCCGTCGCGACGGCCGAGGAGGTGCTGGAGGAGCCGTTGCCTCGGGATCTGCTGCCGGGGCCCGTCACCCTCATCGTGCCGAACCCCGGCGGCAGGTTCGCCCACCTGTGCGGGCCGACTCCCGAACGGATCGGAGTCCGCGTCCCCGAGCTGGCACCCGCCGTCGCAGGCCTCGCAGACGCCGTCGGCGGGCTTGCGCTGACGAGCGCCAACCGCCGTGGGGAGGCGGCTCCGGGCAGGCTGTCGGATGTCCCTCCGGAGCTCGTGGCGGCAGCGGCCGTCGTCGTCGACGGCGGCGCCCTGCCGGGCGTCGCCTCGACGGTCATCGATCTCACCGGCGGGGAGCCCGTCGTGCTCCGGCAGGGGCCGCAGATCGTTTAGCATCGGGGTGTGGCGACCGCCGAGCAGACGTTCGAGCAGCTCCGGGCGATCGGCCTGGCGGAGGCAGACGCCGACATCGCCGGCCTGATCGACCGGGAGCTCGCCCGCCAGCGCGACCAGCTCGAGCTGATCGCATCCGAGAACTTCACCTGGCCGGCGGTGCTCGAGGCGGTGGGCTCCGTCCTCACCAACAAGTACGCCGAGGGCTATCCCGGGCGGCGCTACTACGGTGGCTGCGAGTGGGTCGACGAGGTCGAGCAGCTCGCGATCGACCGGGCGAAGGCCCTGTTCGGAGCCGACCACGCGAACGTGCAGCCGCACGCGGGCGGGCCGGCGAACCAGGCGGCCTACTACGCGCTCCTGGAGCCGGGCGATCCGATCCTGGGCCTCAGGCTCGACCACGGCGGCCACCTGACCCACGGCCTCAAGGTCAACTTCTCCGGCCGGCTCTACGACGTCCACGCCTACGGGGTGCGGCGCGAGGACTCGCGAATCGACTTCGACGAGGTGGAGCGGCTGGCGAAGGAGTACCGGCCGCGGCTGATCGTCGCCGGAGCTTCGGCGTATCCGCGCGTCATCGCAGCCGACAGGTTCCGGGCGATCGCAGACGAGGTCGGCGCCATGCTGATGGTCGACATGGCCCACTTCGCCGGCCTCGTCGCCGCCGGCATCCATCCCAACCCCGTCGAGCACGCGGACGTCGTCACATCGACGACCCACAAGACGCTGGCGGGCCCGCGGTCGGGACTCGTGCTGAGCCGCGAGGAGCACGCCACAGCGATCGACAAGGCCGTCTTCCCGGGCCTCCAGGGCGGGCCGCTCTGTCACGTCGTGGCGGCGAAGGCCGTGTGCTTCAAGTTCGCAGCGACGGAGGGATTCCGGGCCTACCAGCGCCAGATCGTCGCCAACGCGAAGGCGCTCGCAGCGACGCTCATCGACGGCGGCCTCGACCTTCTCACCGGGGGCACCGACATCCACCTGATCCAGCTCGACCTGCGCAAGACGCAGTGGTCGGGGAAGGATGCCGAGGAGCGGCTGCACGAGGTGGCGATCACCGTCAACCGCAACACCGTCCCGTTCGACGAGCGGCCGCCGACGATCGCCTCCGGCGTTCGGATCGGCACCCCGGCGGCGACGATGCGCGGGTTCGTGGAGGACGACATGCGCGAGGTGGGGGCGATCATCCTCGACGCGCTCGACCCCGCGGCCGACCTGCCGGCGCTGCGCGGGCGCACCCGCGAGCTGCTCGCGGCCCGGCCGCTCTACTCGGCGTTCCCGCATGGCCATCCGGTCGTCTGAGCAGCTTGTCGTCGTCGACCACCCGCTGGCGCAGCACAAGCTTGCGCTGATCCGCGACCGCACGACGACCACCCGCGACTTCCGCTGGCTCATGGGCGAGCTTGCTGCCTTCCTCTGCTACGAGGCGACCCGCGACCTGGAGCTCGAGCAGATCGATGTCGAGACGCCGCTTGAGACCGCCCGGGGCGCGCAGATCTCGGGCAAGAAGCTGGGTGTCGTGGCGGTGCTCCGCGCCGGGCTCGGCATGCTCGATGCCGTGCTCGACCTGGTGCCGGTGGCGCGGGTCGGGTTCGTCGGGATCTACCGCGACGAGTCGACGCTTCAGCCCGTCGAGTACTACTGCAAGCTGCCCGGCGACCTCGACGAGCGCGACGTCCTCGTGCTCGACCCGATGCTCGCGACCGGGGGCTCGGCCTCCGCCGCGCTTCGGCTCTGCAAGGACCGCGGGTCGCGGAGCATCCGCCTCCTGTCGGTTGTGGCCGCCCCGGTCGGCCTCGACCGGATCGCGGCCGACCACCCGGACGTCACCGTCTACACGGCCGCCGTCGACCGCGAGCTCAACGAGGACGGCTTCATCCTCCCGGGCCTGGGCGACGCGGGCGACCGGCTCTTCGGCACGCGGTAGGCGCGTTACCAGGTAACGCATCGGGCGGCGTGACACGGGCGTCACGGTTCCGCAGATGGTGGCCGCTCGACGGCCTCGTAGACGAAGCTGCGGTAGAGAGCCTGCGCGCGCTCTCGATCCTGGTCGAACATGTCGAGCCAGTCCAGGCTGAGATATGGGGCCGCCGGCGACGAGCCGACCGTCTGCCGGTAGCTCGACCACGTCCACTCGTTCGGGTTCGAGCAGAGCCCCGCGCGGACCGGGTTCAACACGACGTACCGGGACGCGTCGCGCAGGTAGTCCTCCGTGTCGAGCACCCCTGACCAGTAGCGCTGGTCGAAGAGGTGGCCCACGAAGCCGTGCCGACGGTTGAACTCGCGTGCGTACACGAAATTCAGCCAGTGCATTCCGGCTGCGATGTTGGCCTCCGGCGTTCGCAGGACCAGGTGGTAGTGGTTGGTCATGAGGCAGAACGTGATGAGCTCCCAGCCGAAGAGCTCGACGACCTCGCCGAGCTGGCTGAGGAACGTCTTCCGATCGTCGTCGTCATGGGCGATCGGCAGCTTCCGGACGCCTCGAGTGCCGATGTGGTACCAGAGTCCGGGTTCCTGAGGGCGGCGTCGGCGTCGCGGGGCCATGGGCCAAAGGTAGGCGCCGTTCGCGCCGCTGCGGTGGCTCACCGGCAGCGATTGCGCCACGGATGTGCAACACCGCCCGATGCGTTACCTGGTAACGCCCAGGGAACCGATCGTCCGCGCCGAACCGGTACCCTGTCGGCCACGACGCTGCGATGAACTCACTGCTCGACTACCAGGCAGCCGCCGTCGGGTTCGCTGTCGCGCTCCTACTCGTCGTGCTGCTCACGCCCGTCGTGTCGCTCGCGGCGTTGCGGGCCGGCGTGCTCGACCGCTCCGACGGCGACCGGCGGATGCACATGCGGCCGCTTCCGCGCCTCGGCGGGATCGCCATCTTCGT
>DATIDU010000344.1:0-2398 GCA_035456145.1 Gaiellales bacterium | reverse complement strand
CTCTGCGCGAGGCCGACCGTGGCGGTCAGCGGGTTTCCGCCCCGGCCGAGCGCCTCGATGCGCTTGGCGACGCGGTCGGCATGGCGGCGGGTCTCGGCCAGATGCGTTTCGAGCGCCGAGCGGTACGCGCCACGCGGCGTCATCGCGATCTGCGACTGCAGGACGCGCACGAGCGCCTGCTCGCTGGCATGCGCCTCGTCGAGGTACTGCACGATCTTCTGCTGGTCTGCGTTCATACAACGTCCTATCTGAGCAAGGGGACCCGGGACGGCAAGACCGGGGAGCGAAGTGGGGGCCGCCGGCTGAAAGCCACGGCGCGCCCAACCGTCTACAGGACGGCTGCCCGCCCGACACGGGCGCAAACACACGTTCGCCCTCTGTGCGCCAACGCACACAGGGCCCCTCGGCCCCGGGCGTGCTCGCGTCGGGCCCGGGCACGTCTTCTGGTCTCGGCTGTCGGTGCGTGGCCGGCGCAGCCAGGCAGCGCGATCGGCAGGTCTTGCGGGGCGTCAGCCCGACACCGAGCCGACCGGGCGGCCGTCTTCGAGATACACACACCGGTCGGCGCGAGCGCAGGCGAGCACCCGCCGGCGCACGGGTCCGCTCAAGAGCGCGGCGGCCGCATCGAGATCGACGAACCGGTACTCCGAGATCTCCGCCGCCTGCAGCGAGATCGTCCCCGGCCGGTCATCGCCCAGGACGCCGCAGTGGAAGACGAACCGCAGTCCGCCGGGTCGGCGCGGACCCTTCGGCGGCCGGAAGTCGACGCAGACCAGGCGTCCTCGCTCGATCTCGATCCCGCACTCCTCGCGCGCCTCACGCCGACACGCCTGCCAGGGCGTCTCGCCGTCGGCCTCCAGTTGCCCGCCGGGGATCGTCCAGTGCCGCTTGTAGGTGGGATTCAGGACGAGCAGTCGCCCGCGCCGGTCGAAGAGCAGCGCACCCGCAGAGGCGGGGACCCGCGGGACCTCCCAAGCCGGCTCGCCGGTCTCGCTCATGCGCTGCATCATCGTCGCCGCGCGCCGTGTCGGCACTCAGCGGGCGCCGCCGAGCTCGGCCGGCTCGGCCGCCAACGGTGAACGCCTGACGCGGACCGAGCCGGCCTCCCTCATCACCCGATCGGCATGACGACCGCCGGTGCGCTCGGGTCTAGGTTCATCGCGTGGAAGCGACGACCGCCCCGGCGGGTGCGACCGACCCGCAGGCGCTGCTGAGAAGCCCCGACTACGTCAAGCTCCTCGTGCTCGGCGCCGCCCTCGGCGTCCCGGTGTCCGGCGCCGCGTTCGGCTTCCTCAAGCTCGTCGCGGTCGCGCAGAAGGCGTTCTTCGAGACCATCCCGGACGGCCTCGGCCTCGATCCCGTGCCCAACTGGTGGCCGCTCCCGCTGCTCGTGCTGGCCGGGCTGCTGGTCGCACCGGCGATCGGCCGGCTGCCGGGCGCCGGCGGTCACTCACCGGCGGACGGATTCAAGGCGTCGGGGCCGGTCGCCCCGGTCGAGCTGCCGAGCATCCTGCTCGCGGCGCTCGGCACGCTGAGCTTCGGAGTCGTGCTCGGCCCCGAGGCTCCGCTGATCATGATGGGAAGCGGCCTCGGCGTCCTGGCCGTGCGCCTGGCCGTGCGCGACGCCCCGCCGACCGCGACGAGCGTGATCGCGGCCGCCGGGAGCTTCGCCGCGATCAGCACGCTGCTGGGCTCCCCGCTGCTCGGCGCGTTCCTGTTGCTGGAGGCCGCCGGACTGGGCGGCGCGATGGTCGGCCTGATCCTGCTGCCCGGCCTGCTGGCCGCCGGCATCGGCTCGCTCATCTTCCTCGGCCTGGACTCGCTGACCGGGTTCGGCACGTTCTCGCTGACGATCCCGGGGCTGCCGCCCTTCGACGAGCTGACGGGCGCGATGTTCGTCTACGCGCTCCTGTTCGGCGCGGCGGCACCGCTGCTCGGCCAGGCGATCAGCCGCCTGGCGCTCGCCGTCCGGCCGCGCGTCGAGCGGCGACGGATGCTGCTGATGCCGGTCGTGGGCGCGGCGATCGCAGCGCTGGCGCTCGTCTTCGCCGAGGCGACCGGCGAGAGCACGTCGATGGTCCTGTTCTCCGGACAGGACCAGCTGGGACCGTTGCTCGGCGAGGCCGCCGGGTGGTCGGTCGGCACGCTCCTGCTGCTCATCGCGTGCAAGAGCGTCGCCTACTCCGCCTCGCTGAGCAGCTTCCGTGGCGGCCCCGTGTTCCCGTCGATGTTCATCGGCGCCACCGCCGGCATCGCCGCCTCGAACCTCCCCGGGCTGCCGATGGTGCCGGCCGTGGCCATGGGCATCGGCGCGATGTGCTGCACGATGCTGACGCTCCCGCTGACCTCCACCCTGCTCGCGACGCTGCTGCTGGGGTCCGACGGCGTGCAGTCGATC
>DATIDU010000343.1:0-18837 GCA_035456145.1 Gaiellales bacterium | reverse complement strand
GTGGGGGAACCATGGGTTCCCCCACGGTCGAGAGCAGGTAGGGCCCGGCGGGGAGTCGCACCCGCCGGGCCCGAGCCGGCTGGACTGTGGCCGATTCGGCCATTCAGCCTCAGTAGGTCCCTTGCTGGGCCAGATAGTCGGAGATCTGCTGAGCCGCCGTGTTGAGGTGGCTCTGGGCGATCTGCGTGTAGCCGGACTTCTTCGAGATCGCCTCGACCAGCGCCTGGTTGAGCGCCGTCCCGAGCAGGTCCTCCATCTTCGGCTCGTCGGGTGTGCGCGGCTTGGGGATGGAGTTGTCGACCGCGTCGGCGATCGCCGGCAGCCAGCGGTACTTCGAGCCGAGCGCCGGGTCGCGCAGGGCGGAGCCCGTCACCGCGGCGCTTCCGCCGCCCGCGAACTCCTTCTGAACGGCGTCCGACGTGAACCACTCGAGGAACTTGACCGCCCCGTCGACGTTCGGCGCGCCCGACGCGATGCCGCAGATGAACGTCCCGATTGCGGGCCCGCTGATCTCCTGCTTGGGCGTGGCCGCGAAGTCGATCTTGCCGACCACCTTGGACTGCTTGGGGTCGTCGACCACGTGCGCCGTCCCGGTGTACTCGGTGAGCGCTGTGCAGTGGCCCTGGAGGAGAACGGCGGTCTCCTCGGTCGTGTCGTAGTCGGCGATGCTCGACGGCATGTAGGGGATGAACGAGAACAGGCGCTCGAGCGCGGCGACGCCCTCGGGCCCGTTGAAGCCCGGCGACCAGTCGTCGTTCGCGAACTTGCCGCCGTAGGCGTTGAGCAGCGGCAGGTAGGTCTGCATGATGGGGTTCCCGGCGACGCCGCGCGGGCTCCAGCCGTAGAGCTTGGGCGGGTCCGACTTCGTCTTCGCGACGTTGTAGACGTCGTCCCAGGTCTCCGGCGTGCTCGAGAAGTAGTCCTTGTTGTAGTAGAGCATCTGGACGTCGTCGATGATCACGAGCGCGAAGAGCTCGGGAGTGGCATCGGCGAAGGCCTTGAGGCGCGGGCCGGACTTCGGCGGCCAGTAGCCCTGCTCGAGGCCCTTCTGGAGGATGTCGGGGTTCACCTTGAGGTTCAGCTGCTCGAGGCTCTGGATGATCTGGCTGGCCGCGAACTCGGGCACCCAGTTGTCGTCCATCACGTAGATGTCGTAGGCGCCCGTCTTCTGGAGGCCGTCGGTCTTCGAGTTCTGGTACCAGGCGTCGTAGTTGGTCTCGTGGTACTTGGCGGTGATGCCGGTCTCGGCCTTGAACTTCGGCAGGAAGTCGTCGCGGAAGGGCACCATGGCCGGGTCGGCGAAGCTGCCGATCGTGATCTCACCGCCTCCGGCCCCGCCACCGCTTGACCCACCGCCTCCCGAGCTGCCGCCACTGCCTCCGCAGGCGGCCGCCAGGCCTCCGATCGAAAGCGCGGCGCTGCCAGCCAGGGCGCCTCTCATCACCTGGCGCCGGGTGTAGCCGCCCGGGCCCAGGTTCGTGTCCCCTCGTTTCGTCATCCGGTTCCTCCCTCCGGGTTGGGGTCGACGGCCGCGGGGACCTCCCTCGCGGTCGTGGTAATCGCTGCCTCCGTGTCAGGGTGAAACAGGTGCAGACGGCCGGGGTCCGGCCGCACGCCGCAGCGCTCGCCGACCGCCGGTTCGAACCCGGCCGGCGCGCGCATGTTGACCTGCTCATCGCCGATCGTGACGGCGATCAGCGTCTCGTTTCCGAGCGGCTCGACGACATAGACCTCGCCGTCGAGCGACCCGGCTTCGCCCGGCGCCGTCATCTCGGCGCTCTCCGGCCGGAACCCGAGCTTCACCGGTCCAGAGTGGCTCGCACCCGCCACGGGCACCTCGCCCGCCGTGTGCTTGAAGCGGCCGTCCTCGATCGCTCCGTCGAGCACGTTCATCGGGGGTGAGCCGCAGAAGCGGGCCACGAACAGGTTGGCCGGGCGGGCGTAGACCTCGCCGGGCGGCGCGAGCTGCTGGAGCCGGCCGTTGCGCATGACGGCCACGAGGTCGGCCATCGTCATCGCCTCGACCTGGTCGTGGGTCACGTAGACGGTGGTCGTGCCGAGGTCGCGCTGAAGCCGCTTGATCTCGGCTCGCATCTGCAGCCTGAGCTGCGCGTCGAGGTTCGAGAGCGGCTCGTCCATGAGGAAGGCCTGCGGCTCGCGCACGATGGCCCGGGCGAGCGCGACCCGCTGGCGCTGGCCGCCGGAGAGCTGGCGCGGCGTGCGGTCGAGCAGCATGTCGATGTCGAGCATCCGCGCAACCTCGGCCGCACGGGCGTCGCGCCGCTCCCGCGGCACCTTGCGCACCCGCAGCGGGTAGCCGATGTTGTCGCGCACGTTCTTGTGCGGGTAGAGCGCGTAGCTCTGGAACACCATCGCCACGTCCCGGTCCTTGGGCTGGAGGTCGGTGACGTCGCGCGGGCCGATGAAGACCCGGCCCGAGGTGGGCTCCTCCAGGCCTGCCAGGATGCGTAGGGCCGTGGTCTTGCCGCAGCCCGACGGGCCGAGCAGCGCCAGGAACGAACCGTCCGGGACGTGCAGGTCGAGGTCGGTGACGGCGTCGAGGCCGCCGAACGTCTTTCGGATCTGCTCGTAGCGGACGTCCACGCTCAGGCCTCCGGTGCCGGCCCGGTCGAGGTGCGGACGACGAGCTCCGTCGGCAGGATGACGCGCCGCGACGGGTGCCGGCCCTCGCCGATGGCCCCGAGCAGCATCTCGGTGGCGACGGCGCCCATCTGCTCGGCATCCTGGTGGACGGTGGTGAGGCCGACACGGGCGTGGCCGGCGATCGGGATGTCGTCGAAGCCGACGACCGACATCGACCCGGGCACCGGCCGGCCGCGCCGCTCAAGCGCGTCGAGGAGCTCCATCGCCGTCACGTCGTTGTTGCAGCAGACGGCGGTCGGGTTGTCGAGCATCCCGGCCTCCTCGATGCCGTGGGCGGCAAGCGCGGAGCGCAGCGCCTCCGGGCGGCGGTCGATCGCCTCCTCGCGCATGGTCGCCGGCGCGAACGCGATGCGGCGGTGGCCGAGCGCCGCCAGGTGGCCGACGACGGCCAGCATCGCCTCGGCCTCGTCGATGTCGACCACGCCGAGACGGGGGTCGTGGGCGGCGAACGACACGACGACCACCGGAATACCGCGGTCGAGCAGCTCGCCCGGAATGGCGGAGCCCTCGGTCACCGCGGGGAAGATGACGCCGTCGACCCGGCGGCGGACGAGCGCGCGCACCTGGTCGGCCTCGGTATCGCGGTCGTACTCCGTGGCCGAGATCACGACGGCGAACCCATCGCGGTGGGCGCGGCGCTCGATCTGGCGGGCGATCGCCGCGTGGAACGGGTTCAGGACGTCGGGCATGACGACGCCGAGCGTCTGCGTCGAGCGGCGCTTGAGCGAGCGGGCCACCTCGTTCGTGCGGTAGCCGAGCTCGTCGATCGCGTCCAGGACGCGCCGGCGGGTGTCGTCGGCGACGGGCGCGGTGTTGTGCAGGACGTTCGACACCGTGGCGACCGAAACGCCGGAGCGGCGGGCGACGTCGTGCATCGTGGCGCTCACGCGGCCGCCTCGACCCGCTCGCAGGCGCGCCGGAGCGCGGCGAGCGACGTCTCGATGCCGTCCTCGGCCGTCACCCGCGGGTCCTCATGCTCGATGGAGATGACGCCGTCGTATCCGGCCTTCCGCAGCGCCTCGACGAGCGCCGCCCAGGTGTCGTCGTCGTGCCCGGCGCCGACCGCGCAGAAGTGCCAGGAGGCGGTGTCGGGGTCGACGGGAAAGCCGAGGTCGAGCAGGCCGTTTCGGCGGACGCGGTCGGCGTGGACGAGCGTGTCCTTGCCGTGGGCGAACCCGATCGCCGGCCCGACCTCCTCGATCACGGCCAGCGGATCCATGCCCTGCCACCAGAAGTGGCTCGGATCGAGGTTCACGCCGACGTTCGGGCCGCCGGCCGCGCGGATGCGCGCGAACGACGCCGGGTTGTACGCGGACGCGCCGGCGTGGAGCTCGAGGCAGATCCTGACGGCGGGCGCCGTCTCGGCCGCCCAGGCGGAGAGCTCACCCCAGAACGGCGCCAGGCGGTGCTCGTACTGCCACTCCCACAGGGACTCGTCGTCGGGCACCACCGGCCACGAGGCGAAGACGGGCATCGAGCCGCCGTCGCGGCCGCCGGGGCAGCCGCTCATCGTGACGACCCGGTCGCAGCCGAGGAGCGGCGCCAGCTCGACCGCGCCGCGAAGGAGCGCCGCATGCCGCCCGCCCACGGCCGGGTCGGGGTGGAGCGGGTTGCCGGCGGCGTTCACGCACGAGAGCCGGAGGCCGTGGTCGCGCAGCTCGCCGAGAAGGCGGTCTCGCTCACCGGCCTCTCGGAGGAGCGCGTCGAGGTCGAGGTGGTCGGCCTGCCGCCAGCCGCCGACGCCCATCTCGATGTGCCCGATGCCGCGTTCTGCGCACCAGCGCAGGGCCTCCACGCGGGAAAGGTGGGCCAGGCCGTCGTTGAAGACGCCGATATGCAGAGATGCGCTCCCGAGGTTGAAACGTTTAAACCGGCGGCGCGTATCTTCTGACACGGCGCGCGCTCTTGTCAACCAACCCGGCCGACTTGCTCCATGACCGCCACGAAACCGCGACGGGAGCCGATGGGTAACCTGGTATCGGAGGGGCCGAGCGGAGGGCGAACCGTGGAGGAAGGCCGCGTCCGGCGGCCGGCCAAATGGCTAGCCGACGACGCCGTTGGGCGCGACGAGCATCTTCATCGCGGCGCCCGTCTGGGCGGTCTCGAGCGCCGCGCCGACCCCGTCCAGCGCGACGTCGTGGGTGATCGCGCGTTCGAACGGCAGCCGGCCTGCGTGACGGGCCAGCATGCGCAGGGCGGGCGCGTACTGCGGCAGCACCTCGCCGCCGATCCCGAGGACGGTGATGCCGGGCGAGCAGACGTCGCGGTTCGGGTTCACCGGCACCGGCCCCAGGTCGACGAACGCGCCGGCCTCGATCACCGTCCCTCCCGGGCGGACGAGCCCGAGCGCCTCGGGGAAGGTCTCGGCCCGGCCCGAGCAGTCGGCGACCACGTCGGCGCCCAGACCGCCCGTGGCCTCGCGGACCGCCTCACGGCGCTCCTCCGCCGACGTCGCCGAAGCGTCCAGGGTGAGATCGGCCCCGAAGGCGCGGGCGTGTGCCAGTCGCTCCGGCAGGACGTCGACCGCGATCAGGCGGCCTGCGCCGCGCATCTCGGCCTTGGCCAGGTGCATGAGCCCGAGCGGGCCGACCCCGAGGACGAGCACCGTGTCGCCGAAGCCGACGGCGGTGTCGAGGCCGTGCGTGACCGCCATCACCTCGGTCAGCGCCGCGATCCGCGACAGCAGCTCATCGGGCACGCGGAAGAGGCGCGTGCCGGGAAGCAGGTACATGAGCTCCGACCAGCCGCCGAAGAGGTGCGGCGGCTCGGCGCACGTGAGCGAGTTCCCGTAGTCGTGAAGCGCGGTGCACAGGTAATAGGGCGAGACGCCGTCCAGGCAGAACCGGCACCGCCCGCAGGTCAGGTTGGGCGCCGGGACGACCCGGTCGCCGACGCGAAGCGCCCGCCCCAGCTCGTCGAGCGGCGGGTCGCCGGGCCCGACGGCCTCGATCACGCCCACGTTCTCGTGCCCGCAGATCAGCGGGTAGGCGGCGTCCCGCTCGTGGTCGGTGCCGGCGTACTGGATGCTCTCGCCGCGCCAGGTGTGTTTGTCGGTGCCGCAGATGCCGGAGTAGTGCATGCGCAGAACGACCGCGCCGGGGCCCGGATCGGGGTCCGGGAACGACTCGACCGCGAACCGGCCCGGGGCCTCGATGACCGCGGCGCGGACGCTCACCGCGGGTCAGGCGCCGGCGTAGGCGATCACGAGATCGGTGCCGTACCCAACCAGGAACCCGATCACGATGCCCGCGAGCACGAGGTTGCGCGATGCGCTGCGCATGCCGCCGTTCCAGAGCTCGCCGACAACGAAGAGGATCGCGCCGGCCGCCAGGGCCAGGAAGGCCAGCTGGAGCGGCTCGGCCGAGATGCGGTAGCCGAGCATCGCGCCCAGGAACGTCGGCCCGCCGCCGACCAGGCCGGCCAGACCGAGCCAGCGCCACGACGGCCGCGTGTCGCCGAGCGGACCGACGATACCGAAGCCCTCGGTGGCGTTGTGCAGCGCGAAGCCGGCGATCAGGGTGCCGGCGAGCGCGATCTCACCGCTGCGCGCGGCGACGCCGATCGCGAGCCCCTCCGAGAAGTTGTGGACGCCGATGGCGACGGCGATCAGCATCCCCAGCCCGAGCGCCGCCCGGCGGGCCTGCTCGGCCAGCTCGGCCACATCGAGCCCGGCCACGGCTGCGTCGGCGACCGACCCGCCGGCCATCGGAGCGAGCGGCCGCCGGCGGCGCATCTCGCGCTCGATCCACGCCAGCCCGAGCGCTCCGACCGCGAGCCCGGTCGCGAGCATGATGACGTCGAGCGTCAGCGGGCCGAAGGAGCCGCCGTCACGAGCACGGGCCAGCGACGTGTCGATGACCTCGGACGCGCCGGCGACCACGTCCCAGAAGATGAAGAGCAGGATCCCGGCCGAGAACGTGGAGAAGAACGCCCGCATCCGGGCCGAGAGCCCGCCGATCCGTCCGAGCGGAAGGCCGAGGAAGATGGTGCCGCCTGCGACCGCTCCCAGGAGCGTCGTCTGCCACGCGGTCATGCTGAGGGCTCCGCCACGGCGGGTTAGGCTAGCCTAAGTCCCTCGGTCGATGCAAACGGGGTAGCGTTCGCCGCTTCCCGTGCCGACGATCGACGACATCCGGGCGGCGGCGGAGGCGCTCGCGGGCGTCGCCCACCGCACCACCACCGAGCGGTCGGAGACCTTCTCGCGCCTGTGTGCGGGCGACGTCTTCCTCAAGTTCGAGAACCGCCAGAAGACCGGCTCGTTCAAGATCCGCGGCGCCTACAACAGGATCCGCTCGCTGACCGATGCCGAGCGAGCGGCGGGAGTCGTCGCCCCGTCGGCCGGAAACCACGCCCAGGCGGTGGCGTTCGCAGCCCGGTCGGCCGGCGTGCCGGCGACTGTCTACATGCCCGAGGCCGCCTCGCTCGCCAAGGTGGGCGCCACCGAAGGGTACGGCGCCTCGGTCCGCCTGGTCGGCTCGTCGGTCGAGGACTCGGTCGCCGCGGCCGTCGCCGACGCGGAGTCGGATGGGCGCACGCTCGTCCATCCGTTCGACGACGAGCTCGTGATCGCCGGCCAGGGCACGGTGGGCCTCGAGATCCTCGAGGATGTGCCCGACGTCGACGCGATCGTCGTCCCGCTGGGCGGCGGCGGCCTCCTGTCGGGGATCGCGCTCGCGGTGAAGACCCAGCGGCCCGACGTGCGCGTGATCGGCGTGGAGGCGGCGGGGTGCGCGCCGTACGTGGCCTCGCTCGAGCACGGCGAGATCCACCCGGCCGCGCAGACCGAGACCATCGCCGACGGCATCGCCGTCAAGCACCCCGGCGAGATCACGTTCGGCCTGATCCGCGAGCACGTCGACGACGTCGTCACGGTGACCGACGCCGAGATCGGCATGACGATCGTCCAGCTCCTCGAGCGGACGAAGGCGGTGGTGGAGGGAGCCGGGGCCGTCGGCCTCGCGGCGCTGCTGTCCGGGCGCATTCAGGCCAAGCGGGCGGTCGCCGTCCTCTCGGGCGGCAACATCGACACGCCGCTTCTCATGCAGGTGATCCGGTTCGGCCTCACGAACGCCGGCCGCTACCTGGTGATCCGCACGCGGCTCGTCGACCGTCCCGGCGAGCTGATGCATCTGCTCCAGCTGATCGCCGATGCGCACGTGAACATCCTGCTCGTCTCGCACCACCGGGAGAGCGTCGACGTGGCCGTGGCCGAGACGGGGATCGAGCTCATCCTCGAGACCCGCGACGAGACGCACGCCCACGAGATCGTGGAGCTCGTGCGGCGCTCGGGATATCCGGTCACCCGGATGCGATGACCCGGGCGGCCGTGGACGAGCACCTGCGCTCGATCGCCGAGAACGCGAACACGCATCAGCCGCTCGCGCCGGGGCACGAGCGGATCATCACCGAGCGCTTCGTCCTCTGGATGGGCATCCGCACCGAGCCGGCGTGGAACGTCGTCCAGCGGCTGCGGCTCTCGTCCGAGACGATCGACTCCACGATCGCGCGGGTGCACGCGATCCTAGCGGCGCGCGGCCGGACCGAGTGCAGCTGGGAGGTGGGGAGCTCGGCGACGCCGCCCGGCCTGGTCGACGAGCTGCAGGGGCGGGGCATGGTCGACGACGACGACCCGCACGTCATCGGGATGCTGCTGCGCGAGGAGCCGCCGCCGGTGGCCGGCATCGAGGCGCGTGCGGTCGCGTCGTTCGAGGAGTTCCGCGAGGCGAACGCCGTGGCGTTCGCGGCATTCGGGTCGCTGCCGCCGTCAGACGAGGCGCGCGAGCGGGCGCGCTACGAGGAGGAGGTCTCGTCCGGCCATCAGCGCACCTTCGTGGCGGTCATGGACGGCCGCATCGTCGGCGCGGGCACGTCGACCTACCTCGACCGGGCGGTCACGCTGAACGGCGGCTCGGTCCTCCCCGAGGCCCGCGGCCGCGGCGCGTACCGGGCGCTCGTGCGCGCCCGCTGGGAGGACGCCGCCGCCCGCGGCACTCCCGTGCTCATCACCCAGGCCGGGCGGATGTCTGCTCCGATCCTGCTCCGGCTGGGTTTCGAGGAGGTGGCCCGCATCCACATCCTCATCGACCGCTTTCACTAGTGGCCGATCTGGCGGATCTTCTCGACGAGACGGCGGTGGTACGCGGGGCGCAGGGTCGACTCGGCGGCGCCCAGGCCGAGACCGATCAGCGCCGTGTCGTAGCGGCCGGTCATCTGCCCGATCACCAGGATCGCCGCCGCCACGGCGGCGATCACGAGCCGGCCGCGGTTGGTGAGCGGGCGCGGCTCGATCCGCTCGGCCTCCGCCCACACCTCGCCGAACGTGGCGTCGCGGTGCAGCCCGAGGAGGAGCCGCACCGTGTCGCGGTTCGCCCGTCGCAGCTGGAACGAGCGGATCAGGTAGAAGCTGCCGTAGCCGCACGCGATCACTGCGGCCGGCGCCCACAGGTGGTGGCGCAGGTACGGCGCGAGCAGCGCCAGCGCGGGCGTCGCGCAGACCAGGATGAGCGCCGCCTCCTCGGCGGTGCGCCGCATCCCGCCGAACGGCAGCACCCGGGACGTGACGCCGAGGCAGCCGGCGAGCACGAGCAGGGCCGCAGCCGCCTCCAGCCCCTCGGCGCGGCTCACAGGCCGAGGCCGCGGGCGATCACCATCCGCTGCACCTCGTTCGTCCCCTCGCCGATCTCGAGCACCTTCTGGTCGCGGTAGAAGCGGCTCACGGGGTACTCGTCCATGAATCCGTAGCCGCCGTGGATCTGCACGGCCTCGTTGCACACCCGCCGTGAGAGCTCGCCGGTGTAGAGCTTCGCCATTGCAGCCATCTGGGCGAAGTCGCGGCCCCGGTCCTTGAGCCACGCCGCCTGGTAGACGAGCTGGCGGCCCGCCTCGATCTCGGTCGCCATGTCGGCCAGCTTGAACGCGACGGCCTGGAACCTGCCGATCGGGCGGCCGAACTGCTCGCGCTCGTTCGCGTAGCGAAGCGACATCTCGTACGCGCCCTGCGCGGCTCCCAGGCCGAGCGCCGCCACGCTGATCCGGCCGCCGTCCAGGATCTCGAGGAACTGGCGAAAGCCGTTGCCGCGCGGGCCGAGCAGGTTGCCTTCGGGCACGCGGCAGCCGGCGAACGTGAGCCCGCGGGTGTCCGACGAGCGCCAGCCCATCTTGGAGAGTGGCGGCGAGAGCTCGTAGCCGGCGGTGCCGTTCTCGATGACGATGTTCGAGATCTCGTCATCCCCGGTGCGGGCCGTGATGGTGACGAGCGCCGTGATCTCGGTCCCGGCGTTCGTGATGAACATCTTCGAGCCTTCGATCACCCATTCGCCGCCGTCGAGCCGGGCGGTCGTTCGCGTGGCGCCGGCGTCCGATCCCGCACCGGACTCGGTCAGGCCAAACGCGGCGAGCCGCTCGCCCGCCGCCAGCGGCGGCAGCCAACGCCGCTTCTGGTCGTCAGTCCCGAAGAGGGCGATCGGCATCGTCCCGAGGGAGGTGTGGGCGGCGACGGTGATCGCAAACGACTGGTCGACGCGGGCCAGCTCCTCGATCGCGATGGCGTACGCCAGCGTGTCCGAGCCGGCGCCGCCCCACTCGGCTTCGATCGGGACGCCGAGCAGGCCCAGCTCGGCGGCCTGCCCGACGATGTCGAGCGGGAAGCGGCCCTCGCGGTCGAGCTCCTCGGCGACCGGCCCGATGACGCCTTCGGCGAACTCGCGGACGGTCGAGCGGAAGAGCCGGTGCTCGTCGGAGAGGTCGTAGTCGGTCACGAGGCCATCGACCTCGCAAGCTCGGTGAGCAGGCGCACGCCGTAGCCCGTGCCCCCCTTCCCGAACTCGTCTCCGCGGCTGCGGTCGAGGTCGGCCGTCCCTGCGATGTCGAGGTGCGCCCAGTCGCCCTCACCGGCGAACTCCTGGAGGAAGCGGGCCGCGTAGCACGCGCCCCCGCGGCCGGCGAAGGACGCGTTCACCATGTCGGCCACCTCCGAGCGGAAGAAGCGCTTGTACGTGTCGTGCAGCGGCATCCGCCAGACCAAGTCGCCCGACACGTCCGAGGCGGACTGGATGTTCTGGGCGAACCCCTCGCCGCGCACGAAGAGGCCGGCGTGCAGGTCGCCGAGCGCGCTCACGATGGCCCCGGTCAGCGTCGCCAGATCGATGACGTGCGTCGCGCCGAGCGAGCGGGCGTGGTGCAGGCAATCGGCCAGCACCAGGCGGCCCTCGGCATCCGTGTTGTTGATCTCCACGGTCTTGCCGTTCGCCGCGGTCAGGATGTCGTCGGTCTTGAACGCCTCGCGCCCGATCATGTTCTCGGTGGCGCCGATGACCGTCACGACCTCGATCGGAAGCCCGAGCTCGGCGATCGCGCCGGTGGCCTCGAGCACCGCGGCGGCGCCCGACATGTCGAACTTCATCCCGATCAGGCTGCGCGCCGGCTTCAGCGTGTAGCCGCCCGCGTCGTAGGTGAGCCCTTTGCCGACCAGGCCGAGGACGACGCCGGCCTTCGCCCGCCGCGGCTTGTGCCGAAGCACGATCGTGAGCGGCGGGCGCGACGAGCCCTGCGCGACGGCCAGGAAGAGCCCCATACCCCGTCGCTGCATCCAGGCCCGGTCGTGCACGCGCGCGGTGAGCGTCGAGTGCTGCTTTGCCAGCTCGCGCGCCCGGTCGGCCAGCTCCTCCGGGCCCATGTCGCGCGACGGCGTGTTCTGGAGGTCGCGAGCCCGGTTCGTCGCCTCGGTGAGGACGGCCGAGAACCGGGCCTGGGCCCGGTCGCCGCCCAGCACGGCGAGCGATCCGACCTCGCCCGGCCGCTCGTCGGCCGGCGCCGTCAGGTAGCGGGTGAAGCGGTAGCCGGCGATCGCCCCGCCGTCGACGACGCAGCGGGTCGCCTCGCCTGCATCGAGCGGCACCCCGTCGAGCGCGAACGCCACCGACCGCGCCCGGGCCGCGCTCGCGGCCCGCACCACCGCGGCCGCCGCCAGCCGCACCTCGGCCGGTCCCGGCGTCTTGCCGAGCCCGACGACCGCGACCCGCTTCGCGCGCACGCCGCCGTCGGCGTGCACGATCGTCACCTGACCCTTGCCGCCGCGGATCTCGCCCGCCGCCACGAGCCGCCCGATCGACCCGCCGAGCGCGACATCGACCGCGGCGGCCGCGCCGGTCAGCGTCGCGGGCTTCCCGACCGCCACCGCGAGCATGTCGGCTGCGGCGCGCTCGGGCGCGGTGGTCGAGGTGGTGATTCGCATGCGGGCCTCCGGTCGGCGAAAATAGGACGCCCCATTCTAAGGAGCCGACATGGACGCCAAGATCACGCTCCCCGAGAGCGACCTTCCCCGAAGCTGGTACAACATCCTCGCCGACGCGCCCACGCCGCCGCAGCCGCCGCTGCACCCGGGTACAGGCCAGCCTGTGGGGCCGGACGATCTGGCGCCGCTCTTCCCGATGGACCTCATCCTCCAGGAGGTCTCGACCGACCCGGAGCTCCCGATCCCCGAGGAGGTGCTCGACGTCCTGCGCCTCTGGCGGCCGACGCCCCTTCACCGCGCCCGCCGGCTCGAGCAGGCGATCGGCACGCGCTCGCGCATCTACTACAAGAACGAGGGCGTCTCGCCGGCCGGGTCGCATAAGCCGAACACGGCCGTCGCCCAGGCCTTCTACTCGGCCAAGGCTGGTCGCAAGCGCCTCGCCACAGAGACCGGCGCCGGGCAGTGGGGGAGCGCGCTCGCGCTCGCGTCGCAGGTCTTCGGCCTGGAGTGCAAGGTCTACATGGTGCGGGTGAGCTACGACCAGAAGCCCTACCGGCGGGTGATGATGGAGACCTGGGGTGCGAGCGTCGTCCCGAGCCCCTCGCCCGACACGAACTCAGGACGGACGGTGCTCGAGCAGGATGCCGAATCGCCGGGGAGCCTCGGGATCGCGATCTCGGAGGCCGTCGAGGACGCCGCCGGGCGCGACGACACGAGCTACTCGCTGGGCTCCGTCCTGAACCACGTGCTCCTGCACCAGACGGTGATCGGCCAGGAGGCTCAGCGCCAGCTGGCCCTGGCCGGCGAGAAGGGCGTCGACGTCGTGATCGGCTGCGTCGGCGGCGGCTCGAACTTCGGCGGCCTTGCGCTGCCGTTCGTGCGCGACAAGATCGCGGGCGCCGAGATCGACATCGTGGCCTGCGAGCCGGCCGCGTGCCCGACGCTCACCCGCGGCCCGTACGCCTACGACTTCGGCGACACGGGCAAGCTGACGCCGCTCGTCCCGATGCATACGCTCGGCCACGACTTCGTCCCTCCGGGCATCCATGCCGGTGGCCTCCGCTATCACGGTGCCGCCCCCATCGTCTCGCAGCTCGTGCTCGACGGGCTCGTCCGGGCCGAGGCGTTCGGGCAGAAGGACGTCTTCGCCGCGGCGATCGAGTTCGCGCGGAGCGAGGCGATCATCCCGGCGCCCGAGAGCGCCCACGCGATCAAGGGCGCGATCGACGCCGCCCGCCGGGCCGACGAGGCCGGCAGCGAGCAGGTGATCGTCTTCAACCTGTCCGGCCACGGCCACTTCGACATGGGTGCCTACGACGCCTATCTGCACGGCCGGCTCGAGGACTTCGAGCTTCCGGAGGCCGAGATCGAGCGCGCCCTCAAGGCGATCGATGACCTGCCCAAGCCCGCGGGGGTGTCCGTCTGACGACCCGTTGCCCCGCCTGCGGCGCGGTCGCACCTGAGGGCGCCCGTTTCTGCCCGAGCTGCGGCCGGCCGCTGGGCGGCGGCGAGACCGCCGAGCGCAAGCTGGCGACGGTGGTCTTCGCCGACCTGGCCGGATCCACCGAGCTGGCCTCGCAGATGGACGCCGAGGTCCTGCGCGACCTGCTCGGCGACGTCTACGTCACGCTCGCCCGGTGCGCCGAGGCCTACGGCGGCACCGTCGAGAAGTTCATCGGCGACGCCGTCATGGCGGTGTTCGGCGTGCCGGTGGCGCACGAGGACGACGCCGAGCGGGCGGTGCGCTCCGCGCTCCTCATGCGCTCCCGGATCGCGGCGGTGGCCGAGCGGCGCGAGGTGCCGCTCGTCCTTCGGATCGGCGTCAACACCGGCCTCGTGGTCACGGGCACCACGCCCGGCCGCGACTTCCTGGTCACCGGCGAGGCCGTGAGCCTCGCCGCCCGGCTCCAGCAGGCCGCCGAGCCCGGCGAGGTGCTGGTGGGCGAGCGCACGTTCCGCGCCGTCGAGCCGCTCGTCCGGATGGTCGCGCCGCGCTCGCTGGCGGTGCGCGGCCGCACGGGGCCGGTCACGGCCTACGCCGTGGAGCGGTTCGCGCCCGCCGGCGCCTACCGCCGCCGCCGGCGGCCGTATGGGCCATTCGTCGGCCGCGAGGTGGAGCTGACGCTGATCCGGTCGGTGATCGAGCGGGCGGTCGAGCATTCGCGCGCGCATCTCGTCACGCTGATCGGCGAGGCGGGGATCGGGAAGTCACGGCTCGTCGAGGAGGTCGTCGTCGAGCTGCGCCGCTCCGAGGAGCCTCCGGCCGTGTGGGTCGGGCGCTGCCTGCCGTACGGCGAGGGCGGGCCGTACGCACCGCTGCGCGACCTGCTCCTCCGGGCGGCCGCCGTGCGCCCCGATGCAACCGGCGACGAGATCCGTGCCCGTGTGACCGGCCAGCTGCGTGCCATCCTGCCGGACGGGAGCGAGGAGCAGATCACCGAGCTCCTGCGCCTCGTCGGCGGCGAGCGCGTGCAGCCGGCCGAGGAGGACGACGAGCCGGGCGACCGCGGCCGCGACGCGTGGCGCAACCTGCTCCTGCGGATGGCGGCCCGGCAGTCGACGCTGCTTGTGATCGAGGACGCGCACTGGGCCGAGCCGGCCCTCCTGGAGCTCATTGCCTCGGTCGTCGGCGGCGACGTGCGGGTGCCGCTCGTGGTCGTCTGCGCCGCCCGCCCGGAGCTCTTCCTCGGCCATCCCGGCTGGGGCTCCGGGATGCGGAACGAGACGACCGTGACGCTCGAGGCGCTCGAGGCCGGCGAGATGCGGCGCCTGGCGACCGCGCTCTTCTCGGCGGGAGATCCGCCGCCGAGCGCCGTCGACCTGGCCGGCGGGAACCCCTTCTTCCTCGAGGAGATCCTGGCGATCAGCGGCGAGGGCGCGGGCGAACGGGTGCCCGAGACGGTGCAGGGCGTGATCGCGGCCCGCCTCGACCTGCTCGATCCCGACGACAAGCGGCTGCTCCAGCGCGCCGCTGTCGTCGGCCGCAGCTTCACGCTGGAGCAGCTGGAGCCGCTGCTCGACGGTGGCGGTCGCGGCCCGACCGGCCGGCTTCGCAACCTCGTCGAGCGCGACCTCATCCACCACCGCGGCGGCGGCCGCCACAGCTTCAAGCATGCGCTCATCCGCGACGTCGCGTACGAGTCGATCCCGCGCGGCGAGCGGGCGCGCCTGCACCTGCACCTCGCCGAGGAGCTCGAGGGCGTGCCGGAGGCGAGCTGTCAGGCGATCGCCGGCCACTACTCGGCGGCTGCCACGCTCGGCGAGACGGCGGCGCGGGCGCCGGCCGTGCGCACGCTGCTTGAGGCGGCCCGCGAGGCGCGCGCCGTCGAGGCCCACGGCCTCGCCCTGCGAAACGCCGTGCTGGCCCGCCAGCTCGCCGACTCCGACCGCGAGCGCTCGCTGGCGGCCGAGGCGGCGGGCGACGCCCAGTGGATGGCCGAGCATCTTGACGACGCCCGGGCCGCCTACCTCGACGCGCTTGAGTTCGGCACGGCCGCGGAGCTCGGGCCGGAGGACACCTCCCGCCTGCGCTGGAAGTGGGTCGACCTGCCCACGCGCTGGCAGGGCGCGATGATCGCCTCGCCCGACCGCGAGCGGATCGAGGCCGAGATCGCGACCGGGCTCGCCGAGGCCCGCGCGGCCGGATCGGCGCTGACCGAGGCCCGGCTCCTGATCGCCCAGGCGCTCCTCGTCTACCGGTTCGAGACGACCGTCCCCCCGCAGGAGGCCGCGCTCTCGGTCGCCGATCGGGCGCTGGAGCTGGCTGAGGGTCTCGGCCGGCCGGTCACCGTCTCGGCTGCGCTCGACGCCCGCTCGGTGCTGCTCCAGTCGGTCGGCCGCTACGCCGAGGCGCTCGACATGGACGAGCGCCGGCTCGCGCTCGTCCGGTCATTGCCGTCGCGTGAGGAGCAGATGGACATCTGCTCGTCGGTCGCGCGCACGCGGACGGCCCGCGGCGACTTTCTCGGCGCGATCGCGGCTGCCGACCTGGGCGAGGAGCTGGGTGCCGGCAGCGACGACCGCTGGCGGGCGTGGCCGGCGCGGAGCAAGGTCGACGCCCTCTTCTGGTGGGACAAGTGGGACGGCGCGATCGCCGCCTACGAGCGCTTCATCGAGGATCTGCGCGGCACGGATCGCGACGGCCGCCGCGCGCGGCAGTCGCGCCCGGGCCGGATGCTCGGCGTCGTGGCGGCGATTCACACGTTGCGCGGCGAGACGGAGGCGGCCGACCGGCTCGAGCGGCGCCTCCCGGTCTCGAACCCGCACTTCGACCTGGTCTACGCCCACGCGATGCTCGGGGCCGGCGACCCGAAGCTGGCGCTCGAGCGCTCCACCGGCCTGCCGTTCATGCGGCCCTGGGCGCGGGCAGTCCGGGCCGAGTCGCTGGCGATGCTGGGACGCTGGGACGACTTCGACGCGGCGCTCGACGACCTGGCGACGCTTCCCGGCGTCGACGAGCTGCCCCGCGTCTCGGCCCAGGTCGACCGGGCCCGCGGGATCGCCGGAGACGAGGACGCCCTTGCGAGGGCCACCGAGGCCTTCGCGCGTCTGGGCTGCGAGTTCGAGCACGCCCGCTGCCTGGAGATCGCCGGCGACGGCGAGGCGGCCCGGGCGGTGTATTCGCGGATGGGGGCCATCCCGGCCATGGAACGGGCCGCCCGCTAGATGATCATCTAGGCTGCCGCGCATGTCCACAGCCACGATCCACACCAGTATGGGCGCGATCGAGATCGAGCTCTTCGCCGAGGACGCCCCCAAGACGGTCGACAACTTCACGAAGCTCGCGGGGGAGGGGTTCTACGACGGCCTCGTCTTCCACCGCGTCATCCCCGACTTCATGATCCAGGGCGGCTGCCCGCGCGGCGACGGCACGGGCGATGCCGGCTACAAGTTCGAGGACGAGATCAACGACCACGCCATCGTGCGCGGCACGCTCGCCATGGCAAACGCGGGGCCGAACACGAACGGCAGCCAGTTCTTCATCGTCACGGCCCAGGCGACGCCGTGGCTGGACGGCAAGCACACCGCCTTCGGCCAGGTGACGTCGGGGCAGGACGTGGTCGACGCGATCAGCGGGGTCGACCGCGACGCCTCAGACCGGCCGGAGACGCCGGTCACGATGGACAGCGTCACGATCTCGGACTGAAAAGACGGGGTCAGATCCCAATTCTTCACGCAACCACTGGGCCTGGCGGGGCCAGGCCCAGTGGTCGTACATGCACCCAGGCGGTCGAGGCTCCGGCGAAGACCGCGCTCTTCGCCGGAGCGCCCCAAACGCTCCGCCACCCTTAAGGAGGGGGCTCGCAGGGGAACCCTGGGTTCCCCCGCGCTTTCCCCGCGGTGCTAGTTCTGGACCAAAGCGCCGCGCTGGGCGATCGTGCGCGCCAGCGTGTCCTCGGTGCTGCTGTCTGCGGGCTGGAACGCGTTCATGTAGGTGAACTCGCCCAGCGCGCGGTCCTCCTGCACGAGGAACGCGTCGACGAAGAGGCTGAACTGCTTCCTGCCCTTGGCCAGGTTGACGGTGAGCCGGATTGCCGACAGGCCGTCGGCGACCTTCTTCCGGTGAAGGACCGAGGACGAGATGCCGAGCAGCCTCACCTTCTTCTCGTCCCGGAGCTGCTTGGAGATCTCGTGCTTCAAGCACGTGACCACGCCCGGCTTCATGTTGGCGTCGACCGTCTTCTGCACGTCGGCCGTGCTCGCGAACACGATCGCGTCGGAGTGGATCTGGCCGGTTGTGCCGAAGCCGAAGTCGACACCGCGGCTCGTCCAGCTCCCGGCGGTGATCTGCACGCCCTTCGGGTGCGGATCGCACTTCTCCGAGGGCGACGACGGTGCCAGCCGCCGCCAGTTGGGGCCGAGGTCCTCGAGCCGTAGCCGCATCATGCTGAGCCGCACGTGATCGGCCGCCTTGCTGGTCAGGGGGGCGGCGGGCTGCGAGGGGATGGTGCTGCTGCCCCCGCTGCCGCATGCCGCGGCCGCCACCGCAACGCCGAGAATTCCAACTGCCTGACCGAGTCGCCGCATGATGCCTCCAGATGACCGAGAAACGATGGGCCCGCCTCTGCCCCGGCGCGCGCTCCAATGCACAACATCGGCTTGCGAAGCGGAAGCTTGAGTCAGGCGGCGAGGCGGCGCCGGACGGCGACCCCAGCTCGCTCGACCGCGTCGGGGTCGACGCCCGTCTCGAACCCCTCGCGATCGAGGAACCGCACCAGCGCCTCGGTGGCGACGTTGCCCGGCGCGCCCGGTGCGAACGGGCAGCCGCCCAACCCCGCTGCGGAGGCGTCGAACGTCCGGACGCCCGCAGCGAGGCCCGCGGCGACGTTCTCGAGCGCCCGCCCGCCGGTGTCGTGCAGATGCAGGGCGATCCGATCGAGCGGGACGCGCTCTGAGACGGCCGCGACCACGCCGGGAACCTGCTCGGGCCGCGCGACCCCGATCGTGTCGCCGATCGAGACCTCGGCGCACCCGAGCGCGGCCAGCTCGGCGGCGACGCCGGCGACGGCGGCCGGCTCGACCGCGCCGTCGTAGGGGCAGCCGAATGCGGTCGAGACGTACCCGCGCGTCCACATCCCGGCGGCCAGAGCCCGCTCGATGACGGGTGCGAACGCGTGAAGCGACTCGGCGATCGTCATGTTGATGTTGGCGCGGGCGAAGCCCTCGGACGCGGCGGTGAAGACGGCGACCGCGTCGGCGCCGGCCGCCTCCGCGCGCTCCATTCCGCGCAGGTTGGGGACGAGCACGGGGTAGCGGACCCGGTCCCGCCGCCGGACGGCGGGCAGCACCTCGTCCGCGTCGGCCAGCTGCGGCACCGCCCGGGGCGAGACGAACGACGTCACCTCGACGACGGGAAGGCCGGCCGCGGCCAGCGCCTCGACGAACCGCACCTTGTCGGCCGCGGGGACGGCGGCGGCCTCGTTCTGGAGCCCGTCGCGAGG
>DATIDU010000342.1:0-12174 GCA_035456145.1 Gaiellales bacterium | reverse complement strand
TCCGCCGCGGCGTGGGCGCCGGCGTTTCGGATCGCCTCCTGCGCCGTCCGGAACACCAGCTGCTCGGTCTCGGCCGGGAGCTGGAGGCCGTCCGCCACGTCGACCGACACATTGACGCCCCGCGCCGACAACGGCGCCGCGGCGTCCGGCAGCGCGGCCGCGAGCCCGTGGTCGCGAAGCGCAGGTGGATAGATCTCAAGCAGCATGGACCGGAGTTGCCTGATGGCGTTTCGCGTCCCCGCGGCGCCCTCGCCCAGCACCCGGCGCAGCTCCGCGTTGGACTGATCCTGCTCAGATGCCGCGGCCATCTGGAACGAGTGGCCGGCGAGCTCCTGGACGACCCCGTCGTGGAGGCCGGCGGCGATCGTCCGCCGCTCCCGGTCGGAGGCGTCGATGGCAGACTGGAGCAGCCGTTCGCGGTCCTGCTGGGCCCGGCGGATCCGGGACGCCATTCGCCACGCCAGCGGCACCTGAAGGGCCGCCAGAACGACCAGCGCGACGATCCCGACGGGCGCGAACAGCCGCACCAGCCGCCGGCTGCTGCCGGAGATCGCGCTGGAGCGCAGGTACTCCTCGTAGAGCACGGGCGTTCCGTCCCGGGCGGTGAGCCCGAGGTACACCGAGGTCAGGCTGCCGAAGCTGCGCTCGTGGGCGTTCTCGGGCTCGGAGAGGTCAGTGTTCCGCGCCGAGGCCGTCGCGGTGCGAAGGGCGCCCAGGTCCTCCGGCGCAAGCGGGTACTGCCGGCCGATGAGCGACGCGTCGTCCGAGTAGAGGATCCGGCCCTCGGCGTTCCACACCTTCACCCGGGCGACGTCGGGGGCGAGCACCCGGCGGCGGACGACCCGGTCGAGGCGGGCGATCGCCTGGGGGTCTCCGCGCACCACCCCGGTCGTGAGCGCCGGCTCGACGACGCCCCGGCCCGTCACCGTCGCCAGCCGGCGAGCATCGCGCACCGCCTCCGAGGTGCTGAGGTTCCGCATCGCCAGCGTCCCTGCCAGGGCGACCAGCACCATCACAGCGAGACCCGAGAGCGCGAAGACGGCAACCGGGCGCAGGATCGCTCCGCGGTCCTGCCTCATGCCGGCGACGGACAGGCGGTGTGCATGCGTCCAGCATGCCTCGCCCGCCGGCGGACCGCCACGGTCCTAGGACCAATGTCGCGTTGCGACCTCGACGCCGGCGCACGCACCATGACCGCACAGCAAACGACTCGGGAGGGTCAACCACATGCGCCGCACCACCTTCATCACCGCACTCATCGCCTGTCTCGCGCTCGCCGTCGCGTTCGCACCGGCCGCTTCCGCCAAGGGCGGAACGACGCGCACCATCGCGCTCAAGGGCAGCGTGTCGTTCCCCGGCGCCACCGGCAAGGCGGTCTCCAAGGTCAACGGCAACGAGCGCGAGTTCGAGGTCGACGTCCAGCACATCCGGTCGCTGGCCGGAAAGCGCGTCAACGTGAACGTGAACGGCCACCTGTTCGCCACGCCGCGCGTCAACAGCCTCGGCCACTTCACGGTCAACCACAACACCCAGAACGGCCAGTCCGTGCCGAACATCAAGGCCGGCTCCAAGGTCCGCGTGCGCACGCTCGGCGGCACGCTGATCGCCAGCGGAACCTTCTGATCACCCCCTCCAACCGGGTGGGCCGGGTTCGCCCCGGCCCACCCTTTTCGGTGGACCGCTACTCGGCCGGAACGACGGTCAGCGTGAGGCCGTTCATCGCGGCGATCCGCACCGTGTCGCCGGCGTCGGCGCCCGCCTCGCAGTGCGCCTCCCAGAGCTCGCTGTGGACGCGCACAGTCCCGTCGGGCCGGCAGGCCTCAACGACCGCGGCCGTCTGGCCGATCATCGCCTCCGGGCCGGTCTTCGGCCGCCAGCGCCGCGCCAGCCGCCGGCCCCAGACGATCTCCCCGATCTCCCCGGCCGCACCGAGGGCGATCACGACCCAGTTCGCCGGCGAGGGCAGGAAGAGCGCGAGCACGATTGCGAGGGTCAGGACCATGTCTCTGGACGGCCTCCCACGCTACTCGGACTTGCGCGTGCCCGCATAGGCCGCGCCGGCCAGCGCCCCTGTTCCGGCGACGATGAGCGCCGCGGCTCGCACCCGGCGCCATCGCGGCCGCTGGAGAGCGAGGCTCGTCGCCCGCGCGGCGTGACGCTTCGTGCGACGGAGGTCGCGCGTCACGCGCCGGTCCGAGAGGGCTCTGGTCAGGCCGACCTCCTGCGTCCGATGCGCGGCCCGGGATGCGGCCGCCGTCGCCCGCCGCGCCTCGCGCTGCACCCGGCGATCCTTGGCGGCGTGGGACATCTTCGCTGTGACCTTACGCCCACGCCGCTGGGCGTCCGCGATGCGCTGCGTCTGCCGAGCGACGGTCGCGATCGCGACGATTCGCCCGATCTCCCTGCGCCCGGGAACTCTCGATCTCGTCCGGGCATGCGTCGTCGCTCCGCTCAGAATGTCTGTCACGGTTGTCATGGTGATGCCTCCTGATGATCCGATGGTCTTCCCGGTGCACGTACCCAATCGAGCTCGGCGCGGCAGCGGGCGATGATGCGCTGTGTGGTTTGGATCGCCTGGCGCTCCGCCGCCGGATCCGGATTCACCTGGTGGAGCGGGCTGAAACGTGAGGCGAGGAGGTAGTGAACCAGCGCCACGGCCGCCGGCGGCAGATGCCCGGCGTCGTCGTCGAACACCGCCGCCAGCGCACGGAGGTCATGCTCGACCGCGCGCACGGCCCCGTGGTCGACGAACCACACGGCGCTTGACGTGGCGAAGCGCGATTGCTCGCAGGTCTCGCGCAGCATCCGCGCGAGGCGGTGGTGCAGGCGCGGGGAGCCGAGATCGGCCCGTCGGCGCTCGCAGCGCGGGTCCCACGAGCCCGCCAGGACGAGCTCATCCAGCACGGACTCCCGCTCAAACTCGGCGAGCCGGAGCCGGGCGCCCTCGAACAGCGTCCATCCCGCCGCGCCCAGGCTCACCAGCACGAAGTAGGTGCCGAGCTCCGAGACCACGACACCCGCTGCGGCGGCGCTCGCCGTGAACGCGACCGCGCTCACGAGCCGCTCCTGCCGACGTCTCACGCCCCGCTCGATCGTGTCCAGGTCGTGCATGGTGCCTCACCTCACGGCCATGCCTCAGCCGAACCAGCTGTGGTGAATCCGCACGGACGGGAGCCTGCCGACGTCGCTCCGGGAGATGGCGAGCACGACCTCGTCCGTCTTGATGGTCTCCACCTGCGCGATCGGGATCGTCACGTCGCGGCGGCCCCACAGGTGCCCGCGCGCGAGGATTAGATGGGTGATCTCGTCGCCGTCGACGACGAACGCGTCGATCTCGCCGATGACGTGGCCGTCGGAGGAGATCACGGCGCTCTTGTGCCGCAGCTCGGCCTTTCCTTTGGGGATCCGGTCGTAGGTCACCTCCATGAGGGGATCCCAGCCGTCGACGCCCGGCGCCATGTCCATCGACGAGCCGGTGGGCACGGCGTTCACGTCCTCGACGCCCACGTCCCATTCGGAGTCCCCGGCGGGGAGGTCCCCCATCTGCACGGCCGCGGCCTCCCGGATTGCCGGAAACCGGCCGGCCTCCTCGGTCGTGCATGCGAGCATGATGCGCTCCTGCCAGCTCGATCCCCGGGCCATCTCGATGGGGACGAGCCGCACCGGGCCTCCCGCGCCGTGCGGCCGGACGACGAGATCCACGACGCGCCGTGACTGCGGGTCGACCACCACGTCGGCCAGCTCGCCCAGCTCGGCATCCGCGCAGTGCACGGCCGTTCCAAGTTCGAGGCGTTCCGCCACAACCGAACCCTGTTCGGCATCGCGCCCGCGTGTGTCATCCCGTCTGGGCGAATCGCAACTGGTGCGGCGCTGCGACGGTGCCGCTCATAGCGACGCGTCCTCCACCGGCTCCTTCTCCTTGCGGTGCATGAGCTCGCGCGTCGCCTGCCAGCCGATCGTCCGGGCCAGCATGGTGAGCCCGAAGAGCGCGTTCCACGCGGTGGTGATCACCCCCTGGCCGATCGTGTAGGCGGAGATCGTGCTCGCCGGAGCGACGCCCTTCAGGACGACGGAGGCCATCGCGGTCTGCGCGCCGAGCGCACCGGGAGCGATCGCGACCGTGGAGGAGATCGAGGCCGCGGCAACGATCAGGAAGACGTTCGTGAGCGAGACGGGGATGTCGTAGGCGTACATGAAGGTCGCGTTCACCCCCATCCGCGCGATGTAGGACAGGGCCTCGACGCCCACGACCTGCACCAGGAACTTCCGCGGCATCGTGACGATCACGCCGCCCTCCTTGGCCTCCTCCCACTTCTTCTGCGCCCGCCTCCAGAGGATGCGGACGACCGCGACGACCAGGATGCCGCCGGCGGCGACGATGAGGAGCGCGGCGACGGGGTTGTCGGAGAACCACCCGAACTTCACGTCGAACGACCCGGCGACGCCCAGGAAGAGCCACAGATAGACGCCGATGCTCATGACGGCGAAGAAGATGCTCTGGACGAGCGTCGCTCCGACGAGGCCCGCGACCGTCGAGCCGCGGATGCTCGTCCGGAAGAGGCCGAGCATCGCCACCGTGCCGGCCGACGCCGGGAGGATCGCGTTCAGCCCGTTACCGCCCGCGTAGTAGCCGAGCACCTGCCGGTAGGTCACGCCGCCGTCCGGGTAGGACGTGCGCAGGATGTTTCGCCACGCGAGCGCCACGAAGCAGGTCTGCGCCGTCTGAAACACGAGGCCGAGCACGAGCAGCGGCAGCGAGATCGACGTGAGCGTGTCCCACAGCTGATTCAGCCAGTCTGCGATGTGCGAAGACTCAACCCTCGCGGGCATGGAGTCAAGTGGCGAAGGCCGCAAGATGCAGCCTGAACCGCCCTCTGGCACCGTGCCTGCCGAGGTACCCGCCGCCGACCATGCGCCGAGCCGCCGGCCGCGGTGGCGGCGGATCGCGGGGGCAGCCCTGGCGGTCGCGGTCGTCGCCGTCGTGTTCCTCGTGCTTCTGCCGCGAATCGCCGATTACGGTGCGGTCTGGGACGTTGTCCAGACGCTGACGTCGGCAGAGCTCGGCGCACTCGCCGTCGCGACCGTCATCAACCTCGCAACATTCGCCCCGCCGTGGATGGCCGCCCTCCCCGGCCTCGGCTACTGGAATGCCACCGTGCTGACCCAGGCGTCCACGGCCCTCTCGATTGCGGTTCCCGGCGGAGATGCCGCCGGCATCGCCGCCTCCTACGCCATGCTGCGCGGCTGGGGCTTCCGCCGCCAGGCGGTGGCCGTCGCCGTGATCGTGACGGGCGTCGGCAACCAGCTCGTGAACGTCCTGCTCCCCCTGATCGCTCTCGGGCTCCTCGTGATCTCCGGGGGGTCCAGCCCCGTGCTGCTCACGGCCGGGCTGATCGGCATCGCGGTGATCGTGGTGCTCACCGTGGCGGTGGTGCTCGTGCTCCGCGGTGAGCGCCAGGCGTACGGCGTCGGTCGGCGGGCACAGCTCATCGTGAACCGCGGGCTCGCGCTGATGCGCCGCCCAGGCCGGGACGGGTGGGGGGTGGCGCTCGTCCGCGTCCGCCGCGAGACCATCGACATCGTCTCCGAGCGGTGGCCGGCGCTGACCGCCTCGCTGGTGGTGGGGCATCTGACGGTCTTCGGCGTGCTGCTCGTGTCGCTCCGTGCGACGGGAGTCGGAAGCGATGAGGTGAGCTGGGTCGAGGCCCTGGCCGCCTGGGGCCTCGTCCGGCTCCTGACGGCCGTCCCGATCACGCCGGCCGGCGTGGGCATCGTCGAGCTGGGGCTCTCAGGTGCGCTCGTCGGGTTCGGTGCCGGCAACGCGGAAGCCGTCGCCGCCGTGCTGCTCTACCGCGCGCTGACGGTGATTCCCACGCTGCTCCTGGGCACGCTCCTCGGCCTCACGTGGCGCAGGCGTCAAGTCGCGCCCGCGGGCGACTGACCGACCGCCTCGCGCGTCTGGAGGCGGCGGCGCCAGTCGGCCAGGATGTCGTGGACGGCGGCCGCCCCGATGATGGGCTCCTCGGGAGCGGGCAGCGTGACCGGATGCAGGATGAACGGCGACGTCTGGATGCCGCCGATGCCTCCGTGGAAGGAGATGAGCTCCTCGAACGCGCAGCCCTCGTCGAGGACGGGGTCGTAGAAGCTTCCGACCATGATGTCGGCGACATGGGCGAAGCCGTCGGTTCGCAGCAGGTGGCGAGCCGCCGTCGGCGAGAACGCCGCGAGCGGGTCGGTGCCCTCCACCCGGTCGTCGGCCAGGTACCGGGCGCCGTCGGCCCCGAGGGCCACCGGCCCGTGCTCGGATGACCGCACGAGGATCCAGCCGATATGCGGATGGCTGCGCAGGGCCGGAATCAGCCGGGGATGGCGCTCGTCGAGCTCCTCCAGCGTGAGCCGCCGCTTCTCCTCCATCAGGTAGACGAGGCCGAGGTTGCCGGAGCCGAGCACGATCGCCTCGCGGTCGGACATGTCCTCGCCGGGCTGCTCGTCCTTGACGTCCCTCCCGGTGGCCTCGCCGATTGCGAGGCCGGCCATCGCGCCCTGCTCGTCGCCGCCGGCCATATCGGCGACGTCGGACGCTTCCACCGACCGCCGCACGAGCTCGTCGAGGCCGTAGCCGTTGCGCTGCTTGAACGTGGCGCCCTGGGTCTGGCCGTGGTCCGAGAGCACGACGATCTCGTACGGGCGCGGGGCGAAGCGCCGGGCCGCGTCGATCCGGCCAAACTGGCGGTCGAGCTTGCGCAGCGCCTCGAGCGTGTCGGACCGCTCGAGGCCCGAGTGGTGTGCCACCTCGTCGTAGCTCGAGAAGGTCGCGTACACCGCCGGGCGCCCCTTCATCATGTCGGTCAGGACGCCGTACACGATCAGGTCGCGCACGACGACGCACATCGCGCCGCGGAGAAACGGATAGATCCCGCCGCGGTGTCCACGGGGGCGAACGTCGCGGCGCTTCGATCGAGCGGCCGCGACCTTCTCGAGGATGACCTCCCACGTGAAGAGGACGAGCGCCCGCGTGACGTTGTAGCCGTTCGCCAGGAAGCCGCGGTACCCCGGGTTCGCCGACTTCTCGGCGGCGATGCGGCTCACCGTGAGGATCGTCTCGTCGGCCTCGCCCGAGAGCAGGTTTCCGCGGCTCGATCCGCCGTCGACGAGGAGGCCCTGCCCGGTGGCATGGCGGCGCTCGATCTCGGCACAGTCGGCCGGCGCCGAGCAGGTCATGACCACCCCGCGCTCCTTCTCGACCCATCGGAAGGCGGGGATGTCGTCATTCGATCCGAGCAGGATCCCGGCCTGGCTGGCGCCCGTCTGGGACGACAGATCCGTCTCCCACTCGACCAGGCGATGGGTGCCGTCGGCGAGCCACGCGGCCATGCGCGGGGCGTTGCCGTCGCGCATGGCCCGGCGGAGCACGGGCAGGCCCAGCCCATCGATCTCGAGATAGATGATGCCGGGGACGTCCGTTGCGACCCGCTCCCCCGACCGGCGGGCGATCCGCGAGATGACGCGGAGCGTGTAGGTGTCGTTGTCGTCGATGCCGAGGATGACGCTCAGGACGATCGACGCCGCGGAGGTGATCAGGGCGGCGAGAAACGCCCAGCCGTACGAGTCGACCTCGATCGCGCCCGGCGAGATGTCGGAGGCCGCCTTCAGCATCCACGCGTCCACGAGCAGCACAAGCACGAATCCAAGCCCGACGGTGTACGGCAGCCGCAGGGCGGCGATGATCGGCGGGACGACGGCGTTCAGGACCGCCACGATCGCCGCGACGAGGAGCGCCCCGCCGAGGCCGTGGACGTGGACCCCCGGAAGGATCAGCGCCGCGATCAGGACGCCCAGCGCCGACACGACCCAGGCGACGATGAGGCGCACGACGTCGAGCCGTGGCCGGGCGGGCTTCCAGGCAGGGACGCTGCCGTACACCTGCTCTTCGGGTTGGTGGTTGCTCATGCGCACCACGTGCTTGGATATCGCATGTCCGCGGTTCGCCGAATCCTGCGTCCGATGCTGTTCGGCTCGCGCTGGGGTATCGCGGGGAGCGTGTACGGGACGATCGTGGTCATGGGCACCCTAACTGCCGGCTCCACCGGCGGGGAGCGGCACGCGTGGAAGCTCGCGGTCGCGACGACAGGGACGGTGGTCGTGCTCTGGCTGGCGCATGTCTACTCCCACAGCCTCGGTGAGAGCCTCGAGCGGGAGCGCACGGTTACGCGGCGCGAGTTCGCCGCCATCGCCCGTCGCGAGGCCGCGATCCCGCTCGCCGCCGTGGCCCCGATCACGATGCTCGTGCTGGGGGCGCTCGGCATCATCGGGGAGGGCACGGCCGTCTGGATTGCGCTCGCGCTCGGCGTTGTCACGCTGGCTGCGCAGGGCATCCGGTACGCCCATGCCGAGCAGCTCGGTGTGACGGCGACCATCGTGGCGGTCTCGGTCAACATGGCGCTCGGCCTCGTGATCGTCGCCATGAAGGCTGCGTTCGTGTTGCACTGACGGAGTCACAGCTCGACCGTCCCCCCGGGCGGGAGCACGACCACCCTGACCTCGGGCGCCAGGATCGCGGCCTCGTTCGCGAACTCCTCCGGAGCCGACTCGCTTCGGCCCGCCGGCTTCCCGCCGCCGAGGATGGGCGCCAGCGTACCCCAGTGGATCGGCACCGCCACGATCGGCGCGAGGAGCTCCAGCGCGCGTGCGGCCGCCTGCGGGTCGAGGTGGCCCGGCGGGAGCCGCGGCCCCCAGCCCGCGACCGGGAGCAGGGCGACGTCGATCCCGGTACGGCCGATGTCCGCCATCCCGGGGAACAGCCCCGTGTCTCCCGCGAAGTACACCGATCCGGCGCCCTGGATGCGATACCCGACTGACGCCATCGGCGGGCCGAAGGCGTACCGGCGTCCGTCGTGGTCGGCATGGGTGGCCCGCACCGTGACCGAGCCGATGCGGACCTCGTCCCCCTCGACGACCTCGACGCTCCGGCGGCGGCGGAGGAACCGAGCGGCGCCGCGGGGCACCACGACCACCGGATCGCCCGTGAGGAGCGAGATCGAGCGCGGATCGAGGTGATCCATGTGCGCATGCGAGACGAGTACGCCGTCGACCGGCGCCGAGATCGCCTCCATGGGCGTCGTCCGCCGCAGATGGGCCACGCGGGGTCGCAGGATCGGATCCGTGACGAGCCGGACTCCGCCCATCTCGATGATGACGGTCGCGTGCCCGACGTAGGTCAGCCGCATCGTGACACCGTGGGAGTCGCGGCCCGGCCCTCACGAATCCTCGGCCTCGAGGTCGCTGAGCGAGCGCTTCTCCTTCGACTTCTTGCGGGACTCGCTGATCATGTCCTTCGTCGCCGACCAGCCGAAGGTGGACGCCATCGCGACCAGGCCGAACGTGATGTTCCACGCGATGAGGATCATCTGCTGCGCCAGGGAGTACGCGGTGACCGTGCTCGCCGGCGCAACGTCCCGGAGCGCGAACGAGGCCATAGCCTGCTGCGTCCCGACGCCTCCGGGCGTCACGGCGAACGTCGACGAGACCGAGTTCGCGGCGATGATCAGAAAGACGTTGCGGATCGTCACCGGGATCCCGAACGCATACATGAAGTTCGCGTTCACCCCGACCCGTGCGGCGTACGAGGCGACCTGGAGCACAAGAACGCGGGTCAGATACAGCCGCGGGGTGCGCAGGATCGCGGCACCCGCTTTGGCGTCCTCCCACACCTTCCGGTACCGCTTCCACAGGAACCGGGCCACGATCAGAAGCAGGAGACCCGCGAGCACGAGGAACACGACCTTCGGACCGCTGTCTGAGGTCGCCTGGTTGGCGGACTTGTCCGCCGACCCCGGGCGCGTGAGGAACAGATAGAGGTAATTCAGGCCGCCGACGACCCCGAAGAAGAGGTTCTGGACGACGCCGCCGGCCAGGATGCCCGCGAACGCCGAGCCGGTGATGATGGCGCGGAACATCCCGAGGTAGGCGAACGTCCCGGCCTGTGCGGGGAGGAACGAGTTCAGGCCGAGCCCGCCCGCGTACGAGGCGATGATCGGCCGTATCGGCACCTTGTCGCGCCCGTAGGACTCGGCCAGGATGTTGCGCCAGGCGAGCCCGTTCAGTGTCGTCTGCACCGTCTGGAGCCCGCAGCCGATCACCAGGTACTGGACGTCGACGGACTTGATCTGATCCCAGACGTCGCCGAACCACCCCGTGATGTCGCTCAGGATGTCGAGCTGCACGAGCGTGACGGCCGCGTAGGCAACCTCGAGTCTCATCGGGGTGAGCACCCCAGGCAGGATTTCGCCGCTTCGCGTAGGACACGTTCGGTGTGAAGCTGTCGATGGCCAACCTGCGACCGCGGACCGCGGTGATGCTCATCGCGGTGAGCACGTTCGTGATCGTCGCCGGCAGCACCGTCATCGCCTGGACGCTCGATCCCGAGGACTTCGGCTCCCTCGGCGAGGCGCTCTGGTGGTCGCTCCAGACGGTGACGACCGTGGGCTACGGCGACATCGTGCCCGAGAGCACCCGAGGACAGATCATCGGCGGCGTCGTGATGCTGCTCGGGATCGCCGCCTCCGCCGTCCTGACGGCGCTCGTCACCTCGGCTCTGTTCGAGACCGTGCTCAGGCGCCGGCAGGCCGACGAGGATGCGCAGATGAAGCGGCGGCTCGAGACGATCGAGCGGCAGCTCACCGCGATCGCCGAACGGCTCCAGGTGGGGCGGGACGAGATCTAGCACCGCAGGTGCCGGGTGTCAGGCGTCAGAGAAGGCGTCCTGCGATCCCACCGTCATGCTGTAGACCACGATCAGGCCCACGATGACCCCCACCATTGCGGGGATCGGCGCGGCGAACAACATGAAGAACCAGAGGATCGTCGCCGTGCCGGCGAGGCAGACGCCCATGTAGTACCCGGTGACGCTGTGGGCGAAGACGAGAGCCCCGGCGACCAGCTGGAGGATGCCCCAGATCAGGAACACCCAACCCCAGACCGTCAGGTTGTGGTAGACGATGTGGTCGCGCGCGAAGTAGCTCGAGTTGTGGATCGCGGTGAAGCCGTTGATGATGTTCAGTCCCCCGAGCACGATCAGCGTCACCGCACCGAACGCACCCCATCCGGTGAGGCCGATCCGCATCGTACCGCCGCGGTCGTCGCCCATAGTTGCCGTAGCCATCACAGACCTCCTTGGTCAGTCGTTGGGTGGTCGCTGCGCCGGGCGATCGCCTTGGCGATCTCCCAGGCGGCGAGGAGCGCGATCGGGCAGAGCAGCGCCAGGCCGAACTGCTGCGCGGTGAGCTGCACGGTTGCAAGCAACCGGTTCAGAAAGTCCCATTGCGTGACCAGCACGGCCCCGATCGCCTCCACCGCCGCGATCAGGTTCATCCGGCGGCTGTTGAAGGTATCGCTCGTGAGCACGGTCCCGGTTTCGCTTCGGCATTCGTAGGCCGCGGCGACCATCATCAGCGCGAAGGCGGTGAACGCCACGGAGATCCCGATCTGGACGCTGTCGTAGTGGTGGACGCCGATCTCGATCATCGTGAGCGACGCCGCTGCGATGAACAGCCCCACCAGGCCGGCGGTGAGCATCATCGGCCGGGTGAGGATCGACTCGCCCCGCGGGCGCGGCGAGCGCTGCATGAGGCCTGGGGTCTCCTCGTCGAAGCCCAAGGCGACGCCGAAGGCCGCGCTGATGATGAAGTGGATCCACAGCACCTGCGCCGGGGAGAACGGCTGGCCCTCCGCGATGTTGAAGAGGCTCGCTCCGAGGAACGTGAGCACGAACGCCACGAGCATGAGCAGCACGAAGCGGATGTACTTCGTGAGGTTGTCGTAGAGCTTCCGGCCCTGCTCGACGGCGTACATGATCGTCGCGAAGTTGTCGTCGGACAGGATCATGCGGCCCGCGTTCTTGGCGACCTCGGTTCCGGTCCCCATGGCGATCCCGATGTCGGCGGCCTTGATGGCGGGGGCGTCGTTCACGCCGTCTCCGGTCATGGCGACGACCTGGCCCTTCTGCTTGAGCGTCTCCGCGAGGAGCACCTTGTGCTCCGGCGCGACCCGGCCGACGACGCCGATGGAGTCGATGCGCTCGAGCCGCTCGGCCTCGCTGAGCGCCGCGAACTCGGCACCCAGGAGCGCGTCCCCGGGGATGCCGAGCTGCTCGGCGATCGCCGCACCCGTGACCAC
>DATIDU010000341.1:0-18711 GCA_035456145.1 Gaiellales bacterium | reverse complement strand
GGCTTCGCCATCGTGTTGATCGTGAGCCCCGAGTAGATCCACGCCGAGGTGTCGCGCGTGAAGAGGTGGTTCGGAAGCGGCGCGATCACGAAGTCGTCGGGCCGCGCGGTCTGCACGATCAGCCCGCTCGAGGAGAACGGCAGGTCGCTGAAGCTCACGCCGCCGATGAGCGCGGCCGCCACCTCGGCGGGCGGCAGCCGGTACAGCCAGTCGTACACGCGCTCGCCGAGCCGCCGGCCGAGCTCCGCGTGGGCGATCGTCTTCGCAACGAGCGATGCGCAGACGGCGGGGTCCTCCAGCGTCTCGGCCAAGAGGTCCTCGAGGTGGAGCACGGCGACCCCGCGACCTCGCAGCGTGTAGGTGAAGGCATCGTGCTCCTGGCGGGCGCGCTTCACCCACAGCACGTCGTCGAAGAGCAGCTCGTCCTTGTTCGTCGGCGTCAGCCGCTCGAGCTCGCGGCCGGGCCGGTGCAGCATGACACGCCGCAGAACGCCGACCTCCGAGTCGACGCCCAGGCGTGCCGGCGCGGCGTGTGGCGCCGCTCGTTGTGCGGTCGTATGTTCAGGCGAGATCATGGCGGGCTCCTTACTGTCCGCACGCATCCTGCAGGCGCGCAACCGGCGCGTCATCGGCGCCCGCGCCGATCTGGGGCAGGAGAATCACGAAACCCACGGTGCGGACAATTACGCGGGGGAACCCATGGTTCCCCCGCGGGCCTCCTCGGGGGTGGCCCGGCGTTTCGCGGCGCATTGCGCGGCGACGGGAGGGCCCCGGTGGTCGGGCGCGAACGGCTCGTTAGTCGTTCAGGAGGCCGGTGTCGATCGCGTGGCGGACGAGCTCTGCCCGGGTCGAGGCGCGCAGCTTGTTCAGGATGTGGGCGCGGTGGGCCTCGACCGTCCGGACGCTGACGAAGAGCTGACGGGCAATCTCCTGGTTCGTGTGGCCGAGCGCAAGCAGCTTCAGCACCTCGCGCTCCCGGTCGGAGAGGGAGTCGACGGGACCCGAGATCGCCTCGGGTTCGGCGACGAGCCGTGCGCCCAGGACCGGGTGCACGTACTGGTCGCCCGCGGCGACCTTGCGCACGGCCTCGACGAGCTCGGCGTCGGCCGCATCCTTCAGGACGTAGCCGGCCGCGCCGGAGGCGAACGCCTGGCGAACATACGTCGGGTCGTCCTGCATCGACAGCATGAGGATGCGCGAGTCGGGCGACTCCAGCCTGATCTCGGCGGCCGCGTCGATCCCGCTCGAGCCGGGCATGACGACGTCGAGCAGCACCACGTCGGGCCGGAGCTCGCGCGCAAGCCGCACGGCCTGCTTGCCGTCACCGGCCTCGCCGACCGCCTCGAGATCCTCCTCGCGCTCGAGCAAGAGGCGCAGGCCGGAGCGGACCACCGCGTGGTCGTCGACGATGAGGATGCGAATCACGCAGGAACCTCGACGACCAGCGTCGTCCCGTGCTCGGTGCTCGACTCAAGCCGGAGCGACCCGCCCAGAAGCTCCGCGCGCTCGCGCATCGACACCAGGCCCAGCCCTTCGGCGGGGGCCGTTGCATCGAATCCGGTTCCGTTGTCCTCCACGATCATCGTGAGCCGCTCGCCGGTGCGCCGGGTGACGATGCTCACCGCCGACGCTCCGGCGTGCTTTGCGATGTTGGTGAGCGCCTCCTGCGCGATTCGGTAGAGCGCCGACTCTATCGGCTCGTCCAGACGGGGCTCGAGGCCGGCGAGGTGCGAGTCGACCTCCAGGCCGGTGCGCCGGCTGTAGGTGTCGATGAGACGCTCGAGCGCCGGCGCGAGGCCGAAGTCGTCGAGCGCCTTCGGCCGCAGCTCGACCGCCAGGGCGCGGAGCTCCTGCACCGCGTTCACGACCGTCCCGCGCAGCTCCTCGACGGTGGCCCGCACGGTGGCGGGGTCGCCCGACTCCTCCAGGCGGCGCAGGCCCATCAGCACCGCCGCCAGCGACTGGCCGGTCTCGTCGTGCAGCTCGATCGCAAGCCGGCGCCGTTCGCGCTCCTGGGCGTCCACCACCCGCCGCAGCGTCTCGCGGCGGGCCGCATCGCGGATCTCCGACGCGACGAGGCGCTCGACGGCGTTGGCGCGGTCGCGCTCAGTCGCGAGGGCCTGGGCGAGCTCGAGCACGAGCACCGTCCGGGTCGCGTAGGCCTGGAGAAGCCGCTCATCCTCCCCCTCGAGCGCCTCGGGCGTCTGCCGATCGCCCGCCACGATGACGCCGACCGCCTCGAACCGGCGCACGATCGGGACGATCAGGAGCGAGCGGACGCCCGCGATCCGCCCGGTCGGCGCGTACGCGTCGGGGTCGGACTCGAGGTCGTCGACCCTGACGACGCGGCGGGCGAGCAGCGCCGCGCCCACCTTCGAGCCCCCCACCGGCACCGTGTGCTGGCGCAGGCGGTCCGCCCGCTCACCCGCGGCGGCGACATAGCGCAGCATGGTGCGGTCCTCCTCGGGGAGGGCGATCCCGATCACGGCCGACGGGATCACGCGCACCGCCTGATCGGCGAGGAGCTGGAGCACGGAGTCGCGCTCGCCTCCACTCAGGATCGCGCCCAGGAGCTCGTCGACCGACGAGAGCTCCGTCCACGCCCGCTCCAGCGCGTCCGCGTGGCTCTTCGCGTCGGCGAAGAGGCGGGCGTTCTGGATCGCGACGCCCGCCTGGGCGGCGAGCATGACCGCGACCCCCTCGTCCGCCTCGGTGAAGTCGCCGGCGGCCTTCTCGGTCAGGTACAGGTTCCCGAACACGCTTCCGCCCGCGATGACCGGCACGCCCAGGAAGCTTCGCATCGGCGGATGGCGCGGCGGAAAGCCGACGGACCGCGGATCGGTGCCGATATCCGGTAGCCTTAACGGCCTCGCATCCGTGATCAAGACGCCCAAAATGCCGCGGCCCGTCGGGAGGTCGCCGATGGAGTCGCGCTCCTCGTCGCTCAGGCCTGCCGTGATGAACTGGGCCAGGCGGTTGCCCGACTCGTCGAGGACGCCCAGAGCGCCGTATTTCGCACCCGTCAGGTCGCAGGCGGTCTGGACCAGCCGAGGAAGGATCTGCCGGAGCTCGAGCCCGCCTGCGATCGCGACGCCCGCGTCGAGCAGCGCCTGGAGGCGATTGTCTGGCGCCGTCGCACTCACGGTGGGAGAATACGGCATTCCCGCACGCGGAATCCGCAGGCGCCCGGATGCGGACGTTATCTCGGGCGCCAACACTGTCCTACCAACCCCACGAGCACTGGAGGTGCGCGATGTTTGGAACAATTGTTCTGGCGGTCGACGGCTCGCGGCCATCCGATAACGCGGTCGACTATGCCGGACGCCTGGCGAAGGAATCCGGCGGCCGGATCGTCGCCGTGCACGTGAAGGAGATCATGGCCGGCCGAGCCGCAGGGCCCGTCCATGTGGACGAGGAGGAGCTCCTCCAGAAGATCCGCGGTCAGATGAAGCAGCTGAACGACGACGGCATCAAGGCCGAGCTCCAGGTCACGAGCACGATGACCGGCGGGCCGGCGCACGTCATCGCAGACGCCGCCGCGAAGGAGTCCGCGGACGTCATCGTCACGGGCACGCGCGGCCACACCGCTCTGGCGGGCGTGTTCCTCGGAAGCGTCGCCCAGCGGCTGCTGCATCTCGCAGGCTGCCCGGTGCTCGTCGTGCCGGACTCCGCCGCCGGCGCCAAGACGACGGACGCGGCGCAGGAGGCCGCAGCCGTCAACTGACGGAAACCCGACGGCCGGGTCTGCCGGGCTGTGGACCCAGCCCGAGGCATGGGCGGAGCAGGTCTGCATGATCCTGATCGCGACCGACGGGTCAGCTCCCGCCCGCGCGGCGGAGGCAATCGGCCTCGAGCTTGCGCGGGCGCGCGGCGAGATTGCGGCGTTCGTATCCGTCTGGGCGCCGCTGCGGGCGAGCTTCGGAGTCCCGGTGCCTGAGATGCTCGACTCCGAGTTCCTCGACGCCGAGCGGACCTGGGCCGAGGAGCGGCTCGCCGAGGCGGCGGGACGCGCGGCCGCGGCGGGCACCGACGCCGAGACGATCGTCGCCAAGGGGCCGGCTGTGGAGGCGATCTGTGACACGGCGACCCGGCGGGGCGCCGACATGATCGTCATCGGATCACACGGATGGGGGGCGATGATGTCGCTGATCTTCGGAAGCACCACCCTGGGCGTGCTCCAGCACGCCCCCTGCCCGGTCCTGGTCGTGCGCGACCAGCCCGACGCCGCCGCCGAGGCGGACGCATGAGCTCCGGACCCGCGGCCACCGACGTCTTCGCGCGGATCGCGTGCGGCGTCGACGGCTCCGAGGCGAGCCTCGAGAGCGTCCGCCAGGTGGCGCGGCTCGCGCCCGAGGGCGCCGAGGTGGCGTTGTTCGGGGTCGTCAACGAAAGCGCGACGGTCTCAATCGGATGGCCGGCGTTTCCGATCTCGCGCGCCGCGAAGGTGACCCGCGCGGCGATCGACGCCGGCATCGAGGCGGCGCAGGCCGAGCTGCCCGCGCACGTCACGGTCCAGTCCGGCGTCGTCACGGGGCCTCCGGGCCCGCTCTCGGTCGTCGAGGCGAAGGTTCGAAACGCGACCGTCGTCGCCGTCGGGAGCCACGGCCACCGGCGGATGTCCGGCATCGTGATCGGCAGCGTCGCCACCCTGCTCCTCCACTCGGCACCGTGCTCGGTCCTCCTCACGCGGCCGGCGCAGGGCGGCTTCCCGCGGTCGATCGTCGTCGGGCTCGATGGGTCGGACGAGTCGCGCCTGGCCGCCCGGCACGCCGTGGCCATCGCCGCCAGGACCGGCGCCGACCTCAGTGGCCTCGTGGCGATGGGCAGGACCACCGCCGTCGACCACGCCGCGGTGCGGTCGATCGTGACGGACAACGGCGGATTCCCGCTGACCGACGACGAGCGCGACCCCGTCGATGCGTTCTCCGGCGTGCAGGCTGACCTGCTCGTGCTCGGAAGCCGCGGCCTGCGCGGAGTCCACGCGCTCGGCAGCGTCAGCGAGCGCGCGGCGCACCGCGCCGGCTGCTCGGTCCTGGTGATTCGGCCGACCGCGGCCTAATGTATCGAGGTCCATGAGCGCCACAGGGCAACGCGTTCACGACGTCATCCTGCGGGGCGGCCGCACCCTACGCCTGCGACCGCCGACCGAGGAGGACGCCGACGGCGTGCGCCGGTTCCTGACCGAGCTCTCGCCGGCAAGCATGCGCCTGCGCTTCCACGGCACCCGCCGCGTGGACGACGCCATGGTCGCGAGCTTCCTCGCGCCGGACTGGATGAGCGAAGGCGTGCTCCTCGCGACCGCCGTCGACGCCGACGAGCGTGACCGGGTGATCGGCCTGGCCAGCTTCATGCGCCTGCGTGACCCGCGGCTGGCGGAGGTCTCGTTCGTGGTGGCCGACGACCGCCAGGCGGACGGGATCGCCACGCGGCTGCTCGAGCAGATCGCGGAAGAGGCAGGAAAGGTCGGGATCGAGCGCTTCATCGCCGAGGTGCTGGCCGAGAACCAGCCGATGCTGCGGGTCTTCGAGGACTCGGGGTTCGAGGTGACCCGCAGCGACGACGGCGAAGAGGTCCGCGTCGACTTCCCGATCCGGTTCGACGAGCGCTACCTGGAGGCGGTGGACTTTCGCGACCACACCGCGGTCGGGCCGTCGCTTCGGCCCGTGCTTGAGCCGGACTCGGTCGCAGTCGTCGGCGCGTCCGCACGCGAGGGGTCGATCGGAGGTGCCGTCTTCCGGAACATCGTCGAGGCCGGCTACACCGGATCGGTGTTTCCGGTCAACCGCTCCGGCGAGCCCGTCGCCGGGCACCCCGCGCACGCCTCGGTCGCGGAGCTGCCGGTGCCCATCGACCTGGCGGTCATCGCGGTGCCCTCGGGCGCCGTTCAGGGAGCGGTCGCCGAGGCGCTTGCCGCCGGCACGAAGGCGGTGTGCGTGATCTCGGCCGGGTTCGCCGAGACCGGGCCGGCCGGCGCGAAGGCCGAGGCCGACCTGCTGTCGCTCGTCCGCTCGCACGGTGCGCGCATGGTCGGGCCGAACTGCCTGGGCGTCTTCGCCGCGGCGACAAGGATGAACGCCACGTTCTCGCGCCGCCAGTTCGAGCCGGGGAACGTCGCCATCTCGTCGCAAAGCGGGGCCGTCGGCCTCGCGGTGATCGACGAGGCCTCCCAGCGCGGCCTCGGCATGTCCGCGTTCGTTTCGATCGGCAACAAGGCGGATGTGTCGTCCAACGACCTGCTCGAGTACTGGGAGGACGACGACTCGACCGCCGCGATCGCGCTCTACCTGGAGTCGGTCGGGAACCCCCGCCGGTTCGCGCGCATCGCCCGCCGGGTCGCCAGGCAAAAGCCGGTTCTGGCGCTCAAGAGCGGGTCGACGACGATGGGTGAGCGGGCCGCGATGTCGCACACCGCCGCGCTGGCCGGTTCCGACCGGGCGGTGGAGGCGCTGTTCGAGCAGGCCGGCGTGATCCGCGCGCACACCTTGCAGGAGCTGTGCGACGTCCTCCAGCTTGTCGCGACGCAGCCGCTGCCGCACGGGAGACGGGTCGCGATCCTGTCGAACGCCGGCGGGCTGGCGATCCTCTGCGCCGACGCCTGCGCCGAGCTCGGCTTCGAGCTTGCGCCGCTCAACGAGCACACGCGCGAGCACCTCGCCGCGCTCCTGCCGGACGAGGCGACGGTCACCAACCCCGTCGACATGATCGCCTCGGCGACGGCGGAGACCTACGCTACCGTCGTGCCGCTGCTCCTCGCCGACACCGACGTCGACTCGCTCGTCGTCCTCACGGCTCCCACGGCGCTCGCAATGCCCGATGACGTGGTTCGCGCCATCGCCGATGTATGCGACCGTGAGCAGGTCAGGAAGCCCGTGCTTGCCGTCACCCCCGGCAGTGCGACTCACAGCGGGTCGGTGCCGTGCTACCGCTACCCGGAGGCCGCCGCCGGCGCGCTCGCGCGGGCCGCCGACCGGGCCGAATGGCTGCGCCAGCCGCATGGCCGCGTCCACGAGCCCGTCGTCGACCGATCGGCGGCCCACGCGGTGATCGAATCGGCGCTCGAGGCCTCACCCGACGCGTGGCTCGGCGCGGACGCCGCCCGCCGGCTCCTCACCGCCTACGGCGTGCCGTGCGTCACCCAGCGCACGGTGACGAACCGCCCCGAGGCGCTGGAGGCCGCGCATGCGCTCGGCTATCCGCTCGTCGTGAAGCTCGGCGAAGCGGGCGTCCACAAGATCGACAGGGGCGGCGTGATTCTCGGAGTCGGCGACCTGGCCGCGCTCGATGCCGCCCTCGACCGGATCGGGTACCCGGCCGTGCTCCAGCCGATGGTCTCGGGCGGGATCGAGCTCCTCGCCGGTGTCGTGCAGGACCCGGTGTTCGGCCCCGTGGTGGCCTTCGGCCCCGGCGGCACGATGGCCGAGCTGATCGGCGGGACGGCGTTTGCGACGCTCCCGCTCACCGACATCGACGCGGGCGAGCTCATCACGTCCGGGAAGGCGGGCGAGCTGGTGGGCGGGTTCCGCGGTCGCCCGCCGGCCGACACGGCCGCGCTCGTCGACCTGGTCGTCAGGCTCGCCGCCCTGGCGGAGGACTTCCCACAGGTGGCGGAGCTCGACCTGAACCCCGTCATCGCGCTCGCGGACGACTGCGTGGCGGTTGACTCCCGCGTCCGGATCGCGCACGCCGTCCCGCAGGGCCGGCTCAAGACGTGGTAGCGGCCTAGATCGCTGATTCCCAATTGCCGCGCGCCTGGACGCACGACCGTGGACTGATGGCGATTCTGACGGGGCTGCGGCTGCGAACCGTCGCATCGCGGCGTCCTCGGTCAGCCCAATATCCACCCGATATTGGGCTGCCCTGCGTCCTTGCGCTACTCGATTCTCGCCGCCCAGGCCATCACGTCAATTGAGAATCACCGATCTCCACGCCGGCCAGGTACGGCGCCAGGTAACGGCCCGAGACCTTCGACGGCGGCCACCACAGGGCCCGCGCGTCGGCCGCTCCGGTGCTGCCGCGCCCGCCCGCCAGCTCGGCGCGCAGGAAGCGGTCATCCTCGCCGGTCATGAGCACGCCGCGGAGGACCGGGTCGAACGGCGCCGGCGTCACGTCGGCGCCGGCCTCTGACGCGAGCATCTCCGCGACCGCGTCGGCCTGCTCGGCCGCGATTCCGCCCTGCTTCACCGGGAACGCCGTGATATCGCCGGCGGCATACACGTCGGACAGGTCGTCGACGCGCCCGAAGGCGTCGGTGCGGAGCAGCCCGTCGTGGTTCGCCGGCAGGCCGTCGATCGGGATGCCCACGAGCCGCGGCAGCGCGACGACCCGCTCCACCCAGAGCTGATCCCCGGGCTGCGTGCGCAGGCGGCCCTCCGAGAACGTCGCGGGCGTCTGGCGCAGGTGCAGCTCGATCCCCCGCTCGGCGAGCAGGCGGCGCACCTCGGCGCTCGCCTCGCCCCCGAACGCCGCCAGCGGCTCCTCCTCCGGCGTCACGATCGACACCGCCACGCGCGGGTCGGCCCGCTGCGCAGTGAGGAGGGCCAGCTCGTACGCGGGAAGCGTCCAGCCGACGCTGGCCGGGATCGCAAACGCGACCGATCGCACCTCCCCGCGGTCGAGGTCATCCACCAGGCCGCGCAGCGCTTCCACGTCCTCCGGGCCACCGAAGACGAGCGCGCCCGGGATGACCTGCTCGGCCCGCGCGCCGCACGCGACGACGAGCGCGTCGTAGCCGAGCCGCTCGTCGGCGGCGATCGTCGCGCTGTGATCCTCGGGGTCGACGGCGGTGAGCGCGCCGGTGCGGAGCGCGACGCCGATGTCGTCGCAGATGGCGGCCAGGTCGAACCGGTGCACCTCGGCGCGGTCGAACGGCTCGCCGACCGACGCGGCCCGGAACCGGAACCGGTCGGTCGGGGCAACGAGGGTGATGTCGACAAGCTCCGGCGCGAGCGTCCGCAGGGCGAGCGCAGCCTCGAGCGCAGCCACCCCTCCTCCGGCGATCACGATGCGTAGCCGTCGCAGGCCGCTCACGCTTCACCTCCGCTCATCCGTTCCGAACCCAGGCTACCCCGGACTCGTGACCGTGGCCATCGGTGGCGCCACGAAACCAGCCTACGGGAAGGCCGCACCGGGGTTCGGTACGCACCCCGATGCCGGGTGAGAGCGGACGCGCCACCATGAATGGAAACCACCAAGACTGGGGGTTTGCCATGTCCACCATCGTCCTTGCGCTTGACGGCTCGGAAGGCTCCGAGCGGGCCATCCCGGTCGCCGTGGAGTTCGCCGGCAGAGATGCGGCGCGCGTCGTCGTCGCGCATGCCCGGACGCACGCGATCGAGCCGGCGATCGAGGCCACGCTGCAGGCCCGGGTCGACGCGATCGCAGCGTCCGGCGTGGAGTGCTCTCTCGAGATCCGCGACAGCCTCATGGGCGACGAGGCCAAGGTCATCGCCGGCATCGCCGACGATGTCGAGGCCGGCCTCATCGTCATCGCCAGCCGCGGCCGCGGCCCGTTCAAGGGCGCGCTGCTCGGCTCGACAACGCAGCGCCTGCTGCCGATCGCGGCCTGCCCGGTGCTCGTCGTCCCGGGCGCCGGCCCAGGACCAGGTCTCGAGACCGCCGAGCGGGTGGCGGCCGAGGCGTGACCAACCACCCATGTTCCGCCTGCCGCGCACGGCTCTAGGGAGACACCTCCTCCTGCCGGGCGCGGCGGCGGCAAGCCTGGCGTGCGGCGGGGTGCTCGCGCTGGCCGGAGCGCACCAGGCCGCGGGCGCGATCTGGGCGGCAGCGACGCTCGCCCTCCTGATCCCGCTCTCTGTCTCGGTCGCGCGGTCGCTCGTCCGCGGTGACGTCGGTGTCGATGCCATCGCGCTCCTGGCGATGCTCGGTGCGCTCGCCATCGGCGAGTACCTGGCGGGCGCGGTCATCGCGCTCATGCTCGCCGGCGGCAACGCGCTCGAGCTCTTCGCTCAGGGGCGCGCGCGCCGCGAGCTCACGCTGCTCGTCGACCGGGCACCGAAGGCGGCGAACCGGTTCACCGACGGCACGGTGGAGCGGATCGACGTCGACCTCGTCGAGGTCGGCGACCGGCTGCTCGTCCGCGCCGGGGAGGTGATCCCGACCGACGGCGTCGTCCGCAGCCAGGAGGCGATCATCGACGAGTCGGCGCTCACAGGCGAGCCGCTCCCCACCACCCTCCACACCGGCGGCACCGCCCGCGGCGGCTGCGTGAACGCCGGTGAGGCGTTCGAGCTCGAGGCGACGACGCCCGCCTCCGGCAGCACGTACGCCGCGCTGGTGCGGCTGGTCCGCGAGGCGGAGCGCAGCCAGGCCCCGTTTGTGCGCATGGCCGACCGCTACGCGATGGTGTTCCTGCCGCTGACGCTCCTGGTCGCCGGATCGGCCTGGGCGATCAGCGGCGACCCGCGCCGCGCGGTCGCGGTGCTCGTCGTCGCGACGCCGTGCCCGCTCATCCTGGCGGCCCCCATCGCGTTCGTCTCCGGCATCTCCCGGGCGGCCCGGGCCGGCGTGATCGTGAAGGGCGGCGCCGTCATCGAGGCGCTCGGCCGGGCGCAGACGGTGCTCTTCGACAAGACCGGCACGCTCACGCTCGGGACGGCCGAGGTCGACCGGATCGTGACGACCGATGGGCTGCCGTCCGACGAGGCGCTGCGGATCGCCGCATCGCTCGACCAGTTCTCGTCGCATGCGATGGCCGCAGCGCTCGTGCGCGAGGCGGCCCAGCGAGGGCTTCGGCTCAGCATGCCGGCGCACGTGCGCGAGGACGCCGGCCAGGGCATCGCCGGCGACGTGGACGGCCGGAGAGTCGCGGTCGGAAGCCGCGCCTTCGTCGCCGCCCAGGGAATCCCCGCGCTCGCCGGCGACACCGGCGTCGCCGCAGGCGAGGCCCAGGTGACCGTCGCCGCCGACGGCCAGATCGTGGCGGTCATCGTCATGGCCGACCACCTGCGCGAGGACGCATCCGGGCTCGTCGCCGAGCTGCGCCGCTCGGGCGTCCGCCACGTGGCCCTCGCCACCGGCGACGTCGAGACGACGGCCGAGGACATCGGGCGCGCCGCCGGCGTCGATCGCATCTACGCCCGCCAGTCGCCCGCCGACAAGCTCGAGCTGGTGCGCGCGCTGGCCGGCCGGGAGGAGCTCGCCCCGGTGGTGATGGTCGGCGACGGCATCAACGACGCGCCGGCCCTGGCCCTGGCCGACGTCGGCATCGCGCTCGGCGCGGCCGGCGCCACCGTCGCCTCCGAGGCGGCCGACGCAGTGATCGCGGTCGACCGGATCGACCGCGTGGCCCACGCGGTGTCCATCGGCCGCCGCTCCATCCATATCGCCCGCCAGAGCGTCATCGCCGGTCTCGGCCTCTCGATGGCGGGGATGGCGTTTGCGGCGGCGGGATACCTTCCCCCTGTGGGCGGTGCCATCTTCCAGGAGGTGATCGACGTGGCGGTGATCCTGAACGCGCTGCGAGCCCTGGGAGGTGGCGACCTCTGATGCCCGGAACCGAGATCCTCTACGTCTCCCAGATCGACCCGAACCGCCGCGAGGAGCTCCTGCGGATCTTCTCGGGCGAACCGCCGTACGACATCGCCGCGACAGACCTCCACCGGCACACGGTCTTCATCGGCCCGCGCCACGTCGCGTTCCTCTTCGAGGGCGGCGATCCGCGGGCGACCGTCCGCCAGCTCGCCGAGAAGCACGACCTCCAGCTCGAGGTGATCGAGCTGGCCGGCGCCGTGCGGGCGCCCGAGGCGCTGGACGTCGTCTACGACTGGCGCCGGCCTGACGGGACCGGCTAGGCCGCCGAGGCCGACCGGAGCGAGATCGCGCCGACCGGGCAGACCGCGCACAGCCGCTCGGCCCGGTCCCGGGTCATGAGCGGGACGAGCGCACGCGCACAGCCGTTGTCGTCGAGCTCGACCGCCTCCGCGTCCTCGGCGATGCACTCGCCGTACCCGACACAGACGTCGGGGTCGATGATGATCTGGGTCTCCATGGAACGCTCCTCTCTGGTCACGCCGCCGCGACCAGACGGCGGGCGTCGTTCAGGCGGGCCGGGGAGTTGAGCAGAAGGACGCAGGCGGCCCGGCCGTCCTCCGCGTGCCCGATGTGCAGCCCGTCGCGCAACGACCACTCGCACACGGCGGGCTCGAAGCCGACCTGCTGCACGCGCAGCGGGCCGATGTCAGAGAACCAGTACGGATCGCGCACGAACGGCTCGCGCGATCCGAGGATGGCCTGCGCCACGTGGGCCCCTCCGGCCCGGGCGTTGTCCCAGTGCGGGATGGCGATCCGGCCGAAGCGCGGATGCGGGAACGCGGCCGTGTCGCCGCATGCCCACACGCCGTCGAGACCGGCGACGGCCAGCCGCTCGTCGGTGTCGAGGGTCGGTCCGCTGCCCAGGGCCTCCGGCAGCGTCGAGGCCACACCCGCCGCTGCGATCACGACGTCTGCGGCGATCCGGCTGTGGGTGGACGTCTCGATGAGGTGCGACCCGCCGGGGATCGGGACGATCCGCTCGAGGCCGCAGCCGCCGGCGAAGTGGACGCCGAGCGCCGCCAGCACGTCGCGTGCGGCCTGACCGACGGCCCGGTGGAGCCGCCCGAGCGGGAGCTCGTCGCGCTCGAACAGCGTGACTCGGTGGGTGGCGGAGAGCGTGGCGGCCGTCTCTGTCCCGATCAAGCCCGCCCCGATCACCGCCACCCGCCGACCCGGCCGCTCGAGGCGGGGAAGAAGCTCCTCGAGACCTGCCGGGTCGGCGTTCTGGTGGGCGACCCCGATGCCTGGGATCGGCGGCCTGCGAAGCCGCAGGCCGGTCGCCCAGACGAGCTCCTCGAAGTCGTGCTCGTGGAGCTCGCCGCGGGCGGTGGACCGGACCCCGAGTCGGCGGCGAGCAAGGTCGAGGTCCACCGCCCATCCGTCGAGATGCTCGATCCCGGCCCGCGTGAGCTCCGCGGCGGTCGCCATGTACGGCGCGGCGCGCCGGATGAGCGCCCGCTTCGAGAGCGGCGGCCGGTCGCAGGGCAGCCCGGGCCCGACGAGGGTGACCGGCACGCCGCTCTCGGCCAGGCGGCGAGCGCACGCGTAGCCGGCGACGCCGTTTCCGACGATCGTGACCCGGCCCGGGGCGCTCATGGCTCGCCTCCCTCGAGCTCGAGCGCCGCTCGGGCCGGAATCCGGTCGCGCCGGGGGGCGGGCCGAACAGCGGGCATCGGCCGCTCGATCCAGCGGTACCAGGCGGCACCGCCGACGATCGCGGCCGACGTTCCATAGGCGGAGAGGGCGAGGAACGACCGCGAGTCCGAGCCCGCGGCGATCCCGTGCACGAGCGAGAGGCCCCACACCGCGTATCCGAAGTAGTGCAGCGACCGCCAGGCCCGCTGGGACATGAAGCGCGCCTGCTTGAGCCGGAACGACAGCGGAAGCGCCAGGACGAGCCAGAGCGCGACGGCGCCGACGACGACGCCCGGCCGCGGATCGAGCCCGACGAGCGAGGCGACCGTCACCCGCGCGTAGCGATCGAGCATGAGCGCCGCAATGTGGATCCCGACCGCGACGAGCCCCAGCGAAGCCAGGAAGCGGTGGTAGCCCATCTGCGGCGCCGGTGGGCGCCAGACGCGGGCGCTCAGCGTGATCCCCCACGCGACGACCAGCGTGTAACAGGCGAACGCAACGAACGCGCTCGCCCTGGCGACATCCCACAGGATCATGCGACCACCTCGTCCCAGGCGGGCGTCGTCATGAGCTCACCGTCGACCATCACGAGCGCCGCCTCCTCGATCGCGGCGATGCGTCCCGGCCGCAGCGTGAGCACCTTCGCCAGCACGTCGGCGGCGACGGGGTTGTCCGACAGCACCGTCGCGTGCGTCCGCGGGCCGGGCGCGCCCGTCTCCGGGTCGATCAGGTGGTGGGCATCGCGGCCGTCGCCGTTCTGCCAGCGGCGCCGGCCGAACCCCGACGTGGCGATCCCCTGGCCCTCCCCCACGCGAACCTGCGCGAGCGGCGGCGCGGCGTGGTCGCGCGGATCCTCGACCGAGATGAGATGACCGCCCCGCGCGGCGACCAGGTCGCCGCCGGCGTCCACCAGGATCGCCGGATCGTCGCACCGCGCGCGCACGAGCGAAGCGGCGCGGCCGGCCATCCAGCTCTTGGCGATCCCGCCGAGGTCGAGCCGTGTGCCCGCCGGGATCTGAACCGTGCCCCTGTCGCGGTCGACCCGAGGCCGGCCCTCCAGGCGACGCGGATCGGGGCTCGCCGAGGCATACGCGTTGCGGTCGGAGAGGCTGCGGCGGTAGCCCCAGGCGACGAGCGCACCCCCGACCAGCGGCTGGAACACGCCGCCCGTGAGCCGCATCCAGTGGACGCACGCGTCGAGCAGGTCGAGCGTCGGCGGCGAGACCTGAACCGGCCGGCCCGCCGAGTGGTTGATCTGCGCGACCTCGCTGTCGGGCCGGAAGCGCGACCAGCGCGCCTCGTCGCGCTCCACCGCCTGGGCGACCGTCGCGGCGAGCCCCGCCTCGACGCCGCCGGTGTGGTGGATGCGCCAGGTCGTCCCGGTCGCGCGCCACTCCCACGCGGCCGTCGTCTGAGGTGTGATGGTGGCCGACGACATCAGCTGGTGTGCGTGGACGGAGCCGAGGGAGCCGGTGACGCCACCGGAGCCGGCGACGAGATCGGCGCGGACGCGCTCGCGAAGGACGCGGACGGGAGGGACGAGGCGGCCGCCTGCCCGCGGCGGATGCTCGCAAGCAGCTTCCGCTCGGAGCGTCGGGTCTGGATGACGAGCCGGTTGTAGCGGTGGACGAGGCGGCGCATGTGAACGGAAGTCGCCTGGTCGTGCAGCACGGTGCGCTGCGCGACGGCGTGCCACGAGCGTGCGTCGGCCTGCCAGGAGGAGGCCAGCGACGCCTGGTGGATCGACCAGGCCACCGCGCCGCCGCAGATGAGCGCGATGATGGTCGTGTAGATCCGAAGTCCGGTGCTAGTCATCGCCGCCTCCGTCGTCGTCGCCGCCGGTCGGGCTGGTGCGGGTGACCGGCGGGGCCGGGCTCGTGCTCGTCACGGGCGCGGCTGTGGGTGCCGAGGACACCGCCGGTGCGGCGGCGGCCACCTGGATGACCGGCGCCGGTGCGCGCGGCGGCTTCATGTGGGGCACGCGCGGGGCGTGCCAGTGCATCAGATGCCCGCGCCGGCTCGCACGGCCGGTGGGGATCTGCTCGCTGAGCCTGGCCCGGGCGCCGGCAGAGGCCGTGAGGCCGTCGCCGAGCCCGAGGTCATGGCTTGCGGCATAGGCGCCGCCGCCGACCACAAGCCCTGCTGCGAAGGCCGCGAAGGCGACTGACGGGTGGACGGTCACGAAGATTCCTCCTCCGGGTTGGGGCGCCGCTTCACCGCGGCTCGTCTCCCACCGTACGGAGGCGGGGTGAGCTAGGCGTGAACCGGGGGTGAGACCGTTCTCATGCCGGACACCGGTGTGCCCGCGGGAGCCTTGGGCAGCTCCACCGTGAAGGTGGCGCCGAGCCCGGGAGTGCTCGCGGCCGTGATGGTGCCGCCGTGGGCCTCGACGATGGCGCGGCAGATCGCGAGCCCGAGGCCGGCGCCGCCGGTGTCGCGACCGCGGGCCGCGTCCGCACGCGTGAACCGGTCAAAGAGCGTGGGCAGGAGATCGGGATCGATCCCCTCGCCGGTGTCCGAGACCTCGACCACGACCGCATCGGGGACGAGGTCGACGCGGACCCCGATCGCCTGTCCGGGCGTCGTGTGGCGGACGGCGTTTGAGATCAGGTTCAGAAGCACCTGGTCGAGCGCATCGGAGTCGCCCTCGACCATGGCTCCCTCCGCGGCGGCCACATGCCACGCGCGGTCGCCGAGCACCCGTGAGCGCGCCACAACCCGCTCGGCGAGCTCGCCGACGTCGACGAGGTCGCGGGCCTGCGGGCCGTCCGCGCCGGTGCGGGCCAGGCGGAGCAGGCTCTCGACCAGCCGGGCCATCCGGTCGAGCTCGGCGATCGCGACCTGCGCCGCCGCCTCGAGCCCGGCCGGGTCGCGGCCGCCGGCAAGCGCGGTCTCGAGATGGCCACGGGCGATCGTGAGCGGCGTCCGCAGCTCGTGGGAGGCGTCGTGGACGAAGCGCCGCTGGGCCGCGAAGGCGCCCTCCAGCCGGTCGAGCATCGCGTCGATCGCGTCGGCGACATCGGCGATCTCGTCGCGCGACGGGACCGGGCCCATCCGGACCGAGAGGTCGCCGCCGGTCACCCGCGACGCCCGATGGGCGATCCGCGAGAGCGGGGCAAGCGCGCGGCGGGTCACGAGCCACGCCGCCCCGGTGGCGGGGATGAGGCCCACCAGGCACACCACGAGCATCGCGTCGAGCAGTGTCCGGACGCCCGCATCGGCATCCGCGGCCGGAACGGCGGCGAGGAACCGGGAGCCGTCGCGGGCGACCACCGCCACGACGTAGTCGTGTCCGCGGATCTCCACGCGCTTTGCGTCTCCGGGAGCCACGTCGTTCCGCGGCCACAGCCGCCGGGCCAGATGGCTGTTCGCATGCTTCTGGCCGCTCGACATCACGCCGGCGAGAAGCTGGCCGGAGCCGCCCCGCGCCCGGAGGTAGGCCGTGACGATCTTGTCGGGGGACTCGGGCCGCGGCCGCTTCGCGCCGTCGTCCGTCCCCTCTCCCGTCGGTGCCGGCTGCGGCGTCAAGCGCACAGCCGAGTCCGCGAGATCGGCGGCGGCTCGCCGCGCGGAGGCGGCAAGCGACTGGTCGACCTGGCGGCGGTCGATCAGGTAGACGGTGAGGAGGCCCGCCGCGAGCACCCCGACCGCCAGCGTCGCGCTCACGATCGCAAGCCGCGTCCTGATCGCCAGCCCGCGCCTCATGCCGGTGTCTCGCGCGCCATCCGGTAGCCCATCCCGCGCACCGTCTCGATGGGCGAGTGGCCGTTCATCGTGAGCTTGCGCCGCAGGTAGCCCACGTACACGTCCACCAGGTTCGAGCGCGGGTCGAACGTGTAGCCCCAGACCCCGTTCAGGATCTGCTGGCGCGAGAGCACCTGGCCCGGGTGGCGCATGAGGTAGGCGAGGAGCGCAAACTCGCGAGCCGAGAGCTCGATCCGGCGGCCGCCGACATCCGCCTCGCGCGCGAGCAGGTCGAGCGTCACCGAGCCGACCGAGAGGGTCGACGCCGGGGCGCCGTTCTGAGCCGGCCGCCGCGTCCGCGCGCGGATGCGCGCCAGGAGCTCGGCGAAGGCGAACGGCTTTCCGAGGTAGTCGGTGGCACCGAGGTCGAGGCCGCGCACCCGGTCGGCGACCTCGCCCCTGGCGGTCAGCATGATCACGGGCAGCTCGGGATCGGTCGCTCGGATCGCTCCGAGCACCTCGAACCCGTCCATCCCCGGCATCATCACGTCCAGGATCACGAGATCGGCCGGGTGCCGGCGCAGGCACGCCAGGGCATCCTCCCCGCAGGCGGCCGTGTCGACGGCATACCCCTCGGCCTCGAGCCCGCGGCGCAGGAAGTCCGTGATCAGGGCTTCGTCCTCGACGACCAGGATGTTCATTTCCCGCTCACAGTCTGACCGGCCGAGGTGAGAAGACTCTCACCATCCACAGTATGGAGACCGCGGTGCGGCCGCCGCATCCGTGCCCGTCCCGATCGGCGGCTGTGGGAAAACCGCGCAATCAGCCGCGGAAAATCGGGGTCAGACCCTGTTTTTTCACCAGCCCCGACCGCTCAGTAGTCGGATCTGTCCAGATGCTCGTGGAGCGCCCTTGCCGCCGCGTCGGCGTCGCGCTCCTCGAGCGCATCCACGATCGCGGTGTGCTCGGCGAGGACGTGCGTCAGGTAGCCGCGCGGACGCGTCGTGCCGATGTGCATGACCCGCACGAACCCACGGAGCTGGCGCAGGAGGCGCTCGACGACCGGCATCCCGGCGCCGGCGGCCATCCGCAGGTGGAACTCCTCGTCGAGGTCGATGAAGTCGTCCTCGCGCTCCGCGTCGGCCGCCCGCTTCTGCCGGATCAGGAGCAGCCGCAGGTGGTCGATGTCGTCGATGGTCATCCGCTCCGCCGCTGCGCGGACGGCGAGCGCCTCGAGGGCCTGGCGGACGTCGACGATCTCCCGCCGGTGCTCCGGGCTGAAGCCGCGGACGACGAGCTGGCGGCGGGCGCCGACCTGCAGCAGGCCCTCCCCGCGCAGGAGCTGGAGCGCCTGGCGTACCGGGGTCTTCGAGATGCCGAGCTCATCGGCCAGCGCGGACTCCCCGACGACCGTGCCGACCGCCAGCCGCCCGCGCAGGATCTCGCCGCGGATGTGCTGGTAGGCGCGCTCGCTCAGGCTCCGGGTCTGCGACTCGCCGGGATGCCGCTCCGCCGTTCGGGTCTCCATGGCTGTGCGACATGATAGGGCCGCGGCGAAATTCCGCCGGGTGTCAGGCGCCCGGCTGGGGTGGGCCGGTCTCGGGGTAGAGATGGCATGCCACCCGGCGCTCCTGCACCACGCGCGTCGCCGGATACACCGAGCGGCACACGTCCATCGCATGCGGGCAGCGGGGATGGAAGTGACAGCCCGTCGGCGGCGAGATCGGGTTCGGCATGTCGCCGGTGAGGGCCGGTGTGATGCTCTTGCGGCGCGCCACCGGGGCGGGAGCGGCTTTCATGAGCGCCTGGGTGTATGGGTGCAGCGGCTCGCGGAAGAGGTCG
>DATIDU010000340.1:0-45958 GCA_035456145.1 Gaiellales bacterium | reverse complement strand
GGCGGATGCTCTCTGAGTCCGAGACGACGGCGATGCGGTCGAAGGAGCGTGCATTGGCGAGCCCAAGCACGGCGTCCTGCCACGCGCCGCCCGCGGTGTAGCCGGTGAAGCGGTCATCGAGCACGTGGATGAGGCGGATCTTCGGGTGTCGCTCCAGCGCGCGCCTCACGGCCGGGGCCGCGGTCGTGTCGTAGTCGGCGGACTCGACCTTCCCGACGGCTTCGATCCCGACGACCGCGTCGGGCAACCCTGCGATCAACTGGATCATCGTCCTCCTTCAGCCCGCGAGTCCCGCGGATGCCTCCGTCAGGCCGGCTTTCAGCTCCTTCGCCGAAGCCTTGTCGATCTGGGCGATCGAGGTGCGGATCGCGTTGGCGAGCGTGCTCGCGACGACCTCGGCCCCGCTGTGCTCGTGGATCGCGATGATGCCGGCCGAACCGGGCGGCAGCGCATCATCGAGCTTGTCGCCGATACCGGCCTGCACCCGATGGCGGGCGAACTTCCCCGCGAGTGCGCCGGCGGCAGCGCCGACGGCGGTCGCGGCCAGGAGCGGCGGGGCGAAGAGCCCGATCACGAGGCCGGCGCCGGCGCCGGCCTCGCCTCCCCTGCGGCCGAGGTGGTCGCCGGTCTCCTGGACGTGCACCTCGCCGTCGGCGTCCTTGATGACGACCGCGACCCCATCGGTAACGATCTTGCCGTCGCTTGCGAGCTTCGTGTAGGCGTCGAAGTCCTCCTGCGCCAGGTCGGGGATGAGGTAGACGGCGACGAGAACGTCCAGCTGCTCCTTGTCACTCATGGTGCTCCTCTCTCGCGTCTGCCTCAGGCGCTCGCCGCGTGGGCCGCGAGGGCCTGGGCGGCATGCTCGTTGAGTGCGCGTGCGTCCTCCTCGCTCAGGTGCGGGGCGACGTCGAAGACGACCTGCTTGATCTCGCCCGTGAACGCGAAGGGCGCCTTGTCGGCGTAGCTGCGGTCGACGACGAGGCCGTTGTCGCAACCGATGTCCATGCCGGAGTAGCCCGAGAAGCGGCCCGGCACGGTGTGCTCCATCCGTCCGTTCGCGACCGGCTCCCCGTTGACGAGAAGCGTCACCTCACCTCCGGTCGCCGGCTTCGACGCGTCCGCCGTGAAGACGAGCTCGACGTTGACATTCCCGGTCGGCAGCGGCCGCTCGGCCGCCTGGGTGTACTCGAGCACGCCGAGCATCGAGTAGGTGTGCTTCAGCCTCCCGTCCTGCACAAAGAGCGCGAACCCGCCGAGATGGTCGGCTTCGGCGACGATCACGCCCTCCGCCCCGCCTTCGGGGATGACCAGGTCGGCGCTGATCGTGTACGAGTGGTTGTAGATCCGCGGGATCATGCCGCTGGGGATGTTCTGGATGTCTCCGCGGAAGACGAACTTCGATTCCTCCGGTACCGGTGGCACCATGCCGAAGAAGGACGTCAGTCCGCCGAGCAGCGGCAGGACGTTGTTGGCCTCGGCCTCCGCCCAGAAGAGCTCGCGAAGCTCCGTCACTTTCTCCGGATGGTCGGCCGCGATGTTCCTTGACTGCGTGAAGTCGTCGGGCAGGTAGTAGAGCTCGACCGGGTCGTCATCAGGATCCCAGCCCGGGCCGAACTCGCGCAGCTTGTCCGGATCGAACTCCCACGGGATCCGCTGCATCCGCTGGGCCAGCAGCCAGCCGTCCTTGTACATGCCGCGGTTGCCGAGGATCTCGTAGTACTGCTGGGTGTGCCGCTCCGGAGCGGCCGCGTCCGCGAGCGAGTCGGCGAAGGTGGCACCGTCGAACGGCTGCTGCGCGACGCCGTCGATCGCGTCGGGCATCGGGATCCCGGCGAGGTCGAGGATCGTGGCGCCGACGTCGGTCACGTGCGTGTAGTGGTCGCGGACCTCGCCCGTGGCATCGATGCCGCCCGGCCAGTGCACGACCATCGGGTTTCGGGTGCCGCCGAGATGCGAGGCGACCTGCTTGCCCCAGTCGAAGGGAGCGTTGCCGGCCCAGGCCCATCCGGCCGAGTAATGCGGGGCGAGCTGATCGTCGCCCCACGCCTCGAGGCCGCCGTGCTTGAAGATCAGTCCGATCTGCTCCTCGGGCGTGAGCGGGATCCCGTTCAGCGTCGTCAACTCGTTGAACGTGCCCGTGAGCGTGCCCTCCATGCTGGCGCCGTTGTCGCCCCAGATCCAGATCACGACGGTGTTCTCGAGCTCGCCCATCTCGTCGATCGCGTCGACGATCCGGCCGATGTTCCAGTCGGCGTTTTCGGAGTAGCCCGCGTACACCTCCATCTGCCGGGCGTACAGGCGCTTGTGCGTTTCGTCGAGCGAGTCCCACGTCGGGAAGGCGTCGTTGCGCGGCGGCAGTTCCGCGTCGGCGGGAACGACGCCGAGCTCCTTCTGCCGCGCGAACGTCTCCTCGCGCATCACGTCCCAGCCCTGGTCGAACGCGCCGCGGTACGTGTCAGACCACTTGCGCGGCACATGGTGCGGCGCGTGGCTGCAGCCGGTTGCGACGTAGGCGAACCACGGCGTCTTCTGCTTCTCGGAGCGAACCTTGTGGAGCCAGTCGATCGTCTTGTCGGCAAGATCGTCCTGGAAGTAGTACGACTCGCCGTCCTTAGCCTCGGGGACGCCGATGATCTTCTGGTTCTCCGCGATCAGGGGGTCGTACTGCCCGGCCTCACCGCCGAGGAAGCCCCAGAAGTAGTCGAACCCGAGCCGGGTCGGCCAGCGGTCGAACGGTCCCGAGAACCCTTGCTGGTCGTCCGGAGTCAGGTGCCACTTGCCGAACCCTCCCGTCAGGTAGCCGTTCTCCTGGAGGATGCGTGGAAACGGCGCGCAATCATGGGGGATCGTGGCGTTGTACCCCGGGAACGGGCCCGAGAACTCACCGACCATGCCGAAGCCGACCCGGTGGTGGTTGCGCCCCGTGATCAGCGCCGCCCTGGTCGGCGAGCAGAGCGCCGTCACGTGGAAGCGGTTATAGCGCAGCCCGTTCTCGGCAAGCCGAGTGTAGTTCGGCGTCTGGATCGGCCCGCCGAAGGTGCTCGGGTTGCCGAAGCCCGCGTCGTCGATCAGGACCAGCAGCACATTCGGCGCACCATCGGGCGGCTGCACATGGCTCGCTTGGCTCCAGTCCGGCGCCGAACCGGCGAGCGTCCGCTTGGTCGCGCCTGCAAACGGTGGCCGTCGGATCGGGAGTCTGGTGCGGTCGATTCCTGAGTCAGGCATCTGTCCGCTCCTCTCGTCTCTCGACGTTCAGGTGGCTGCGGCACACGTTCGTACCCGAACAACACATGCTAGGGCCCGGGCCGCGAAAGCCATCATCCGCAAGGGATGACTACGTGGTCATGCTCCGCGGCCATGAGCCGGCGGCCGCCGGCTCCGTGACAGTATTCCGCCTCATTGGAACAGTCGCCGCCCGTGCAGGCTGTGTGGGATGCCCACTTCGCGCTGGGCCGCATGACAATTGGCCCGGCCGGATCGTCCCGGCGCGGCGACGGCTGGTATGCGCTCGTCTCCGGCGAGCAGTCCGCCGAGTTGAACATGTGTGCGCTGACGCCGGGGGCGGGCGCCGCGGCGGCGGACGAACTGGTCGGTGTGCTCGGGCCTGACCTGCCCGCGGTGATCTTCCGTTCCCAGCTGGCCGACCCCTCCACGACCACCCGGCTCCAGCAGCTCGGATTCTCGACAGCGCCGGAGCGTGAGGCGGTGATGGTCTGCACGCGGCCGCCGGCGCCGACGGCCGCCCCCTTCTGCATCCGCCGCGCCGCCGAGGACGAGATCGACCGCGGCATCGCCATCTCGTCGGAGGCGCACGAGGTCGACGGCGACATGCTCGAGCGCACGCTCGCGTGCACGCCCCGAGACGTGATCGAGCTCTGGCTGGCCTGGGACGGCGCGGAGCCGATCAGCGCGGTGTGGTTGCTCCGCGGCGACGGCGCCATCGGTGTCTGGTCGATGATGACACCGCGCCGGCACCAGCGCCGGGGCGCCGGCCGCGCACTGCTGACGGCCGCCCTCGCGGACACCTGGTCGGCGGACACGCGGTTCGCCATGCTGATCGCGACACCGGCTGGTCGCCGCCTCTACGAATCGGTCGGCTTCGCCGCCGCCGATGAGGTGACGACCAGCTTCCGCGGCATCGACGAGGCGCTGCTCGATGCGATCGGACAGGCCGCCCCGCCGGGCGGCTAGCTGATCTGGCGGCAGAGGCCGCACGTTCCAATCGTGGCCGCGCTACGCCAGCGCCGTGCGCACGCGCTCGGCCGAGGGGGCCGCTCTCATTCGCTCGTAGGTTGCGAGAGCGTTCTCCAGGAGCGCCGCGGCGACATCCTCGGCGGATGCGGCGGCGAGCCGCTCCCTCGTCCGGGCGGCCTCGTACGGGACGCCGAGCCGCTCGAAGCCCTCGAGCGCCCGCATCCACAGGCGGCGAGCGGCAGCAGCGTCGCCTCCGGCCGCCGCGACGTCCCCCTCCGCCCGGTCGCAGGTCGGAGGAAGCAGTGCCAGACCACCGTCCAGCCCGCGGGCGACCGGGAGGAAGGCGGCAAGCCCGTCGTGATCGCCGGCGGCGGACAGGGCTTCGATGACGATGGCGGCCGCGTGCAGGCGCGGCCACGCCGGCGCCCAAGCGAACACGGCCCGCGCCTGCTCCAACCCTCCGCGCGCGTCACCGACCGCGACTCGAAGCCTGGCCCGCCAACCGTCGGCGTAGCCGGCCCACAGCGGATCGGTGGAGGCGAAGGTGGGCGCCATGACGGCGAGTTCGTCGGCCTTCTCGAGGTCGCCGCCCTGAGCGAACCGGGTTGCACCGGCGAGGATCCCGCCGTGCAGCAGCTCGCACGTGGCGTCGGCCTCGTCGGCGAAGGCCGCGACATGCTCGTCGAGAACCGGGTCGAGCTCGAGCCATCGTCCGAGCTGATAGAGCGCCGGGATGACGAACCCGGTCGCGTGCATCAGATCGTGCGGGCTCAGGTCGCGCGCGATGTCGAACGCGCGCATCCCGAGCGCGAGCGCCCGCTCCGGCTCGCCGGCGACGTCTCGTGCCCAGATCGCCGTCTCGACGAGACCCAGCGAGCATCCCGCCGGCGACGCCATCCTGTCGAAGACGCCGGTGCTGCGACTGAGCTCGGCCACCTCGCCGTAGGCGCCGCGCGCCATGTGAATCTCGCAGAGGTACTCCTGGGCGAACGCTTCGAGCTCCGGGAGCGACGCGCCCCGGGCGGCGAGAAGCGACGCCGAGAGCGACTCGACCCGCTCGTCGAGCGACGAGAGCTCGGCGCCGGCGTTGACCCACCAGATGGCGGTCGCGCCCCAGAGCGCACGCAGCCAGGCGCGAATGTCCCGGTCGGATGCGCACGCGAGCCCCTCGCTCACGAGCTCGTCGATGAGCGCCGGCTCCATGGCGGCGCTGAACGCACCGCTCTTCTCGAGGATCATCCGCGCCGCCTTCATGCAGATCCGGCCCCGGCGGTCCTCGGCCGCCGGTTCGCCCCGGAGCACCGAGATCGCCTCGCGGTAGGCGGAGAGCGCGGCGTCGCCGTGGAGAACCGCATCGTGGTCGTCGCCCAGCGCCTCGAGCGCTCTGGCCCGGGCCGCACGGTTGGGGGCGAGCGCGATCGCCTGCTCGTGCAGCTCCACCGCGCGCTCCACCGCGTACCTGCGCCGAGCGACCGTCCCGGCAAAGCGGAGCGCGTCGAACGCCCTGCCGGCGATCGCGTCTCGCCGGTCGGGTTCGTCGAGCCACGCCAGGTCGGCGTCGCCGGTGACCGCGGCCGAGTAGTGATGGGCAACGAGCTCCGCCACCTCCTCGGCACGCCCTCCCGAGACGCTCGTCATCCACGCCGCCACCTCCGCGTGCGCACGCGCGCGACGCGCTCTGGAGAGGCTCTCGTACGCCACGTCCCGGATCAGCGCGTGCCTGAACTGAAACTCGGCCTGCCCGGCGAAGCTCGACGCCGGCTGCGCCGTGAGAAACCCCTTCCGCTCGAGCTCGGCCAGGCAGTGGCCCACGCCGACCTGCGGCAGCGCCCGCGCGACGGGCTCCGCCCAGAATGACCGCCCCACCACCGACGCCTCCTGGATCGCCCGCTTCTCGTCCGGCGGCAGCCAGTCGAGGCGGGCCGACAGGACCGCGTGAACGGTGTCCGGCAGCACGGCGAGGCCGGCGCCGGGCGCCGCCACCCATCGATCGCCCTCGCGCACGAGCGCTCCCTCGTCGATCAGGCGCCCGACGAGCTCCTCGAGGAAGAGGGGATTGCCCTCGGCCCGCCCCAGGATCTGGCCGCGCAGCCCTGACGGCAGCTCCGCCCCCGAGAGCAGCCCGGTGACGAGCTCCCCGCTCTCCGCCTCCGACAGCGCATCGAGCCCGATCGTTACCGCACCCGGAATCCGATCGGAAAGCGCGAGGACATCCGGCCCGTCCGGCCGCGCCGTCGCGACGAGCAGCACCGGGCCCTGTGGACGGACCGCCAGCGTGTGCAGCATGTCCATGAGCCGGTCGTCCGCCCAGTGGAGATCCTCGAACACGAGCACCAGCGGACCGCGCCCTGCGAGCGCGGTCACCAGCCGCGGCCAGGCCCGGGCGATGTGCTCGCCCACCTCCTGCGGCTGCACTCTTTCGAGCGGGCTTCCCGGGAGCGAGAGGCTGGCCGATGCGGCAAGAGCGTAGGTCATCGACTGCACCTCGTCGTTCGTCGCGCCGGCGTGCGTCAGGCCTTCGCGCACCCCGTTGCGCAGCTTGTCGCCTGCCTCCTCCGAGGGATCGTCGAGAGCGATGCCGAACGCCGATCGCAGGATCTCGCCGAGCGCCCAGTAGGTGATCCCTCGACCTGCCGCGAGGCAGCGCCCGCGGTAGACGGCCGGTCCAGGCTCGAGACGGCCGGCGCGGTCGACGAACTCCTGCACCAGTCGGCTCTTCCCGATGCCGGCGGGACCGCACACGAAGACCGTCCGCACCTGGTTCGCCGCCGCCGCCTGATCGAGGCTCGTCATCAGGGCGTCGATCTCCCGCCCCCGGCCGACCATGCCGGTCGTGAGCCCGATGGGCGCTCGCATGCCTTCCATCCCCGCCTCCGGCCCGAGCACCCGGTACCCGTCGACGGTGCCCTCCTTCCCCTTGAGCGTGAGCGCGATCGGGTCCTCGAAGCGGAATGCGCGCCTCGTCGCCGCATGCGTTCGCCGACCGACCAGGACGGTCCCCGGCCGGGCGGCCTGCTCCAGGCGCGCGGCAACGTTCACCGCGTCGCCGGCGACGATCGCCTGGCTCGCGTCGGCGCTCGCCGGCGCGATCACCTCCCCGGTGTTCACTCCGACGCGAACCCGGAGTGTTACGCCATAGTGCCGCTCGAAGCCTGGGTTCAGCTCCTCCAGCCGTTGCACGATCTCGAGGGCAGCTCGCACGGCTCGCTCCGCATCGTCCTCGCGCGCCGCCGGGACGCCGAACACCGCCAGGACGGCGTCACCGATGTACTTCTCGACGGTGCCGCCCCATGAGTCGACACACGCGGCGACGGCGGCGAAATACCGCTGGAGCAACGACCGCAGGCGTTCGGGGTCGAGCCGGCCTCCGAGCTCGGTCGAGCCGGCGAGGTCGGCGAACACCATCGTCGCCAGCTTGCGCTCCTCGCCCCGCTCGATGCCCCCGAGCGGCGCGGCGCACGCATTGCAGAACCGCGCACCCTCCGGGTTCTCCTGCCCGCAACGCGTGCAGATTGTCACGTGGCGAGGGTATCTCGTCAGCTGTGCCTAGCGTGGCGGCCCGCTTGCCAGCGTGAGGTTCGTGGTCTGGGTCGCTCCCTCCTGATCGAGGAAGATCGCTGAGACGGAGGCGCCGGGCTTCTGGGTCATCACGATCGCGCTGAGCTCATCCGGGGATGAGACCGTGTGGCCGCCGACCGAGGTGATCAGGTCGCCGGGAACCAGGCCCGCAGCCTCCGCGGGGCTCCCCGGCACGACCGTCGCGATGGCCGCACCGCTACCTCCGTAGCTGTTCGAGGTGGCCTCGACGCCGAGGAAGGCGGTGCCTCCGACGTGGATCGTCGCCGAGTCGTTGCCGCTGTCGATCTGCTCGGCGATCGCCGCTGCCTTGTTGATCGGAATCGCGTACCCGGCGCTCGTTCCTGTCTGATCGATCTCGTTCGCGACGGACGCGGCCGTGTCCATCCCGATCACCTCGCCGTCCCCGTTCAAAAGGGGCCCTCCGGAGTCGCCGGGCTTCACGGCTGCATTGGTCTCGATCAGCCCGCTCAGGCTCTCGCTTCCCCCCTGGTCGTCGTTCACGGTGATCGAACGGTCAACGTTGGTCACGGTCCCGGCGGCGGTGGTGAGCCGGCCGGTGCCGCCGGCGTTTCCGACAGCCTGCACGGACTGGCCGGCGTTCACGGTCTCGGAATCGCCGAGGGACGCGGTCTTCAGATCCGAGGCACCGCTCGCCTGGATGACGGCGACGTCGTCCGAGACGGAATAGCCGACGACCTCGGCCGAATAGCTGCGGCCCGTGCTCGGCACCACGACCTTGATGTCCGTCGCGCCGCGGATGACGTGGTTGTTGGTCAACACCTCACCCGACGACGTCAGCACCATCCCGGTGCCCGCGGCCTGCCCGCCCTGATAGCCGAGGTTCGTCTCGATGACGACGACTCCGGTGCCGACGGACGTCGACTGCGTCTGCCCGCGAGCGAGGACAAGAACGGCGATGAGCGCTGCGACGGCAGCGACGAGCGCTGCCAGGACGATGCGCATACGGAAGCGGCGGGATGGCTCCATGCCCGGCTGCCGCCCTGTGTGTTCGAGCTCCACTGGTTCTCCTTCGTTGCGATGCCACGTGTCGGCAGCGTTGCGGCATGACCTGTGGGCGGACCGGTGAGTTCCTGCGAGGAAGCTGAGAACGTTGGACCGAGATGAGTCGGCGTCTACCGCGCCTCCTCATCCGACCGGAAGAGACCGCGCACCGCGCGGCGCAGCTGGACGCGCCACGGGTCGCCGCTCGGTTCCGGCGGCACCGACCACGCCGCCGCCACCTCGCCGCCGAAGAGCAGCGCCGACGCGTAGAGGTACACGGAGTAGAGGAACACGAAGACCGCGGTCAGCGATCCGTACACGACGCTCAGGCGCGTCACGCCGTCGTAGACCCGGCTCGAAGCCAGCGAGATCGCAAGGAGCAGCACGGACGTCGTCACCGCGCCGGCCAGCGCCTCCGAGCGACGCAGCCGGCCCGCCGGCACAAACCGGTAGAGCAGCATCGCGACGCCCACCGACCCGCCCACGGCCACCAGCCGCGGCAGCCACTCCGCCGCCGGGCTGCTCTCCAGACCGGTGGCCGCGTCGATGTGGCGCAGAGCGTGCTGTGCCATCTTGTCGAGCAGCGTCGCCGCCACGGTCGCCAGCACCAGCAGAGCGGCACCGAGGACGAGCGCCAGGTCGACCAGCTTGCCTCGAGCCATCGGCCGGGAGCGGGGGGCGTGGATCGCGACCTCGAGACCGGCCCTGATCGACGCCATCATGCCGGTCGCCGCCCAGACGAACACTCCCAGCGTGATGAGCCCGACGAGCCCCGAGGTGTCGGCAAGTCCGGTGATGGCATCGGCGACGTCCGCGCGATCCGCGGCCGCGGCCGGCAGTGCGCCGGCGATCGCGTCCACGACCGCGTTGTGCACGTCCTGATCGTTCAGGACGAGCCCGAACAGCGAGACCAGCACGATGGCGAGCGGCACGATGGAGAACAGCACGCGGTAGGCGATCCCCGCCGCCTGCTGCGGACAGCTATCCGCCCAGTAGCGGTCCGCCGCCAGCACGAGCACGCGCCCGAGCCGGCTTGCCCCAGCGATGCACCGACGCAGGTACGGGCGCACAGGTCACCTATCTTCTCGCACCGGGGAGGTTCACGCTTAGTGCTCGAGAAGCTGCGCCAGGTCGTTCACGACCACGTCCGGGGCGGCGGCGTGCAACTCGTCGGCCGGGCCTTCACGCTGAATGGCGATCACCGCGCGGAAGCCGGCCTCGCGGGCGGCGGCGATGCCGGCGGGCGTCGTCTCGAAGTCGGCGGCCTGGTCGGGCTCAACGCCCAGGAGCTCGCACGCCGCGATCAGCGTGTCGGGCGCCGGCTTGGATGCGAGCCGCCCGGCCGCGATCGTGGCGGCATCCACCCGCCGGTCGACCAGATGCGCGAGACCGGCGCGATCGAGGATCTCAATGGTGTTCGCGCTGGATGAGACCACCGCCCGGCCGATCCCGACCAGGTGCGCCGCCTCCAGGTAGCACCGCGAGCCGACATAGGCGGCAACGCCGTCGCGCGCCAGATGGCGTTCGAGCGCCTCCTCCTTGCGGTTGGCGAGGCCGTGCACCGTCTCGGCGTCGGGAGCGTCGTCGGCGTCACCCTCCGCCAGCCTGATACCGCGGCTTGTCAGGAAGGCGCGCACCCCCTCCAGGCGCGGCCGTTCGGCGACGAAGGCCTGGTAGTCGCGATCGCGGTCGAACGGGACGAACGGCTCGCGCAACCGGGCCGCCCGCGCCAGCAGGAACGAATCGAGCGTATCGGCCCAGGCGGCGATGTGGACGCTGGTGCTGGTGGTGAGCACGCTGTCCAGGTCGAAGACGCAGGCCGTCACCTCATGGGGCAGGCCGAGCAGCCGGCGGGCGACGGCGGGCTCGTCGAGCCAGTGCAGGAGCGGGCTGTCGGTGTGATGGTCGCGCGCGAGGCCGTGAAGCTGGTTGAGCGTCTCGGCGCGCTCCCGGACGAGCCGCTCCTTGCGCTCGCGTATCGCCTCGGGCGCCAGGTAGTGCGACGCCCCTCGCAGCGCCACCTCGCCGGTCGAGAGCGCCATCCACGACCCTCCCGCCAGCCGCTCGAGCTCGGCCGCCCAGCCGGTCGCCTCGACCTGGTCGGACCGGGCACTGCGCTCACCGCCCACCGGCGGAACCGACCCCGCGTCAGTGTCGTTGGCGTTCACCGTCGACCTCCGCGATTGCGATGCCTTGCCCTCGGAATGGTATTGGAGGCAGCCCCGCCGGTCATCAGGGAATTCCCCGCATCCGCGGGTGGGTTAGCCGTCGGAGACGGCGTACGCGGTCATGTGCTCGACCGCAGAGATGCCGTCGCGAAACAGCGTCGCCTCGACCGAGTGCCAGAAGTGCGCGGCCAGCGCGGTCGTCGGCGGCTGGTCGGAGCGCGCCGACACCAGCAAGAGCTCCTTGTCCTCGAGCTGCGTCCCGGCGGACTCGATATAGGCGACGGCCGTGGTTGCCGTCACGTCGCGGTAGCCGGTCTCGGCGGTCGCAAGCGACCGGGAGGCCGCCTCCCGGGCCTCGGCCGGAACCGTCAGGAACACCATGACGATGCTTCCCGCCATCGCCGGCCACTGTAGCAACAGCGCGTGCGTGCGAATCATGCCGGGCGCATGAACGCACCAGCCCCAGCGGGTGTGGTAGAACCCCCTCGTGAACGGCTCGGATGTGTCGCGGATCCGATCCGGACTGCTGCTCGACGCGGTCGCAGAGACGGGTCGTGCGAGCGCCTACTCCGCAGGAACGCCGAAGCTGGTGGCGCAGGTGCTGGCGGAGATCCCTGTCTTCGCCGGGCTGAGCGGCCGCCAGCGCCGCCGGATCGCCGAGCAGGCCGAGATCGCCGAGATCACGGCCGGCACCGTGATCCTGCGCGAAGGGTTCACGGGAGAAGCGGCCTTCGTGCTCCTCACCGGCGCGGCCCGCATCGAGCGCGGCGGCGTCCCGGTGGCGGAGGTGGAGAGCGGAACCATGCTCGGCGAGCTGAGCCTGCTCACGGGCCGGCCCCGCTCGGCCAGCGTCATCGCCACGCGAGATCTGTGGGTGCTGCGGATCAGACGCGCGACGTTCCGGCGCCTGCTCGAGCGGGAGCCTGCGATCGCGGTGCACCTGCTCGAGACCGTCGGCCGTCGCCTCTGGGAGGCCGAGCAGGAGACGGCGACGAGATGATGTCGACGAGCGGCCGGGATGACGATCGGATCATCCGGGAGATGCTCGCTCCCGCGGTTCCGGAATCGGTGGAAGCGCTCGGGTTCTGGTTGCGGCGGCATCGGCGTCTGCCGCTCTACCGACGCTCTGCACGTGCCGAGGCCCGAAGCATGATCCGCTACTGGCAGGGCCGGCTGCTCACCGACGCACGACGCGACCCGGTGGCGGCGCTCCGGGCGGCTGGCTCGGTGCTCGATGTCGGCCGCCTGGCACTCGCGTACCACTCCCGCCGAACCGCCCGGCGGGTGTCGGTGGTGGCACTCGCGATCCTCGCCGTGGCGGGAGTCGCGACATCGGCGCACTGGTAGATGGTTCGGCCGGCAGCTCCGCCTAGACCTGGCTCTGCACGGCGACACGCGGCGCAGTCGTTCGCCACCAGGAGAGGAGCTCATCCTGGCTCAGAGTGCTTTGCGCCCAGATCGTCGCATTGAGCGCGCGGTACGACCACAGGATGACGTTGCGGGGATCGAACAGGCCGACGACGAAGCGGTCGATCCGTCCCTGCGGGGTGCCGCCGGCGTCGGTCCACACACCTGCGGAGTAGACGTTCAGGCCGCTGCTGTTGTCGTCCAGCAGGCGATTCATCGTCTCCTGGCTCGGCCACAGCTCGTAGTACGCCTCGATCTGACCGGCATGGACGGAGCAGCGAATCATGGCGAGCGCGTCGGGGTAGTCGGCATCCGGCTCCGCCCTGCAATTCGCCGACGAGATCTGATCCGGAAAGGCACTCGCAAGCTTGGCCGCATAGCCGGTGAAGCCGGACGTGTCTGGGGCAGGAGCAGCGTGCTTCGTCTGCGTCACCGGCCGCCGGCCGGCCTGCCTGCCGGCGCGGCCGCCGAGGTCGACGGCGAAGACGCCGCTGAGCACGGCGGCGATCCCCAGCGCGATCAACGCCGTTGCCACCGGCTGCCGCCACCCGCGCCGCGCCGCTCGCCGCGATGACAGCGTGACGGGCCGGGGCTCGGTCGGCACCTCGATCACCCGGTTCCGGGGCGCCGACCGCGGTCGTGGCGACGACGTCGGGTATGCGTACGTGCGCGCCACTGGTCTGGCGCCGGGCTCTGCTGCGCTCGTCTTCGCCGCCTTGGGTGGGGGCACCGACACAACCCGGAGGTCTGTACCGGTCGCTGCGGCTGCCTGGCCGACGAGCTCGGCGCAGCTCAAGTGGCGATCCGCGGGATCCTTCGCGAGCGCCCGGGCGATCACGTCATCGAGTGGGGCCGGCAAGCCGGGTCGCGTCAGCGAGGCCGAGGGCGCGGCCTCCCTGACGTGGCTGTTCATCACCTCGTACGGTGAGCTCCCCTCGAACGGCGGGCAGCCGGTGAGGCAATGGAACATGACTGCCCCGAGCGCATAGACATCAGCCCGGCCGTCGACGACGCCGTCCAACGTGATCTGCTCTGGAGCGGCGTAGTAGGTCGTCCCGATGAACATCACCGTGCCGGCGTTCCAGGCCGTGTCCTTGGCCACGCCGAAATCAGTCAGGAAGACGTGCCCGTCGGATCGAATCAGGACGTTGGCGGGCTTCACGTCGCGGTGGACGATCCCGCGCTCGTGAGCGGCATCCAACGCCCCCGCCGCCTGGTTCAAGATCGCGAGCGTCTCAGCGACCCCGAGTGTCCCGTGTGCATCGAGGCGCCGCTGGAGATCCTCGCCATCGACGTACTCGGTGACGATGTATGGCTGGACGCCTGCCACACCGGCGTCGATGACCCGCGGGACGTTCGGGTGCCGAGCCAGCGCCAGCAGATGCGGCTCCTTCAGGAACCGCCGTCGGATCTCGTCCCAGCTCGCTCCGCCTCGAGCGTCGCCGACCAGCAGCTTGATCGCGACCACCTCGCCGGTGTAGCGATGCTCCGCCCTGTAGACGACACCCATGCCACCGGCACCGACTCGCGTCACGAGCCGGTATCGATCGTCCACCACAAACCCGATCAGACGATCCTCGCCCTCACTCCGGCCGCGTCGTGCGGGAGGTTCCGTGGGATGGCGAGCCGACGGGTCGGTTTGGAGCGATCCCATCCGCAGCAACCGTACCGCGCGGACCCGGCCCATGCACAGTCAGGACCAGAGCAGCCGGATCAGGATTCCGGTCGCGACTCCGGTGCAGAGACCGATCCATATCGCGTCCTGGTGCAGGTAGACGAATCTGCGCACGCGCGATCTGCGTCCGGCGCGCGCCGACGATGCCGCCCCAATGAGCGCTACTGCTCTGCGCCGCCCGTGACCATGACGTTCGGAAACACACTCGCGAATCTCCGTCACCCGCCGGAGGCCGACACGGCCGTAGGCGGCCAACGGCCGAGCACGCCGCCCGAGCGAGGCCATGGATGCCTGTACCGTCGCCGTCGCGCCGGCGCGTGCGCCGCGGACGGCTCCGGCGAGCGCAGCTGCCGCCGGCTGGTTGACACGCCCCAGCCTCGGAGCCGCAGGCACCACTCGGGACAGGCTGACGGCGAGCGTCGGGCCGAGCCCCACCGGATCGATCGGCGGCATCGGGGCGGCCGTCTCCGCACCCGACCGGATACGGGCGAAGAGCGCAGCCATCCCCAGCGAGATCAGCATCGCCCCGGCCGCACTCAGGACAAAGGCCCACGTCCCGAATTGCTGCACCATGGCGACGACGGCTCTTGGTGGAACGACCGCGGCCGGCGCGACCGCTCGCGCGCGGCACGAGGAGACGCGGCCGGCGCCTTCTCGCCCGCGGAAGGCGGCGGCGATAGCTTGGCCCTGCACCGAATCGATCGTCTGATGCTCGACGAAGGCGCACCGCACTACCTGATGGTCGTCCAGACGGGTCCACACAAGTCCCACGAGGTCGGCAGGGGTGAGATCGGTGGCGGTGTGCGCGATTGCCCTCCCTGCCGCTTGGAACTGCGTAAAGCTCGTCGGCGCCAGCGCCTGGTCGGCGATGGCGCCGAGTACCTGTTGCTCCCCTTGATCACGCCGCTCGCCGTCGGTGGACGCGCTCGCCAGGTTGATGGTCGCCACATGCGAGACGCCGATGCCCAGCGTCGTTCGCAGCTCGCGTACGAGCCCCGCAGTGCCAACACGGCTCACGGGCTCCCCTGCGAGGACCGCACTACGCGGGATCGAAAGAAACGCGGTGGTCTCCCCCTGCGGCGCCGTGCGGAGCAGCACGACGCCACCCGCTGCGGGCGTACCCGACGCTCGCACGAGGGTCACCTGAGACTGGTCGAGCGCTCCCGCCGTCGGCGACAGCACTGCACCCACGGACGCCGGGACGGACGCCTCCGCCGTCCGGACTTCCGTAGCGAACCGGTGGTAGTAGAGCGCGAGCGCGATGAACGCCCCCGCTCCGACGGCACATGTCGCCGTCACCAACAGGGCCAGGGTCTGGCCGAGCCTGCGCATAGGTCCCCCTCGGGGCTCTCTCGCGCCCCCCGCCCTCTCCCAATGGTGTACGGGATGTCCGCTTCCGAGTCAATCAGTCAGGGCACGAGCACGAGCTTGCCTTTCGACGCTGCGCTCCCGAGCAGCTCATGCGCGCGACGGGCCTCCGAGAGCGGCAGGCGCTCGGCGACCGTGGGATGGACCTCCCCACGGCGGAGCATCTCGAGCAGCACGCCGAAGTCCTCCGCGAACCACTCGGGGTAGCGCGGCACCCCGCCGACCGCCCCGGTTCGCTGCTCCGCCGAGTCGCGGAACTTCTGGATCTGGTACTTCATCACGTGCCGGCGTGGGGACAGCTTCCCCCAGACGAAGACGGCCACCACCGAGGCGTACCACTTGATGACCGCCGGCCAGTCCTTGTGGCCGTCCTTCAGGGTGTCGTACCGTCCGAAGACGACGAGCCGTCCACCCGGCCGCAGCGCGCGGAACGAGCGCAGCGAGATCGGGCCGCCGAGCGAGTCGGAGACGACGTCCACGCCGTCGCCGGTCATCTCACGCACCCTCGCCAGGAAGTCCTCGTTGCGGTAGTCGATCGCCGTCGCGCCGAGCCGCTCGACCTTCTCGCGGTCGCGAGCCGAGGCGGTGCCGAAGACGCGCAGCCCGGCCGCCGCCGCCAGCTCGAGCATCGCGATACCGACCCTACCGGCTGCGCCGTGCACGAGCAGCGTCTCCCCACGCTTCACCTTCGCCGTCCGGTGAAGCACCTGGTAGGCGGTCATGTAGGTGAAGACGAGGCTCAGCACCTCCGCCGGGTCGAGATCCGCGGGCACCTTGACCGCGCCGGCCTCGGGCACGCATACGCGCTCCGCGTCCGCGCCCCACACGGTCAACGCGCCGATGCGGTCTCCCACCTTGAGCTTCGAACATCCGCGCCCAAGCTCCTCGACGACGCCGACGAGCTCGTAGCCGGGCGTGAACGGTGGCTTCGGCCCGCCGGGGATGTACGTGCCGGCGCGCAGCTGGGAATCGGTGAACGACACGCCGGCCGCCAGAACCCGCACGCGAGCCTCGCCCGGAGCCGGTCGGGGATCCTCGTCCTCCACGACCTTCACGACCTCCGGCCCACCGTAGTGATCGACGACGACGCGCTTCATCTCAATCACCTCCGCTGGTGTGGAACGCGGCACTCTGCCATCGCGTTCGGCGCCGCGCATCGGGGTTTTCGCGCAGATTCGCTGCGTGGTTTCCACGGATCATCCGATCCGAGTGACGCGGTGTCCCTGTCGCCCCTGAACACTCGTCCAGATGGGCGAACCGAGCGCCAGACCTCGGCGCGGGCTCGAGCCTCCGGCGCTCATGGCCGCCGAGCGGGAGCTGCGCACCCCGGCCTCAGCCGGCGTGGCCGGCCTCGTCTTCGCTGCGCTCTTCGTCGCGTCGGTCGTCCTGCTCTATCCGCAGCCGGCCAGGGGCAGCAGCGACGCCCAGATCGCCGCGTGGTACGTCCACGGGCGGGGCCGGACGCTCGGGATCGTCGGGCTCTATCTCGTGCCGTTCGCCGGGATCGCCTTCCTCTGGTTCATCGCGGCCGTGCGGCACCGCATCGGGGCGTACGAGGATCGCTTCTTCGCGACGGTGTTCCTGGGCGGCGGGCTGCTGTTCGTCGCGATGCTCTTCGCAGCGGCCGCGGCGGCGGGCGCACCGCTCGCGGCCGTCAGGTTCCAGGACGCACCTCCGCCGAGCCCCGACGTCGTCGTCTTCGCCCGCGGCCTCGGGTACACCCTGCTCTACGTCTACGCGGTCCGCGCGGCCGGCGTGTTCATGATCGTCAGCTCCACGATCGGGCTGCGGACGGGGACGCTGCCGCGCTGGCTCGCCCTCCTCGGCTACGCGGTCGCGCTCGCCCTGCTTCTGAGCGTGTCCTTCTCCCGGGGGTTCGTGCTGATCTTCCCGGCCTGGGTGGCGCTCGTCAGCATCGAGCTCCTGCGGCGCGCGCGCTCGGAGCGCCCCCAGGCGACCCCAAGAGCGGCGTGACGAAGGCCCCAGCCGAACCGGGGGAGTCGCGCTGGCCGATGGCGGCGGCGGTGCTGGCGGTCGGGGTGCTGCGCATCTTTCTGCCGCCGGAGCTTCGGGTCAACGACGCCTCCGGGCTCTTCCTCGTCGTCATCCTGGTGATGACCGTCGCCCTGATCCTGGGAGACCCGGGCCGCATCGATCGCCAGGCGAGGTGGCTGCGCATCCTCACCGGCGTCCTCATCGCGGTGATCACGCTCGTGAACGCCGGCTCGTCGGTGCGGCTCGTGATCAGCATCATCTACAGCGATCCGTTCACCCAGACGGCCCGCGTCCTGCTCGCGTGCGGCGGCATCATCTGGCTGACGAACGTCATCGCCTTCGGGCTCTGGTACTGGGATCTCGACCGCGGCGGCGCCGCCGCCCGCGCGGCGGGCTCGACCGCCAGACCGGCGTTCCTCTTCCCCGAGATGTCGAACCCCGACTACGTCGGCGAGGACTGGTCACCGGTGTTCGTCGACTACCTGCACCTCTCGTTCACCACGGCGACGGCGTTCAGCCCGACCGACGTCTCGCCCCTCAAGCCCTGGGCCAAGGTGATGATGATGAGCGAGGAGGCGATCTCGATGGCGCTCGGGATCCTCGTCGTCGCGCGGGCGGTGAACATTCTCACGTGACGCGCCGCGCTGACCGCCGTCAGGCTTGCGCCGGCGTGAGCAGGGGGCGCAGCACGAGCTCGAGGATCACCATCACGATCGAGAGCACGAGCGCCGCAAGGATCGCGGTCCAGAAGAACGAGTCGATGTCGAGCGAGCCGGAGAGGCTGTCGGTGATCTCGAGCACGATCGCGTTCACGACGATCGAGAACAGGCCGAGCGTGAGGATGGTGAGCGGCAGGGTGAGGATGCGGATGATGGTGCCGAGCAGCGCGTTGATGATGCCGAACTCCAGGGCCAGCCACAGGTAGGCGGTGACGCCGCCGGTGACCGTCACGCCGTCGAGGAGCCACGCCGTCACGGCGAACGCCGCGGCGACGACGATCCAGCGGATCAGGATCGCCCTCAGCACGGGCTGTGTCCGATTGCTCGAGCCATCGCGCGACCAGATATTACCGATCGGATCGGCCGCGTCTGGACCCGATCGGATGAACCGGTGCGCTCACCCTCGTCGCGCGATACCGGCGAGCGGAGCGAGCGGCCTGCCCTTCCTCTCGGATTCCGACCTGAGGGCGGCAGCGAGCAAGGCCGGGCTGCCGGAGCAGGAGGTGAACGCCGTGATCGACGCGAACGCCGAGGCCCGGATCGACGGGCTCCGCGCCGCCCTCGCCGTGCTCGCCGTGTTCGCCGTGCTGGGCCTCTTCTTCACCGGTCGGATACCCAGGGAACCGGTCGGATCTGCGCCGTCAACACAACCGGCGGGTTCCGGATAACGCCGTACGTCCGTCGCGGCTCCGTCAGTGGGTGAAGGCGAACACCGCCCCGATGTTCGACCCGGCGCCGCCGTCCAGGAACGGCGCCCCGCCGAGGATGGTCGATCCGGTCCGCGTGATCGACCCGGAGAGCGCCAGCGAGGATCCCAGCCCATCGTTCTGCCTGAGGCTTGCGGGATGGAGCTCAGACGAGAACGACCACACACCCGCTGAGCCCCGGTGGAACACCTCGATCCCGCCTGAGTGGCCGAGCCGTCCGGGCGCGCCGAGCACCGCGGTCGTGCCGTTGATCGCACACGACGCGCCCACGCCGTTGTAGGCGCCCAGACCGGGCACCGTCAGCGTGCCCTGGCTGTCCCAGCCGCCTCCCGGATGGCGTTGGTACGCCGTGCCGCCGAATCCCTTGACACACAGCACCACGCTCGATCCGGCCACGCTCACCTCCGGTGAGCCGGCGCCGGCCGGCGATCCCAGTCGCACCTCCTGTGTCCAGCCGGCGGCATCGTGACGGAACACCACGCCTGGGCCCTGGGTCGTCGAGAGCACCGCCAACGATCCGGACACGCCCACCGGACCTGCGGCCGTGTAGCCGAGATCGGGAACGAGGTGAGCGGCGCGCGTCCAGATCGAACCCGAGCGCAAGTAGACGTACCCACCCTCGGTCACCAGCGTCGAGCCCGAGAGCGCGAGGTAACCGCTCGCCGGGGTGTGCAGCTCCTGCTGAAGCCGCCAGCGACCGGTCGTTCGCAGGTACACGTACACGTTGCCGTCCGAGATGGTGCCCACCGCGGCCGTGTTCCCCGAGACGGCCACCGACTCGCCGAAGTACTGGCTGTCGTACGCGTCCGGCGGCGCCAGCTTGGCCTGCTGCCTCCAGGACGACGCGCCGCGAACGAACACGTAGGCGGCCCCGGCTTCCCTGTTGGCCTGAATCGCCCCGACGATCGCCGTTGATCCGGAGATGTCGACGTCGAACCCGAAGTTGGCGTAGGGCGCGGGATCGGATGCCACGAGCCTCTGCTGGGAGACCGTCACCGCCGCGCCACCGTTCGCCGTCACCACGAGCGCCCATGTCAATGCCAGCACGACTGCGCATTGCAGCTTGCGAATCATCTCTGCCCCCGTTCCACGCCCACCGGCCCGTTCAGCCTGGGGCGATGATAGGCCGCGGCCCCGCCCGAGATGGGCGAGGCCGCGAGTCGATGCGTCAGCCGACGACCAGCTCGATCGTCCGGCTGCCGAAGATCTGGTTCGGTTCCTGAACGGTCGTCCGCGCCTTGCCGGTGCGGGCGATCAGGTCGTTCGTGTGCTCGCCGTTCTGGAACTGCGCGACGAGCTGGGCGAAGGTCTTCGCGGTGGTCCGGAACGTCTCGCCGAACCCACAGTACGGGCATCCTTCCGGCGGAACGCCGCCGCGTACCTCCAGCGCGCCGCCGTGGAAGCGTGCGGGCAGCTCGACCCGCATCGCCGTGACAGCGGACGTTCCGTCCGGCTGCCGCAGCGTGACCCGCAGGCGGACGGTGTCGCCCTGGCGGACGTGCAGCACCCGCCTGACCTTGAATGCCGGCTGGCGACTGCTGGCCGACTGGATCGGCCCAACCGTGGCGGTCTTTTGCGCCTGCGTGATGACGCCGGCGAAGTGAATGCCGGCGATGTGGGCCGGTCCGAACTTGCTGGACGTCAGCGCGCCAAGCTCGCTCAGAAGCTCGTTCGTGCTGTCGTAGTTGATATCGAACGTCGAGTAGACGACGCTGGTTCGGGTGAGCGTGAAGGGATCACCCTGGTAGCTGCCGGTGATCCTCCAGCTCATGCTCTCGGAGCCCGAGCCGGCGCGGTCGAACGTCACGAGGTTCTCGGCGTACACCGCGTTCTGCGCGATCAGCGGACCGAACATCCGGTCGGCGACGTCGGTCAGGCCGTCGCGGGACGTGCCCAGGTCGGCGTTGTGGATCGTCGTCGAGACCCTCGTGAGCTGAGGCACGACGCCCCTGAGGCCGCGGATCCCCGCCAGCCGGTCCTGGTCGACCATGCCCTGAAAGCCGGTGATGTTCGCCAGCTTGATGCCGCCGAAGATCGGGTCCTTCAGGATCGTGATCGTGTCGGCGTTGTTCATCCCGAGCGACGTGGGGCCGGTCAGGTTGAACGGATGGCCGAACGCCACGATCTCGTCCTCACAGACGGCGGTCGCCGTGCCGAGTCCGTAGAACGTCAGGTCGCCGAAGCTCTGCGTGGCGGCGAAGTTGCCGCCGGCGACGATCGGCGGGCCCACGGGAGCGCCCGGAGCGGGCGCGGAGCTGCCGCGTACCGCGGTGTAGGCGAGCCCGTGGCGGTCGAACACCTTCTGGAGCCGCTGCAGGCCCGCCTCGGGCAGGCCGGAGACGGCGATCGGTGTCCGAAGCGGCGCCATGCTGCCGGTCGCCGCTGCGGCCGGGCGAGCGAACGCGGCGACCTTCCGCCTGAGCGCAGGCGTGAGCGCCACGCGGTGGGCCGGCGTCGCAACGATCGCGCCGGAGCCAGCGCCGCGGGGATAGGTGAACAGGTTCACGATCGGCTGAGCCGGAGTGAGGCCGGCAACGGTGAAGTCGCCGGTGAGGCTGTAGGAGACCGATCCAAGCAGCTTCCCGTCGACGTACACCGGCGACCCGGAGATGCCCGCGAACACACCTCCGGCCTGCGTGACAACCGGCCCCGACAGCTCGACGACGTACATGTCGATGCCCGGAGCGACACCGTCCGCGAGGACGCCGATCACCTTGACTCCGAACGCTGTCGGCGTGGTGCCCTGGAGCACGGTCTTGCCCGTACCGAGCAGTCCGGGCCTGACGTCGGCCTCGGGATAGACCGGAGGCGGCTTGGTGCAGCCCGCTGCGGCCGCCGCGGGGGTCTGGCCTCCGCCCGCCGCGACCAGCGCGGCGTACGCGAGTCCCACCACCACGGCGCCGATGACGATCCGTGAGCGCCTCATCTTCATCCCCTCCTGTCAGGCCCGAGGCTGTCGTTGGCGCTTCACCACGCCAGCCGTGCGGAAAGCTTCCGCGTTGCGAGGGTACGACGGCGGCGGCCGTGGCGCATCGGGGGATTGACCGACCGGCCGCACGGGTTGTCCGCAGAGACGCGTCCTCTACCGCTTGCGCCGGCCGGCGTCTTCCAGAACGAGGCGCGCGTGCACGCGAAAGCCGCCGTCGGGAAGCGGCCCGGCGTCGAGCTCACCGCCGAACAACGCAACCCGCTCCCGCATGCCCATGAGTCCGTGCCCGGCACCGGGCGCGGCGCCGCCGCCGCGGCCTGGGCCGTTCTCCACGAGGATGTCGACCGCGGACTGCTCCCGCAGGACGCGAACGCGGGCCGAGGCCGGCGCGGCGTGCTTCAGGGCGTTCGTCAGCGCCTCCTGCACGATCCGGTAGACCGACAGCGTCACCGCCTCGGGCACGTCGTCGAAGTCGCCCTGCATGTCGAGGTCGACATCCAGGCCGGCCGGGCGCAGCCCGGCCACGAGATCCCGGAGCTCGGCCAGTCCCGGGTTGGGTGCGGTGTCGGGCGCGCCGGGATCCTCGCGCAGGACGCCCAGCAGGCGGCGCATCTCGATCAGGGCCGCCCGGCCGCTGTGCTCGATCTTCTCGAGCGTCCCGCCGACCATCCCCAGCCGCCGCTCCTCAACGGCCCGCGCGCCGGCGGCCTGGAGCACGACCACGCTCAGGTTGTGCGAGACGATGTCGTGCAGCTCGCGCGCGATCCGCGCCCGCTCCGCCGCCACCGCCGCCTCGGCCTCCCGTTCGACCTCCTGTGCGTGGCGGGCCAGATCCGCCTCCTCGTGCCGGCTGCGAACCCAGATGCCGATCAGCCACGCCGCCACCAGGACGAGCCAGAACATGAGCGACCCTGAATCTGGCTCGAGGTGCGCACCTCGGGGTCCTCGAGGTCGTGCACGACGGCCCCGACGAGGACGATCGGGATCGCCAGAAGGCCGCGCCGGCGATCGCCGTACCTGGTGACGGAGTACGCGGCGACGAGCGCCGACCCGAACGTCCCCAGGCTCTCGGCGGCGTTGCCGGTGACCACGGCCTGGAGGTCGATGCCGACGAACACGAGCGTCAGCACGAGAAGCGGAACCGTCCGCCGCCACAGGAGCGGGAGGTCGATGAGCAGCGGAACGACCAGCGTGGTCAGCCAGCGCGGCCCGGCCACCGTGCCCATCGTCCACACCTGCCACTGGTAGAGCGCTGTGAGCGCGACGACGATCGCGGCGTCGAACGCGAGCGACGCAGGCCGTCCGGCCGGCCTGCGAACTCCAATTCCCATGCGCGGACCGTACCGCCCGGTTCGCGCGCGTGGAGGGCGCGGGCCGGCGGGCTACACGTGCAGCCCGGCGCGGCGCCGCAGCCGGGCCTCGATCTCCGACGTCAGTTCCTCGTCACCACCCGCCGCGGCGGCGGCGACCTCGTCGACAAGGAGCGGAAGCGACGAGATGCAGATCGACTCGCCGGCCCTGTCCAGCTCCTCCTCGAACCGCTCCTCGGCCAGCCGGATACGGGTGTCCCGTTCGGCTTCTCCCACCTCCTCAGCGTAGCGGCTCAGCTACCGAATACGACGGAGACGTTCTTCATGAAGCCGTTGTAGAAGTCGCCGTCCGTCCCGCCGGGAACCGGCTTGTACCCGAGTGCGAAGGGCCCGTTCTTCTTCAGGTTGATGGAGCCGATCGTGACGTTGGCGGTGCCGTCCGGGTCGCCGCCGTCGACGGTCAGGGTCACCTGGCCGCTCGTCTTGTGACACACGATGGTGTGCCAACCGCCGTCGTTCAGGGTCGGCCCGGCGTGGACCGTGATCCTGGTCGTCGTCCCGATGAAGATGCACTGGGCCTGGGCCTTGATCTTGCCGTGCGGGAAGAGCTCGACCTTGAACATCTTGCCGCCCGGTGAGGCGCGGACCAGGTCGAAGTCGAGGTTGCCGGTGCCCGGTGTGGCCGTGGTCTTGACGTCGAGGCTGACCGTCACGTCCGAAGCGCCCGGCGAGAGCCCCGCGCTATAGGGCACGGTGATGCGCGAATCCAAGCCGTTGAATTGGGCTCCGTCGGCCGTGAAATTGACGCTCGGGCTGGCCGTGCCGTTGTGGCCGTTTCCGGACGCGTCGTTGGCGTTGCCCGCGAGCGGCCATTCGGCGGCGGTCACAGGTGTCGCCTGCGCGGCGGCGGGCAGGGCTGCGAGCCCCACGCCCGCGAGCAGCGTGGCGACGATTCGGGACTTCATCTTGGAGCCTCCCCCATTGTTGGTGTTGCCCACACCCGGACAGGCCGAACGCCTCAATCCGACCCTGCCCCGCCGCGTCCGTCTGAGACGGTAGCACTCAACGCGACGATCGTCACATCCAGCGCCTGTCAGACGAACTTGCGCTCGATCTCGGCCAGGAACGCCGTCGAGAGCCGCTCGAAATCCTCTGCGCTCAGGCTGACCTTCTGGCCCACCTCGATCCCGAGGACGGAATCGGCCGGGATGTACCTGATCACGCTGCTCGCGGGCATGACGCCGCCGTGCAGCATGACGGCGTCGGCGATGAGCTCCACCTCGTTGAGCGGGTTTCCGTCCTTGCCGCTCACCGCCCGCACGCGGTGGACGAACCAGCGGTCGAGCGCGAGCACCAGGTTCGTGAAGAACGGGTCCTCGAAGTCCGCGAGCGCCGTGGCCGCACCGTTTCCGCCGAGTGCGTCCGCGAGCCGGCGATAGGCCTCGAGCTGGGCGTCGACGGCCGCGCGGCAGCCGTCGAGCTCATCCTGGGTGAATGTCTTGCGACCGAGCATGAGAGCGATCCTTTCCGAGTTCGCCGTGTCGAATCTCAGACAAACGGCGGAGCCGGAATTCGACACCCCGACCGAGATCAGGCTCCGATCCGCCGCAAGACCTCAAGCGCGATCGGCGGCACGCGGCCCTCGGGATCGAACCCCGGGTCGTACGCGGTGAGCGAGACCGCCCGCACCGGGCACTCCCGGAGCACGTCCGCGACCAGGTCGCACAGCTCGGGACCGGTCGGCCCGCCCGGTGCGCCGTAGACGTTCACGTGCGCCTCGGCCAGGTCGAGGACGTCCAGATCGACGTGCAGGTAGACGCCGGTCGGGGCCGGCGAGACCGCCCGCACGGCCGTCGTCAGCCCGCCGAGCTCCTCCGGCGGCAGGTGTGTCACCCGCGAGGCCCCGAGCCGCGCGACCTCCGGCGGGTCGAAGCTCCGCGCGCCCGCGAGCACGACCGCGCTCTGGGGCACCGGCCGCGCGCCCGGGACGGTCGCCAGCATGCCCTGCCAGGCGCCGCCGGTCAGCACCGCCAGGCCCATGCCGTCGAAGTAGCCCTCGATGGTCGTGTCGGGGCTGTTGAAGTCCGAGTGCGCGTCGAACCACACGACGGCGGGTGCGGCCTCCTCGATCCCCGCCACCACGCCCACGCCGGCGAAGCAGCTCCCCGAGAGGACGACCGGGAACTCGCCGGCGGCGAGCGCCTCGCGCACCTGCGCGGCGACCCGCCGGATCAGCTCGAAGCAGGCGTCGACCTCCCCCACGCCGGTCGCGCTCCACGACGCCTCGATCTCGATGAGCTCCGTTCGCACAGGCCCGCCGGATGCCGCAAGCGCGGCCTCGGCACCCGCCTCGAGCAGGCGCTCCGGCCCTCTGCCGACCCCCTCCCGCAGGCGGCCGAGCTCGTACGGGACGACGATGACGCGGTACGCGATCACCCGCCTACCCTACGGCGCGGTGGCGGCAGACGCGGAGCCGGGCTGCCCGCTACGGTGTAGGCGGTGCGCATCGCCACCTGGAACGTCAACTCGCTGAAGCAGCGCATGCCGCGGCTGCTTCCGTGGCTCGACCAGCGGCGGCCGGACGTCGTCTGCCTCCAGGAGACCAAGCTCGCCGACGATGCGCTCGACCACCTCCTGGGCGGCGTGCTCGCGGAGCGCGGCTACAAGGTGGCGGCGCACGGCGAGGCCCAGTGGAACGGCGTTGCGATCCTGTCGCGGGTGGGCCTCGACGACGTGGTCACCGGAGTCGAGAACGGACCGGGGTTCCCGCATCCGGAGGCGCGTGCCGTGGCCGCCACCTGCGACGGGATCCGCGTGCACTCGATCTACGTCCCGAACGGCCGCGTGCCGGACTCCGACCACTACGACTACAAGCTCGCGTGGCTCGCGGCGCTCCGCGAGGTGCTGGCCGCGGGGCCGGATGCCGCTGTCGTCTGCGGCGACATGAACATCGCCCCCACCGACGACGACGTGTTCGATCCGGACGCCTACATCGGCCAGACGCACGTCACGCCGCGGGAGCGCGAGGCGCTCGCGGAGATCCAGGCGCTCGGCCTGCACGACGTCGTCCGCGACCGGTGGCCGCATGAGCGCGTCTTCTCCTACTGGGACTACCGGGCCGGGATGTTCCACCAGGACCTCGGCATGCGCATCGACCTGATCCTGGCGGGCGACCCGGTCGCGGCCCGCGTGCGGGCGGCATGGGTCGACCGCCACGCGCGCAAGGGCAGCGGACCGAGCGATCACGCGCCGGTGATCGTCGACCTCGACGAGGCGCCGGATGGAGACATCGGACCAATGGTCCCGCCGCCCTCGAACCCGGTCACGAAGCGCGGCGCCAAGAAGCTGCCGCAGGCAGGCTGACCGCTACTCGCCGTCGGGGATAACCGGCCCGTCAACCGGGAGCGCGATGCGAAAGGTCGTGCCGCCGCCCTCGCGCGGGAACGCCTCCGCCCGGCCCCCGTGCGCGGCCGCGATGGCCGCCGTGATCGAAAGGCCCAGGCCGCTGCCGCCGCTGGCGCGCGCCCGGGAGGGATCGACGCGGAAGAAGCGGTCGAACACGTGCTCGAGGTGCTCCCCGGGGATGCCCGGGCCCGAGTCCTCGACGTCGATCAGGCGGTCGGGGCCCTCGGTCCGGAGCCGCACCGCGACGTCGGTGCCCTCCGATGTATGCGCGCGCACGTTCGAGAGGAGGTTTGCCACCGCCTGTCCGACCCGCAGCTCGTCTCCGCGCACCTCGCCGTCGCCCTCGACGGCGAGCGAGATCGGCCAGCCGGGATAGAGCAGCGCATGATCCGAGACCATCTCCCCGAGCAGCTTCTCGAGATCGACGGGGCCGAGCTCGAGCGGCCGTCCCTGGTCGAGGTTCGCAAGCAGGAGCAGGTCGTCGACGAGGACGCTCATCCGCGACCCCTCCGATTCGATCCGGTCCATCGCCAGTGCCAGGTCGGCCGGCCGGGTCGCCGCCCCGTGGCGGAAGAGCTCAGCGAAGCCGCGTACGGCGGTGAGCGGCGTCCGCAGCTCGTGCGACGCATCGCCGACGAACCGCCGCAACTGCTCCTCTGACCGGCGCCGTTCCTCGAACGCCGCCTCGATCTGCTCCAGCATCGCGTTCAGAGAGCGGGCCAGGCTGCCGACCTCGGTCGAGTCGTTCTCCCCGTCCACGCGCTGCGACAGGTCTCCCGCGGCGATCGCGGCGGCCGTCCCCTCGATCCGCTCCAGCGGGCGAAGCTCGCGTCGCACCAGGAAATAGGCCAGCGCCGCGACGCCGGCGAGCACCGCGAGCCCCACGACGACCTCGAGCAGCACGAGCTGGTTGAGCGTCGAGTTGACGTCGCTGAGCGGCATCGCGATCACGAGCTTCGCCCCTGGGCTGAGCGGAGGGCCGGTGCCGCCCGACGTGATCACCACGATGCGGTAGCCGGCGGCGCTCGAGGCACCGACGGAGGCCTCGACCGCCCGCTCGGCCAGCGCACTCCCGGGCACGCCCGTTCCGACCCGCAGCGAGCGGACGATCGTCCCGTCCGCCGAGACCAGGGCGGCGTAGCTCCCCGGCGGCAGGACGCCGAGCACCTGCTCCCGGGCGCCCGGATCGGTGTCGCCGCGAATGAGGTAGCCCAGCACCGGAGGCGCGGACGAGCGGATCTGGCGATCCGTGCGGTCGAGCAGGAAGGACCTGAGCTCGAGTCGGGTTGCGACGCCGGCGACAAGCAGCCCGGCCCCGACGAGGACGACCGCGATGATCGAGAGGCGAACCCGAAGCGGCGGCGGCCAGCGCATCGACACGGCGCTCACTCCGCCTGGATGCGGATGGCGTAGCCGAATCCGCGAACCGTCTGGATCAGCGCCGGCCCGTCCGGCAGGTCGACCTTCTTGCGCAGGTAGCTGATGTACGTTTCGACGACGCTCGAGTCGCCGCCGAAGTCGTAGCGCCAGACGTGGTCGAGGATCTGAGGCTTCGAGACGACGCGGCCCGCGTTCACGAGCAGGTATCGCAGCAGGTGGTACTCCGTCGGCGTCAGGTTGATCACTCGGTCGCCGCGGCGCACCTCGTGGGCATCCTCGTCGATCGAGAGGTCGTGATAGACGAGCTCGGAGCCGGACACCGGGTCGGGCTTCGTCCGCCGCAGGACGGCGCGCACACGGGCGACGAGCTCCTCCAGGCTGAACGGCTTCCCGACGTAGTCGTCGGCGCCGAGCGTCAGGCCGTGGACACGGTCGGCCGTCTGATCTCGCGCGGTGAGGAAGAGCACCGGCACCCGCCGCGCGCCGCCGGCCAGGCGCCGGTAGACCTCGAAGCCGTCCAGGTCGGGCAGCATGACGTCGAGGACGACGAGGTCGGGATGGAAGGCCGCGGCCCGTTTGACCGCGGTGCGGCCGTCGTGGGCCGTCTCGACCTCGAACCCCTCGTAGCGCAGCACCGTCGAGACGAGCTGGGTGATCGAGTCCTCGTCGTCGACGACGAGCACCCGCGCCGGTGCCTCCGTCTGTGCGCCTGCCTCCATCTCGGTCTCAACGTAGCCGCGCCGCCTGTGAGTTTCCTGGGAATCGCCTCCGAGGCGGTCTGGATCAGGCGGATGTGTGTGCTCTCTTACGCACACAGGTACTCCACAGGAGGTTCAGATCTCCGGCTGAGCGGGCAGGCGCACGCTGACTGCGACACTTCTCTCATCCCCAGGAGCCACCACACGATGAAACGGACCACACAAGCTGCAGCGCTGATCGCCGCCGCGACGCTCGGCGCGGGCACGGCCGTGACGGCCGTCGTCCTCACCGGCGAATCGGGCGACTCGCCCGGCACGACCACCACGATCGTCGGCAGCGCGAGCCCCGCGGCCTCGACCACCACGCCCATGTCGGCGGCCGAGATCTACCGCTCGACGGTCGCCGGGGTCGTCGAGATCAAGGTCAGCTCGACATCGAGCACGCCCGGCCCGTTCGGCCAGCAAAGCCAGGTTGCCGAGGGAACGGGGTTCGAGATCGACTCGAAGGGCGACATCGCGACGAACGCGCACGTCGTCGCGGATGCCACGTCGATCAGCGTCGAGACCAACGACGGCGCAACCCACAAGGCGACGCTCGTCGGAAGCGACGCGACCACCGACGTCGCCGTGATCCATATCGACGCCGCGGCGAGCTCGCTGCATCCGCTCACGTTCGGCGATTCGACGGCGCTCGCGGTGGGCGATCCGGTCGTCGCGATCGGCGACCCGTTCGGGCTCGCCAACAGCGTCTCGGCCGGGATCGTCTCGGCGCTTGGTCGCACGATCACCTCACCCGACAACCACCCGATCCAGGACGCGATCCAGACGGACGCCGCTCTGAACCACGGAAACAGCGGCGGTCCGCTCTTCAACGACCAGGGCGAGGTCATCGGCGTCACCTCGCAGATCTACGCCGACCAGAGCACGAGCGGCGGGAACGTCGGCATCGGGTTCGCCGTCCCGTCGGCGACCGTCGAGCGGATCGCGCGCGAGCTGATCTCCAGTGGCCACGCCTCGCATCCCTACCTGGGCGTCTCGATGGTCGACGCCCAGAACGGCGCCCGCATCGCCCGGGTTGAGGCGGGATCGCCCGCGGCCGACGCCGGCCTCAAGGCCGGGGACGTCATCACGGCGATCGACGGCCGCTCCGTGTCGAGCTCCGACGACGTGGTGCAGCGCGTCTCGGCGATGAGCCCAGGTGACTCGGTCACCCTGACCGTTCAGCGGGGCAGCAGCTCGACCACGATCCACGCCACCCTCGGCAACCGCGGGTAGGGGCGGCCTCGAGGTAGCGACACGCGCCCGGCCTACCGAACGAGGCCGGGCGCGCTGGTCGCGCTACCGAGCCGGTCCGCCGAACCCGGACTGGGTCCCTGTGACGTCGAAGCCCTTGTCGAGCTCCACCGTCACGAAGGTGCCGTCGGACCTGCGCAGGTGCGCCTCGTAGGCCGCTCCGGCGGAGTCGGTCTCGACGCGGATCACCGTCGCTCCCGGGACGGCGGCACGAGCCGCCGCACGGGCCCTGGACGCCGCGGCGCCCGTGAGGTCCGTCTCGCCCGGCCCGTGGCTCATCGCGGCCGGGTCCGGGCCGCCGCGTGGTTGCATCGGCGAGCCGTTGGCGGCGAACGCCGGCGTCCCCGAGCCAGTCGACCCCTGGGTGTTCGCGCCCGACGCGGCATTCGCAATGCCGGCCGCGCCGGCGGCCGCTCCGAGGGCGAGCGCCCCCGTCACGACCCAGGCTCTCGCGGTCTTGGCTGTCATGTTCCTCCTTGGTCGTCGTCTCGCTCCGATGTGGCGAGCTCGCCGCAGCGTGCTGGCCCGTCCTCCGGAGCAGCTGCCGGGACGGTGGGAGTTCCCTCAGAGCTGCCGCGGTCCGGGGCGGTTCCCAGCCGCCTCTCAGCCTTCTCGGAAGCGGCGCTGAGGTCGGGCAGGTTCGCTGGGTGAAGACCGCGGCGACGTCCGCGCCCGTTCGAAGGAGATGCCGTGTTCTTCGTGTCCTACATGTTCTCCGAGCTCCGCCGCAGGCCGGCGCGGACGGTTCTGACCTCGCTCGGGCTGGCCGTCGGCGTCGCCCTCGTGATCGCCGTGAGCGCGCTCTCGACCGGCCTCGACCGCGCGCAGCAGAAGGTGCTCGAGCCGCTCACCGGCGTCGGCACCGACATGTCGGTGACCCGACCCATCAAGCTGACGGCGAACCGCGGGGCGTTCTCGAACCTCTCGCCGTCCGAGCAGCAGCGGCTGCGCCGCTCGGCGGCCGGCGGTGGGCCGCTTGACTTCGGCAGCGTGAAGCCGGGCTCGACGATCGACCGGGACACGTTCCAGGCGACCCAGCTCTCGTTCTCCGACACCCAGGTCGCCAAGGCCCGCGCGACGTCCGGCGTCCAGAGCGCCGCGGGCTCGCTCACGCTGAACGCCGTCCACATCCACGGGAAGGCGCCGAAGATCAGGATCGACCAGGGACAGGGCGGGCAGTCGTTCGGCGGTGGCGGCGCCCAGCAGCCGTCGGGAAGCTTCGGATCGAGCTCGCTCGACGTCGACGCCCGCACGGTGACCGGCGTCGACCAGACGCGGTCGAGCCTCGCCCCGGTCACGCCGAGCCAGATCGTGAAGGGTTCGTACTTTGCGTCCGGACAGGACGGCGCGCACCAGGCGATCCTCTCGCAGCCCTACGCGAACACCAACAAGTTGCACGTCGGCTCGACGGTGACGCTCGGCGGTACGACCTTCCACGTCGTGGGCATCGCCTCCAGCCCGCTCGGCGGCACCGCCTCGGACATCTACGTCGAGCTGGCGACGCTTCAGAAGATCGCCGGCTACAAGGGCCAGATCAATACGCTCGAGGTGCGGGCCGACTCGACCGGCCAGGTGTCGTCGGTCGCCGCCGGCATGAAGGCGTCGATGAAGGGGGCGCAGGTCACGACGGCCGCGACACTCGCCAAGCGGGTGGGCGGGTCGCTCACCGACGCCAAGCACCTCTCCGCCAAGCTGGGGACGGCACTCGAGATCGCCGGCCTCGTGGCCGCAGTCCTGATCGCCAGCCTGCTCACGCTCGCATCGGTCACCAAGCGCGTCCGGGAGCTGGGAACGCTGAAGGCGCTGGGCTGGTCGAGCTTCCAGGTCGTGCGCCAGATCTCGGTCGAGTCGCTCCTCCAGGGGCTGCTCGGCGGCCTGGTCGGCGTCGGCCTGGGTGTCGCGGCCATCGCCGTGATCAACACGGTCGGCTGGACGCTCAAGGCCACCGTCGCCGGCGCAGCTCAGGCCGCAAGCAACGGCCCGGCCGGCGGCGGCCCGTTCGGCCTCGGCGGGGCGAACGTCACCTTGGGCTCGACGCTCGTCGACCTGACGACCTCCGCCGACGTCCGGCTGATCGCGATCGCCGTCGCCCTCGCGATCGCAGGCGGCCTGCTGGCCGGCATGACCGGCGGGCTTCGTGCCGCGCGCCTGCGGCCGGCCGTCGCCCTGCGGAACGTCGAGTAACCCATCCAGACGAAGGAGCACGACGATGACCTCACGACCGGACGACCGAAACGGGCACGCCGGCGAGATGCAGGCCGCCCAAGCGCTCTACCAGCTCCGCAGCGTCTCCCGAAGGTACGGCTCGGGAGGCGGGCGGGTGGCGGCGCTCGAGGACGTCGACCTCGAGATCCGGGCCGGGGAGCTGCTCGCCGTCGTCGGAGCGAGCGGCTCCGGAAAGACGACCCTGCTCCAGCTCCTGGGCGCGCTTGACCGCCCGACGGGCGGTACCATCGCGTTCGCCGGCATGCCGCTCTCAGGGATGAGCGAGCGCGAGCTGACCCGCCTGCGGCGCGAGCGGATCGGGTTCGTGTTCCAGCAGTTCAACCTCATCCCGACGCTCACGGCGCGACAGAACGTCGAGGCGAAGCTGATCCTGGCGAAGGGCGGCTCGCGCGCCGAACGGGCGGCCGACCTGCTCGACACCGTGGGCCTGCAGGGGCGGGCTGCGCATCTTCCGTCCCAGCTCTCCGGCGGAGAGCAGCAGCGGGTGGCGATCGCGCGGGCGCTCTCGACGGACCCCAGCGTCGTCCTCGCGGACGAGCCGACCGGGAACCTGGATTCGACCACGGGCGGCGAGATCCTCGACCTCCTGCGCACGCTCTCGGCCGTGCACGGCCAGACCGTCGTCCTGGTCACCCACGACCGCGAGCTGGCGGCGTCGGCCCCGCGGGTGATCGAGCTCAGGGACGGACGCGTCGTCGCGGACCATCCCGGCGATGCCCACACCATGCGATCCCCCACCGGGGTCAGACCAGATCCCGCGAAAGCGTCCGTGGCCGGCCACCCGCCCGGGTGAGCGGCGCGATCGCCGACAGGCCGATGCATTGAGGACGGCGGCTCCGCCGTCTGCGCACTCCCCCGCGTGCACCAACCCCAGACACGATGAGAGAGGTGCACCAGGTGACAGCAGGCCGGAAACAGCGCGGACTCCTCGGAACGCTCGCACGTCTGCTGGTCCCCGTCGGGGTCGTGGCCTCGCTGACGACCGGCGCAGCTCAGGGTGCCCAGCCGGCGACCGAGCTCATCAGCGTGACACCACAGGGCGCGAGCGCCGACGAGGTCGGGGCGTTCGGCCGGCCGCAGTGGAGCGCCAACGGGCGCGTCGTCTTCACCTCGACGAGCGCGAACCTCGTCCCCGGCGACACCAACGGACGCCGCGACGTGTTCGTTCGCGATCTCGCGACGGGTACGACCACGCTCGTCAGCACGGGTCTGAACGGGCTTCCCGCGAACAACGACTCCGACGACGCGTCGATCTCGGCGGACGGCCGGTACGTCGCGTTCGGCTCGCTGGCGTCCAACCTCGTCGCCGGAGACAGCAACGGCTTCTCGGACGTCTTCGTCCGCGACCTCGAGACGGGCACGACGACACGACTCTCCATGCCGCCCGGCGGAGGCCAAGCGAACGGCCATTCCGCACTCGGCTCGCCCGCGATGATCAGCGCCAACGGCCGCTTCGTCGCCTTCTCGTCGACCGCGCAGAATCTCGCCCCGAGCAAGCCCGACTTCACGCGCGAGGTCTACGTGGCAGACCGGGACGCCGGCACCGTCGTCCGGGCCAGCGTGCCGCAGGGCGGAGGATGGGAGAACGGTGCCTCGGACGCCGCCTCGGTCTCGAACGACGGTGTTGTCGTGTTCCAGTCGGCCGCCTCGAACCTCGTGGCGAACGACGGAAACGGGGCGCGGGACGTCTTCGTGCGCGACACCGCCGCCGGCACGACGCTTCTGGTGAGCCACGCACCCACCGGCGAGACGGCAAACGGCGCCAGCACGGCCGGGCTGCCCGGGATCACGCCGGACGGAACGCACGTGGTCTTCGCGTCGTCGGCCTCGAACCTCGTCCCGGACGACACGAACCTGGCCGGCGACGTGTTCCTCTACGACCGGGCATCGGACGCCTTCACGCTCGTCAGCACGGGCGACGGAGGTGCGCCCGCGAAGGGAACCAGCACCGATCCGAGCGTCTCGGACGACGGCCGCTGGGTGGCGTTCGCATCCTTCGCGGCCAACATCGTCCCCGGCGACGGCGACGGGACGACCGACATCTTCGTGCGCGATCTCAGCGCCGGCGTGACTCAGCGTGCGAGCGTGACGGACGCGGGCGACGATCCGAACGGGATCTCGCAGCTTCCGACCTTGAGCCCGGACGGGGCGGAGGTCGCCTTCGGATCGAAGGCCTCGAACCTCGTCCCCGCCGACGGCGCCGCATGGGACCTCTTCGCGCATCGTGTCGAGTCCGACGGCGAGCCGCCCTCGATCACCTGCCCGGATGCCGACGGTGCCTGGCACGCCGGCAACGCGACGATCACCTGCACCGCCTCTGACGCGGCGTCCGGCCTTGCGGATCCCGCCGACGCGAGCTTCACCCTGGCCACCTCGGTCGACGCCGGCACCGAGACCGCGGACGCGGCGACAGACACCCGCTCCGTGTGCGACGTCGCCGGCAACTGCGCCGTCGCCGGCCCGGTCAGGCCGTTCCGGATCGACCGCCGGGCGCCGGCGATCTCGGTCTCGACGCCCGCCGACGGGGCCGTGGTGACCCGCGGCGCGGTCGTGAACCCGGTGTACGCCTGCATCGACGGCGGCTCGGGCACCGCAACGTGCGCCGGTCCCGCCGGGCCGCTGGATACGGCGACCCCAGGCCACCATCAGTTCACCATCACAGCGACCGACGCCGCCGGCAACAGCAGCTCGCTCACGTCGGGGTACTGGGTGGACGGCGGCTACACCTGGGGCGGCTTCTTCACCCGGCCGCTGACCCACGCTCACGCAGGCCGCGTGATCCCCGTCGCCTTCTCGCTCGGTGGCAACTTCGGAGACCACGTCGTGGCCCCGGGCTATCCGGTCTCCGCGCCGGTCACCTGCGGTTCGGCCGATGTCCCGGCCGGGGGCGACCCGGTGCGGCTGGTGGGCGGCGGAGTCCACTACTTCCGCTGGTGGGGGCGCTACGTGCTCCTCTGGCAGACGGACCGGGCGTGGGCCGGCACATGCCGCGCGTTCATCCTCAAGCTCGACGATGGCAGCACGCATGCATTCGTGGTGCGGTTCGACAGGTCCTGTCGGGGTAGCGTTTGGGCGTGGCCGCCGACATCGCAGCCGTCGAAGATCGCGTCTATGGGGCGGATCTCGACGACTTCGTGACCGAGCGCGCGGCGGCCGCGAAGGAGCTGCGTGCCCAGGGGCGGCGCGAGGACGCCGCCGCCGCGGCCAAGCTCCCCAAGCCGAGCGTCGCAGCGTGGATCGTGAACCGTCTCGCGCGTCAGGAGGCGGGTCGGATGGGCGAGCTCCTCGATGCCGGTGCGAGCCTGCGCGAGATCCAGCTCGGCGCTGGATCGGCGGCCGACCTTCGCGCCGCCGGGCAGGCGCAGGAGGCGGCGCTCCGCGCGCTGATGCGGGCGGGGGAAGGCATCGCGTCGAGCCGCGGGTCCGCGACCGCGGCCACGATCGACCGGGTGCGCGAGACGCTCCACGCGGCCGCGCTCGACGCCGGCCTTGCCGAGCAGGTCCGCCGCGGCGTTCTCGTGCGCGAGCAGCGGGCGGTCGGCTTCCCCATGGGCCTCGAAATCCCGGAGGATCGCCGCCGGGCCGCGCCGCCGCCGAAGCCGAAGCCGGCGCCGAGGGCGAAGGCCAAGCCGGCGGCGCGGCGGCCGGCGCCCGCTGCGAAGCCCCGCGACGAGGTCGGGGCGAAACGGCGCGAGCGGGCGGCGGCGGCCGCGCAGAAGGCGGCGGCCACGCTCGTCGACGCCCAGGCGACGCTCGCGGCGGCGCGAGAGGAGCTCGCCGCCGCCGAGGCGCGGGCGAAGGATGCCCGCCGGGCCGCCGAGCGGGCCGAGAAGGCCCACGCCAAGGCGGCGAAGGACGCAGAGCAGGCGCTCGGGCGGCTGCGCGAGATCGAGATGATTGATTCCACGCCCACGTGATGTCCTGGGCGGCCAGAACCGAGCAGCGCTAGGACGCAGGGAGGGTCAATATCGGCACGAGATATTGGCCCGACCGAGGACGCGGCGATGCGACAGTTCGCAGCCGCAGCCCCACCACAGGCGGCAACCCTCCACAGACGGACGTCCAGGCTCGCGTGGACGTGGAATCAATCATCTAGGCCGGCGCGACGGCGGAGGCGTCGGCCTCCTTGAGGTACTGGTGCACGAACGCGATCGCCATGCTGCCCTCGCCGACGGCAGCCGCGACCCGCTTCACGGGACTGCAGCGGACGTCGCCGCAGGCGAAGATCCCGGGGACGCTCGTCTCGAGCAGATACGGGTCGCGGTCGAGCGTCCAGCCGTCGACCGCGGCGGCGTCGGCCCCGGTGAGCACGTAGCCGTGGTCGTCGAGCGCGATCTCCGTCGGCAGCCAGCCCGTCTCGGCGTCCGCCCCGATCAGGATGAAGAGACCCCCTGACTCGAGCCTGGCGGTCTCGCCCGTCTCTGAGCTCGTGACGTCGATCGCCTCGATCGAGGCACCGCCGTGCGCCGCGGTCACCTCCGTGCGGCGCCGCACCGCGATGTTCGGGCGCGCCTCGATCTGGTCGATGAGATACCGCGACATGCCCTTCTCCAGCCCGTCGCCGCGGCAGAGGATGGTCACGCTGCGCGCGTGGTTCGAGAAGAACATTGCAGCCTGGCCGGCCGAGTTCCCGGCACCCACGATGTGCACGTCGAGCCCGTGCGTCGCCGGCGCCTCGCTTCGCACCGCGCCGTAGGAGATGCCCTTCCCGGCCAGCCGGTCGAAGCCGTCGATCTCCAGCTGCCGCCAGGCGACGCCGCAGGCGAGGATGATCGTGCGGGCCCGCAGGACGTCGCCGCCGTCGAGATGCAGCTGGCGGGTCGGGGCGTCGATACGGGTGATCGTGCGCGTCACGAGGATCTCGGCGCCGAGCCTACGCGCCTGCTGGAGGGCGCGGCTGGCGAGCTCCTCGCCGGATACCCCGGACGGGAACCCGAGGTAGTTCTCGATCCGCGACGACGTACCCGCCTGGCCGCCGGGCGCCTCGCGCTCGATGACGATCGTCCGCAGGCCCTCCGACGCGCCGTAGACGGCGGCGGCGAGACCCGAGGGGCCGGCGCCGACCACGACCGTGTCGTACTCCGCGGCCAGCGGCTCGGTGGAGAGGCCGAGCAGCTCGGCCACGCGCCGCAGCGTGGGTTTCACGACCGTCTTGCCGTCGACGACGCGCAGAACCGGGCAATCCGCGTCGGCCGGAAGTGGCCCGTCCCAGTGCTCGGCCGCATCGGGGGCGTCCGGCTGGATCCACCGGAACGTGACCTGGTTTCGATCGAGGAAGTGGCGCAGCATGGCGCACGCGGCGTCCCAGCGCGGACCGACGACGATCGCCCGCGGCGTCCACGGCTCGCCCACGATGCCCTGCAGGCCGCCCGGCCCGCCGATCCGGTGGCTCGCCAGCCGGCCGACCTCCTTGGCCACGTCCGGGGCGATCGACGCGACGGCATAGAAGTCGTGCGGCTCGATGCGCACCACGCGGCTCGCCTCGGCGGCGCGAAAACCCGCCGGGAAGACCGTCCCGAGCGTCACGGGCACCTCGCCGAAGATGTCGCCGGGCTGCCGCTCGCCGACGACCTTGTCGACGCCGTCGACCCGCTTCACGGCCTCGATCCGGCCGTCGAGCAGGCCGAAGAGCGCCCGCTCGCTGCCCTCGTAGGCCGCGTACTCGCCCGGCACCAGCGTGATGTCGGCCGCCACCTGCGAAAGCCGCTCGCGGTCGCGCTCCGAAAGCTGCGCGAACACCGCGATCTGGCCGATCTCCTCCGGCGTCACCATGTGCAGCCCGAACCGTACCGCCTCATCGCCCGCGGCGGTCTGCGCGCCCTACGCCGCGTCGCCGGCGGCGCGCGTCAGCCGCTCGGCGAGCTCGCGGGCGGCCTCGGGCGAGAGGTTCGCCCCCTGGATCGGAGACCCTGGCATTTCGATCCACACCGACACGGTTGCCGGGGCCGTGCGCGGGTCAACCGCGACTCCGACCGCCGAGCCGCCTGCGCCTGCGACCACACGACCGTCACTCATCTCGCCGACACCCCCTCCTGGTGGTGATTCGCTGCGCCCGGCGGGGAACTCTAACTCCGAGCTGCCATGCAGTCCGACCCCACCCAAAACCTGATCGACGCCCTGGCCGCGGAGCGTGTCATCGTGCGGCAGCTCGTCGCGCTCTGCGCCTTCCTTACGGCGTGCGCCGCGTGGCACGTGTCGCGCATGGACGCACCGGAGCCGTTCGTCGGCGTAGTCCTGCTCGTCGGCAGCCTGGCGATGGCGTTCGACGCGGCGCTGGCGTGGGCGAAGCACGAGGAGGCGACGTCGTGGACCGACGACCTCATCGTCGGCGGCTACGTCCCCCGCGGCCGCCGCTCGCCGATCGAGCGGGCCGTCGCGCGCCGGCGCGACTGGGTCGGCCGGCCGCGCTCGAGACGGCGGCTGGCAAGGTCGCTGCGCTGGCGGCTGCGGCTGGCGCAGGGGCGGACGCGACCGTCGCTCGGCTACGTGCGGGCGAGCGGGTTCCCGCCGCTGGCCCGCTCCGAGAGGCGAGTGCTGCTCGAGGAGCTCCCGCTGGTGAACCGGCTCGCCGACCGGATCGAGACGGACCGCGCCGATCCCACGGCCCTCGTCCTGCTGTGGAGCGTCATCTCGGCACCCCCCTCGCAGCAGGCGTCGGCCGGGCCAGACGCCGGGGAGGAGCTCCGCCGCCGGCTGCGGGCCGCAGCGCGCATGGTGGGCACCGCTAGGAAGTGAACGTCTGCTTCGCCGCCTCGAGCATGCCGACGTAGCCGGCGCGGCGGCGCGTGTCGGGGTCCGGCTCGCGCTCGACGCTCATGAGGCCGCGGGCGTCGTCGAGCGAGGTGAACTCCTTCGCCTCCATCCACTCGACGAGCTCGCTGAGGAGCACGCCCGCATGGTCGCGGCCGTGGCGCAGAAGGGCGGAGGCGGTCATCACGACGTCGGCGCCCGCGAGCAGGTAACGAGCGAGATCCGCGCCGGTCTCGACACCGCCGGACGCCGCAAGCGACGCGCCAACCCGGCCGCGCAGGATTGCGATCCACGTCATCGGCAGCCGCTGGTCGGCTGGTGTCGAGAGGTCGATGCGGGCCGAGACCGAGAGCGAGTCGGGATCGATCTCGGGTTGGAGGAACCGGTTGAAGAGAACGAGCCCGTCCACGCCTGCAGCCGCGAGCCGCGTCGCCATCGAGCCGAGCGAGCTGTAGTACGGGCTGAGCTTCACCGCCACCGGGATCTGGACGGCGTCGAGCACCCGCCGGACGACATCCAGGTGGCGCGACTCCACGTCGGCTCCCGTCACCTTGGGATCCCCCGGCACGTCGTAGACGTTGAGCTCGATCGCGCTCGCGCCGGCCTCCTCGATGGCGCGGGCATAGCGCGTCCACCCGGTGGGCGTGACGCCGTTCAGGCTGCCGATGAGCGGGATGTCGACCGCCTCGCGCGCGCGCTCGATCAGGCTGAGATAGCGCCGTGCGGAGTCGACGCCGTCGGCGGGCTCCGGCATGTACGTGAGCGCCTCGGCGAAGCTCTCGGTCCCGGCCGTGCCGAGCACGGAGAAGAGCTCGGCCTCCCGCCGGAGCTCCTCCTCGAAGAGCGAGAAGAGGACAACCGCCCCGACACCGCCCTCCTCGAGGCGGCGGATCCCATCGACCGTCTGCGAGAGCGGTGACGCCGACGCGACGAGCGGGTTTCGCAGCTCGAGGCCCATGTACGCGGTCGACAGGTTCACTCGCTCGCCCTCCTCGTGTCGGGCTGGAACCGCTCCGGCCCCCGGGTCGCCATCTCCTCGTAGACCTGCCAGCGCTGGTTGACCGCGAGCTGGGCGGCGGCGGCCAGGCGCTCCGCCTCGGCGGGGTTCGTGCGCGCGAGCGAGCGGAACCGGAGCTCGTTCTTCGTGTACTCCGAGAGTGGGATCCGCGGGCGCGGCGAGTCCAGGAGGAACGGGTTTCCGCCGCGGTCGCGGACGACGGGGTCGTAGCGCATGAGCGGCCAGTAGCCGCTCGTGACGGCACGGTGCTGCTGGTCGAGCCCCTTCTGCATGTCGATCCCGTGGGCGATGCAGTGGCTGTAGGCGATGACGAGCGACGGACCGGGGTACGCCTCAGCCTCGCGGAGCGCGCGCAGCGTCTGGTGCTGGTCGGCGCCCATCGCCACCCGGGCGACGTAGACGCTCCCGTAGGCGATGGCCTGGAGGGCCAGATCCTTCTTGGGTACGTGCTTGCCCGCCGTCGCGAACTTCGCCACGGCTCCGATCGGCGTCGCCTTCGACATCTGGCCGCCGGTGTTGGAGTAGACCTCGGTGTCGAGCACGAGCACGTTGATGTCAAGGCCGCTGGCGAGGACGTGGTCGAGCCCGCCGCTTCCGATGTCGTAGGCCCAGCCGTCGCCGCCGACGATCCAGACGCTGCGGCGGACGAGGTGGTCGACGACGCTCCGGAGGTCGTCGGCCGCCGGTCCTGTGAGCCCGCCGAGGCGCTGCTTCAGCTCCTCGACGCGGGTCCGCTGGACCTGAAGGTCGGTGTCGGTCACCTGTGGGGCGTCGAGCACCTCGTCGACGAGCCCGTCGCCGTTCAGGTCGGCGCGGAGCCCGCCCACGCGCTCGCGGGCGAGGCGGACATGCGCGTCCGCGGTGAGGCGGAAGCCGAGGCCGAACTCGGCGTTGTCCTCGAAGAGCGAGTTCGACCACGCCGGGCCGCGGCCGTCACCGTTCTGCGTCCAGGGCGTCGTCGGGAGGTTGCCGCCGTAGATCGACGAGCAGCCGGTCGCATTGGCCACCATCAGCCGCTCGCCGAAGAGCTGGGAGAGCAGCTTCACGTACGGCGTCTCGCCGCATCCCGCGCACGCGCCCGAGAACTCGAAGAGCGGCTGGAGGAACTGCGCGCCGCGCACGCTCGCGTAGTCCAGCCGGGCGCGGTCGTTCACCGGCAGCGTCTCGAAGAACGCGATCCGCTCGCGCTCGGCGGCGACGATCGGCTCGCGCTCCTCGAGGTTGATGGCCTTGCGGGAGGGGACGGCCGGTTTGTGCACCGGACAGACCTCGACGCAGAGGGCGCAGCCGGTGCAGTCCTCGACGTAGACCTGGAGCGTGAACCGCGCGTCCGGGAGGCCGCGGGCGTCGAGCGGGGCCGACGGGAACCCGTCCGGCGCGCCCTCGAGCCGCTCCGGATCGTAGAACCGCGACCGGATCACGCTGTGCGGGCAGACGAAGCTGCAGCTTCCGCACTGGATGCACGTGTCGGGATCCCACACGGCGACGAACTCGGAGATGTTGCGCTTCTCGTAGGCGGTCGTGCCGCTGGGATAGGTGCCGTCGACCGGAAGGGCGCTCACCGGCAGCTCATCGCCGCGCCCGGCCAGCATCTCGCCGGTCACGAGGCGCACGAACTCGGGGGCCGAGTCGGGCACCGGCGGGCGGATGTCATGCTCGGCGGTGACGCGGGCCGGCACCGGAACCTCGTGGAGGGCCGCGAGCGCGCTGTCGACCGCGGCGTTGTTGCGCTCGACGACCTCCTGACCCCGGCGAGAGTACGTGTGCTCGATCGCCTCCTTGATGCGCGCGATCGCGTCGTCGCGCGGCAGGACGCCGGAGAGGGCGAAGAAGCAGGTCTGGAGCACCGTGTTGGTGCGGCCCGGGAGGCCCGCCTCGCGGGCGACGCGGCTGGCGTCGATCGCGTAAATCCGGATCCGCTTGGTGAGCACCTGCTTCTGCACCGAGAGGGGAAGCACGTTCCAGACGTCGTCGGGCGGCTCCGGGCAGTCGATGAGGAGCGTCGCCCCCTCGGCCGCCCGGCCGAGCACGTCGATGGCCTGGAGGAGGCCGAACTGGTGGCAGCCGACGAAGCTCGCGCCGCTCACCAGGTACGGCGCCTCGATCGGCTGCTCGCCGAAGCGCAGGTGCGAGACGGTCTGGGAACCGGACTTCTTCGAGTCGTACACGAAGTAGCCCTGGGCGCAGAGGCCGGCGTCGCCGAGGATCTTGATCGTGTTCTTGTTGGCACCGACCGTGCCGTCGGAGCCGAGCCCGAAGAAGACGGCGCGCACCGTGCCGGCCGGCTCGATGTCGAGCTCCGGGCCCACCGCGATGCTCGTGCCGCCCACGTCGTCGGTGATGCCAACGGTGAACCGCCGCCGGGGACGCTCCCCGCCGAGCTCCTCCAGCACGCCCGCGACCATCGCCGGCGTGAACTCCTTCGAGGAGAGCCCGTAGCGGCCGCCGGTCACGAGCGGAAGGTCGCGCTCGCCGCTCGTATGCGCTTCGCCGAGCGCCGAGACGACGTCGAGGAAGAGCGGCTCGCCTTCGGAGCCCGGCTCCTTTGTGCGGTCGAGCACGGCGACCCGGCGGACCGTCGGCGGAAGGGCCGCGAGCAGCTCGGCGGCCGGGAACGGGCGGATGAGCCGCACCTGGAGCGCACCCACGCGCTCGCCGCCGGCGACGAGGCGCTCGACGGTGCGCCGGGCCGTGACGGCGCCCGATCCGGCCAGGACGAGCACCCGCTCGGCCTCCGGGTGGCCGTGATAGGAGACGAGGCCGTAGCTTCGTCCCACCCGCCCGGCGAGCGCGTCCATCGCCTCCTGGACGATGCCGGGCGTCGCCGCGTAGTACGGGTTCACTGTCTCGCGGCCCTGGAAGTACGTGTCGGGGTTCTGGGCGGTGCCGCGGATGAAGGGGCGGTCGGGCGAGAGGGCGCGGCCGCGATGGTCGTGCACGAGCTCCTCGGGAACGAGCGCGCGCAGGTCGTTGTCGGCGAGCGAATCGATGGTGTTCAGCTCGTGCGACGTGCGGAACCCGTCGAAGAAGTGGATGAACGGGATCCGCGACCGCAGCGTGGCGGCCTGGGCGACGAGCGCCAGGTCGTGGGCCTCCTGCACCGAGTCGGACGCCAGGAGCGCAAAGCCCGTACCGCGGGCGGCCATCACGTCGGAGTGGTCGCCGAAGATCGAGAGCCCCTGGGCCGCGAGCGATCGGGCGGCGACGTGGAAGACGGTCGGGGTCAGCTCGCCGGCGATCTTGAACATGTTGGGGAGCATGAGGAGCAGGCCCTGCGACGCCGTGAACGTCGTGGCGAGCGCGCCCGCCTGAAGCGAGCCGTGCAGCGCACCGGCGGCGCCGCCCTCGCTCTGCATCTCGACCACCGTCGGGACGGTGCCCCACACGTTCGGCCGCCGCTCGCTCGACCACTGGTCGGCCAGCTCCGCCATCGGCGAGGACGGCGTGATCGGATAGATGCAGCAGATCTCGTTTAAGCGGTAGGCAACCGAGGCGGCGGCCTCGTTGCCGTCCATGACGACCCTCACAGCACGTCCCTGACCATGTCGATGGCGTGGACGGGGCACTGGTCAAAGCAGGCCCGGCAGCCCGTGCAGCGGTCGTAGTCGAACCGGTAGCGGTTGCCCTCGCCGAGCTTGATGACGGCGTCCTCCGGGCATGCGCCAAGGCAGCCGTCGCACTCGAAGCAGTTGCCGCACGAGAGGCAGCGCTTGGCCTCGAAGACCGCCGCCGACCGGTCGAGCCCGCCGACGACCTCGTCGAACGTGGCCGTCCGCTCCTCGAGCGGCTGCTCGGGATGCGTCCGCTTCGGCGCGTCGGCGAAGTACCAGACGTGGAGCTTCTCGAACGTCGCCGTCTCGTGTTTCTCGGGCGCCTCGTAGGACGCCAGGCGCAGGTAGGCGTCGATGTGCCGGGCCGCGGCCTTCCCGTGGCCCGCGGCCACGGTGACGCTGCGGACGCCGGGGACCATGTCGCCGCCGGCGAAGAGCCCCGGCCGGTCGGTCATGAGCGCCGGCGATACCGAGACGACGCCGTCGCGCGCGACCTCCACGTCCGGTACGCGGCGCAGGAACTCGGTGTCGGCCTCCTGTCCGAGCGCCAGGACGACCGCGTCGGCGGCCAGCGTCTCGTAGCGCCCGGTCGGCTGCGGGCGGCCGTCGTCGTCGAGCTCCATCACTTCGATCTGAAGTTCCGGGCCGTCGAAGGCGGTGATGGTGCGCAGCCAGTTGATGCGCACGCCCTCCTTCTCGGCGTCCTCGGCCTCCTCCTCGTGGGCGGGCATCTGCGCGCGGGTGCGCCGGTAGACGATCATGGCCTCCTCGGCGCCCAGCCGCTTCGCGACGCGGGCGGCGTCCATCGCGGTGTTGCCGCCGCCGTAGACGGCGACCCGGCGGCCGATCTGGGGCCGCTCGCCCTCGGCCACGCTGCGAAGAAGGGCGACCGCGTCGATGATCGGGCCGGCGTCCTGGGCGGGGATGTCGACCCGCTTGGCGAGGTGCGCGCCGACAGCTGCGAACACGGCGTCGAACCCGCCCTCCTCCTGCTCGGCAACGACGTCCTCGACCCGGTGGTTCAGAACGATCCGGACGCCGAGGTCCTCGATGCGGCGCACCTCCGCGGCCAGCACCTCGGGGGGCAGGCGGTAAGCGGGGATGCCGAACCGCAGCATGCCGCCGGCCTCGGAGCCGAGGTCGCGGATCTCGACGGAGTGGCCTCGGCGGGCCAGGTGGTACGCGGCGCAGAGCCCGCTCGGCCCGGCGCCGATGATGAGGACGCGCTTGCCGGTCGTCTCGGCCGGCGGGTCGAACGCCCAGCCCTGCTCGATCGCCATGTCGCCCAGGAACCGCTCGACCGAGTGGATCGAGACCGTGCTGTCGAGCTGGGCGCGGTTGCAGGAGTCCTCGCACGGGTGGTAGCAGACGCGCCCGTGGATCGCCGCGAGCGGGTTGTCGGCGACGATCGTGCGCCAGGCGTCCTCGAACCGGCCCGCCTCGACGTGGGCGAGCCACGCCTGGATGTTCTCCCCCGCCGGGCAGGCCACGTTACACGGCGGCAGCAGGTCGACGTAGACAGGGCGCTCCTCCCGGCGTGGACCGGCCGTTGAAACCGCCGCCGCCAGGTCGGGAACGCGTGTGAGGTCTTGGCGCTCTCGATCCATCTCCGCGCATCAATGCCACGGGGGGACCCTCCCGACATCGGGGAGAGGCCCCCTCCGCGACTTCGGGTAACTACGGAGAGAGTACTACCCGGGCAGCGACGCACCAAGCTCGGTGAAGGGCGGCGGTTCAACCGGGGACAGTCCCTGAACGCTCGTCGTGACCCCGTCGCATCGCATCCGCGACCTCTCGCGGCGCGCCCGGGCGGCAATCGTGCCGGCGGCGTCATCGATGTGTCCCACGAAGAGTTCAGGGACTGTCCCCACCACCCGGCTATCCGAGTGGGGCGCCGACCTCCGTGAACGGCGGTGCCTGGTAGGCCGCTCCGGGCGTTCCGCCGATGGCGAGCAGCTGCACGGGCTCGTCGCCGGTCGTCACCTTACGGCGTTCGCCGGCGCCGATCCGGGCGAACACTCCCGGCTCCAGCCGGTACTCGCGGCCGCCGACGTGCAGCGTCGCCGTGCCGGAGAGGGCGGTGTAGACCTCCTCCTGGCCGTCGTCGGCGTGGTCGTGCTCGGGGTGGTGATGCTCGAAGTGCGGCGGAAAGTTCTCCACCTGCATCCCGAACGCGGTCACCCCGAGCGTGGCGCGGGCGCGGCAGAAGCCGCCGCCGTTCGGCGTGTCGAACTCGTCGATCCGCTTGATGGTGACGTCGGACATGGTTCCTCCTGGTCGGGGGCGTGCGATTACCCCAAGGACGAACGGCGGCGGCCGAAATCGACAGGTGAGGAATCAACCATCTACCATCGCCGCGTGGACGACCTCCAGACCGCCCTTCACCGTGCCGCCGACCTGATCGCGGAGTACCGACGCGCGGCGCCGGACGCCCGCGTCGGTGCCGCGGCAACCCGCGAGGACGTTGCCGCCGCGATCGATTCCGACCTGCCCGACGGACCGGCGTCGCTGGCCCAGGTCGTCGACGAGCTCGTCGCCGGAGCGGCGCCGGGCCTCGTGTGCACGCCGGGGCCGCGCTACTTCG
>DATIDU010000339.1:0-7389 GCA_035456145.1 Gaiellales bacterium | reverse complement strand
CGAACGCCGGTGGTCCCCCTGAAGAATCGGTATCAGACCCCAATTGTTCAGTCGCCGCTTCGCGCGGCGGCCTCGGCCAGCAGAGCGTCGCGCAGGTCGGCGAGCGGCTGGGCGCCGAGGTCGCCCTTCCCGCGTCGCCTGACCGAGACCGTGCCGGCCTCGGCCTCACGGTCGCCGACGACCAGGATGCACGGCATCCGCTGGTGCTCGGCCTCGGCGATCTTCTTGCCGACCGACTCGCTTCGCAGGTCGGCCTCGGCCCGCAGGCCGACGCCCCGGAGATCCTCGGCGACGTGCGACGCGTACTCGTGGTGGCGGTCGGCAACCGGCAGCACCACCGCCTGGACCGGAGCGATCCAGAGAGGAAACGCGCCGGCGACGTGTTCGATCAGGATGCCGATGAACCGTTCGAGCGATCCCAGGAGCGCGCGGTGGATCACGACCGGCATGTGGTCGGCGTTGTCGGGCCCGACGTAGGTGAGCCCGAACCGGGCCGGCATCTGGAAGTCGAGCTGGATCGTGCCCATCTGCCATGAGCGCCCGATCGCATCGGTCATGTGCAGGTCGATCTTGGGGCCGTAAAACGCCCCCTCCCCCGGGCTCGTCACGTAGTCGATGCCGCGCCGCTTGAGCGCGGACTCGAGCGCCGCCTCGGCGATGTCCCAGTCCGCGTCCGACCCGAGCTTGTTGTCGGGCCGAAGCGACAGCTCGGGTTGTGGCACGACGCCGAAGATCTGGTACAGCGTGTCGACGTAGTCGAGGCACGCGAAGATCTCGTCCTCGATCTGCTCCATGGTGCAGAAGATGTGCGCGTCGTCCTGGGTCACATGCCGCACCCGCATGAGGCCGTGGAGCGTCCCGGCGAGCTCGTTGCGGTGGAGCGTCGAGGACTCGGCGTAGCGGATCGGAAGCTCGCGATAGCTGCGCCGCTGGCTGCCGAAGAGCAGCATGTGCCCGGGGCAGTTCATCGGCTTCAGGCCGTAGGTGTGCGCCTCGCTCTCGCCGGGGACGAGGAACATGTCGTCGCGGAACTTCTCCCAGTGGCCCGAGGTCTTCCAGAGCTCGACGTTGTAGAGCAGGGGCGTCTTGACCTCGACGTAGCCACGCCGGGCGTTCTCAGAGCGGCGCAGGTCCTCGAGCGTGTTCCAGACGGCCATCCCGCGCGGGTGCCACAGCGGCGACCCAGGCGAGTGCGGGTCGAAGTGGAAGAGGTCGAGGTCGCGCCCGATGCGGCGATGGTCGCGCTGGCGCGCCTCCTCGATCCGCGCGAGATGCGCGTCGAGGTCGGCCTGGCGGAAGAACGCCGTGCCGTAGATGCGGGTCAGCATCGGCCGGTTGGAATCACCACGCCAGTACGCCCCCGCCGTCGAGAGCAGCTTGAAGGCCTTGATGGGCTTTGTGGTCTGGAGGTGCGGCCCCCGGCAGAGGTCCTCGAAGTCGTCGTTTCGGTAGAGGCTGACCGTGCCGTCCTCCAACCCCTCCGCCAGCTCGAGCTTGTACGGCTGGCCCTCCGCGCGGAAGCGGTCGATCAGCTCGCCCCGGTCGACCCCGTCCTCGCGCACGAACGGGACGTCCGACTTCAGGATCCGGCGCATCTCCTCCTCGATCCGGCCGAGGTCGTCGGTCGAGATCGGCTCGGGGAACTCGAAGTCGTAGTAGAAGCCGTCGTCGATCGCCGGCCCGATCGCGATCTTCGCCTCGGGCCACAGGTGCAGGACCGCCTGGGCCATCACGTGGGCCGTCGAGTGGCGAAGCACCGCGAGGGCCGCCTCGTCGCGGTCGGTCAGGATCCGGATCGTCTCGCCGTCGTGGACCGGCAGGCGCAGATCGCGCACCTCACCGTTCACCTGGACGGCCACGGCAGCGTCGGCGAGACGCGGGCCAATCGCGGCCGCCGCGTCGCGCCCGGACGCTCCCTGGTCGAGGGTGAGCTCGCTGCCGTCGGGGAGGAGCACGCGCATGGTCGGCAGCATACAAATCGCGTCCCGCTGGTACGCTCGCCGCGATGGAGCCTCTGGCGGCAGTGCTGGCGATCGCTCTTGCGGCGACCGTCGCCGTGATGGTGCTCCGCGGCCGCAGCGCCGCCCGCGAGCGCGAGGCTTTGGAGCGTGAGCTCCGCGAGATGGTGCCGCGGTCCGAGCTCTCGGCCGCGCTGGCCTCGCGCGACGCCGTGATGGCGGCCGCCTCCAGCCCGGTGCTCCTGTTCGACACCGACGGCCAGGTCGTGCGCGCGAATCCCGCGGCCCGCGAGGCGGGCCCGGAGCTGGCCGGGCCCGCGACGCAGCCAGAGCTGTCGGACGCCGCGGTGCGAGGCGCTGCGGGCGAGCCGGTGCGCGATGTCGAGCTCACGGTCTATTCACCCGAGCGGCGCCGCTTCCGGGCCCGGATCCGCGGGTTCGGAAGCGGCCCGGATGCGGGAGCGGCAGTCGTGCTCTCCGACCAGTCCTCCGAGGCCGACTACCGCGACGCCCGCAGGCTCTTCTCGGCCGGAGTCTCCCACGAGCTGCGAACGCCGCTCCAGCGCATCCTGGCGCTCGTCGAGACGCTGGCACTCCCGCTCGACGAGGCGGAGCGCTCGGAGATGATCGCGCAGGCCCGGGCCGAGGTCGACGCGATGCGCCAGCTCATCGAGGACATGATCCTCCTCGTGCGGCTCGAGAGCCACGAGCTCCCGGACAAGGACGAGCAGACCGACGTCACCGCCGCGGTGGAGGCCTGCGTGGCCCGCCATACGGCGGCCGCGCGCGCCGCCTCGATGAGCCTTGGCACGGCCGTGACCCGCGGCCTCCTGGCCGCCGTTGCACCGCGGCTCGTGGACGCCGTCCTCGACAACCTGGTCGAGAACGCCATCCACCATGCCGGAACGGGCGAGTCGATCGTCGTGCGTGCACGCGGCCTCTCGGGAGCGGTCGAGATCGTGGTTCACGACACGGGCGGACGGATCCCACCGGACCACCTGAGCCGGGTCTTCGAGCGCTTCTACCGGGTCGAGGACGCCCGCTCCGGCCCGGGCACCGGCCTCGGCCTTGCCATCGTGAAGCACATCGCCGAGGAGTACGGCGGCCGCGCGACGGCCGACTCGAACCCCAGCACCGGCACGAACATGCGCGTGGTGCTGCCCGCACCGGCCGCCGTGCGCGACGCCTAGCTCGCGGCGACGACGTTGATGTTGAAGAAGCGGTCGCCCCGCGCCTGCATCAGCTCGATCCAGAACACGAGGTACATCTCCATGCCGCGAGCGGCGTCGATCCCGCCGAGGTCGACGATTGACTCCCGCGGCCACCCGAAGCTCTCGAGCAGCCCGGCGACGAGCTGTTTCGCCTCGCCGTCGTCGCCGCACATGAAGACGCAGTGGCGGCCGGGGAGCTTCTCCGGCTGGATCATCACCTCGTTCGCCATCGTGTTCAGCGTCTTCACGACCCGGGCCTCCGGGAAGGTACGCTGGATCTGCTCGCCCACGCTGTCGGTGTTGGAGACGGTGAGCGTGAGCCGGCCGGTCTCGAATGTCAGCGGGTTCGAGACATCGATCAGGACCTTCCCCGCGAGGTTCTCGGCCCCCGCGGCGGCGAGTGCGTCGAGCGAGACTGATCCGCCTGTGCAGTTCATCACCGTCTGACCGAATTCGGCCGCGTCGGCAAACGTCCCGTATGAGGCGTGCGGGCCGGCCTCGGCCGCCCAGGCGGCGGCCGCCTCGTTGTCGGCCGTCCGCGAGCCCATCCGCACCTCGTGGCCGACCTCGACCAGCCGGCCCGCCAGCACGCGGCCGACCGTCCCCGTTCCGAGCACTCCGTAGCGCATCGTCATGCCTCCTTCGTGATCGGCTCGAACCTGTAGCCCACGCCCTGGTGGGTGTGGATGTAGGTGTGCGTGGGCGACCTACGGTCGATCTTCTCGCGCAGCTTGCGGACGCAGACGTCGACCGTGCGGTCCCGATGCCGGTACGGCGTCCCCCACACCCGCTGCTGGATCCGGTCGCGCGTGAGAGCCTTCCCTTCGGCCGCCGCGAGCACGTAGAGCAGGCGGAACTCCATCGGCGTCAGGCCGGCGTCTGAGCCGTCGAGCAGCGCCTGGTGGCGATCGGGGTCGATGACGAGCCCCGGCGCCTCGATCCGGGCCGTGTCCGCCTGGACGGGCGCGATGCCCGACCGTCGCAGCGCGGCCTCGACCCGGGCGACCAGCTCCTGCATCCCGAACGGCTTCGCGAGGTAGTCGTCGGCCCCGATCTTGAGCCCGTGCACCTTGTCGTGCTCGGAGCCGCGCGCCGAGATCATGATCACCGGGATCGTGATCCCCTCCTCTCGGAGCGTCCGCGTGATCCGCCAGCCGTCCTCACCCGGGAGCATCAGGTCGATCACCGCGACGTCGGGTCGCTCGAACCGGATCTTCTTGAGGGCCCGGTCGCCGTCCTCGGCCCATTCGACATCCATGCCGGCGCGGCGCAGGTGGGCCATCATGGCCCGTGCGATCACTCCGTCGTCCTCGGCGAGCAGCACCCTCGGCATCGGCGGGGATTGTAGGGGTCGCGGGGCCGCCCGACCCGGACCAAAGATTCGCCGCCACGGCTTGCCTTTCGTCCCCCGACCGAACGAGCTTTCGAGTCGCCTCTACAGCTCATCCGCCCGGCTTCGACCTACTCGGCTGCCCTTGGCGGCGCAGAGGGAAAGCTAGAGGGCCCGGGGATGGTGTGCAAGCGGAAAATTCGCGCACTTTGCGGGGTTCGACAGCGGACGCTTTCACCACTTTTCGCAAAGTGCGATGTTGTCTATCTTGCGAACAGCAGCCCGCGGGCGCGCTCGAGCACTTCGCGGTCTCGGTCGTAGGTGACAAGCGCCACGGCCTCGTCGAGTCCGATCCAGCGCACCTCGTCCACGTCCTGCGCGAGCGCCCGGCCGCCCGTATCGGCCGCCATGAGGAAGAAGCGGACCGTCTTCCGCCCCGCCGCGACGTCGTAGCCGATTGTCCCGAGGTCGCCCTCGACGGTCCCGACGTGGCCGGTTTCCTCCTCGACCTCGCGGACCGCCGCCTCACGCTCATCCTCGCCGGGGTCGAGCTTCCCCTTCGGCAGCGTCCAGTCGTCGTACTGCGGGCGATGCACGACGGCGACCAGGCCGTCGCGGTGCAGAACCGCGCCGGCGGCCCGGATCACCCGCTCGTGCCGGCCCGGCGGCGGGCGGCCATCGCGAGCAGCCACATCACGAGCCCGACGCCGCCCACCAGCACGAGCACGAACCCGGCGAAGCCCCACAGGATGCCGCGGTCGCCCTGGATGACGGCGCCGACGGCGATCATCGCGATCCCAAGCACACCGAATGCCTGGGTCATCACGAACGGGCCGGGAAGGCCCATCGGCGTCACGGGGGACGACGCGACCCTGAGCCGGCCCGGGTCGGCCTCATCCTTGCGCCGGCTTCGCAGTGCCAGCCCGACGACGACGGCAACCACCGCGAGGAAGTAGATGACCTGCGACCAGAACGACCCGACCCAGTCGACGAGGTAGGTGAAGACGACGATCAGGATGACCGCCGCGGCCGTCCCGCCGACCGCGACCGCGATCGAGGTCGGCCAGTCGTACAGCTGCTGCCCGGAGGACGGCCTGTCGCTCATCGCCGAAAGCGTACACGGAGGGCCACACGGCGCAGCGTGCCTATGCTGAGGACATGCGGGTGCTGATCATCGGAGCGGGATTCGCCGGCAGCTACGTCGCCCGGCTGCTCGGGAAACGGGCGCCCGAGATCGACGTGACGCTCGTCGACCCACGCAACTACATGCTCTACACACCGCTTCTGCCGGAGGCCGGATCGGGGACGGTCGAGCCGCGGCATGCGGTCGTGCCTGTTCGCGTGATGTGCCCGCGGGCGCGACTCCTCCTGGGACGGGTGACGGCGGTCGACCTCGCCGCCCACACCGCCACCGTCCAGCCTGCCGAGGGGGAGGCGTTCGAGGAGAGCTTCGACACCCTGGTGGTCGCGCTCGGGGCGATCTCGCGGACCGCGCCCGTGCCGGGACTGGTCGAGCACGCCGTCGGCTTCAAGACGATCGCCGAGGCGATCCACCTGCGAAACCACGTCCTTCAGCAGCTGGAGCTGGCCTCGACGGTTGACGACCCCGCCGAGCGGCGCCGGCGGCTCACGTTCGTCTTTGTCGGCGGCGGCTACGCGGGCGTCGAGGCGATGGCGGAGCTCGAGGACCTCGTCAGGGACGCGAGTCGCCACTACCCCACGCTCCGAAACGTGCCCCGCAGGTGGGTCCTGGCCGACGCCGCCGACCACATCCTGAACGACCTGCGCGGACGGCTGGGCGAGTACGCCGCGGAGCAGCTCGAGAAGCGCGGGTTCGACCTGCGCCTGAAGACCGTGCTGAGCGACGTGGACGATGAGGCCGTCGAGCTCTCGGACGGCGAGCGGATCCCGACGGCGACGCTCGTCTGGACGGCCGGCGTGCGCCCGAACCCCCTCGTCGCGCAGCTCGGCCTGCCCCTCGACGAGCGCGGCCGGATCGTCGTCGACGAGCACCTGAGGGCCGGCGACGGCGTCTGGGCGCTCGGAGACTCTGCGGCCGTGCCCAACGCCGCGGCCGGCGGCGAGACCGACCCGCCCACCTGCCAGCATGCGCTCCGCCAGGCCCGGACGCTGGCACGCAACATCGCCGCCGCCTCGCGCAGACAGCCGCTCCGGACGTACCACTACCGGATGCTCGGACAGGCGGCGACGCTGGGGCGGCACAAGGGCGTCTTCGAGGCACTCGGGACGTTCCGGTTCCGGGGGTTCCCGGGCTGGTGGCTCACCCGCACGTACCACCTCTACCAGCTGCCGCTCATGAGCCGGCGGATGCGCGTTGTGAGCGACTGGACGGTGGGGCTCTTCTTCCGCCGCGACGTTGTCGAGCTGGGCAGCCTGGGCCGGCCGGAGCCGCTCGAGCCGCCGGCGCGCTCAGGCTAAGCGGCGGCGACCTCGAGCTCGCGGCACAGGTCGCGGGCCGCCTCGACGAACGCCTCGGCAGCGGGCGGGCGGTAGCGGTCGCGGTGCCAGGCGAGGCCGATCAGCCGGGGCGGCATGCGCCCTTCGAGATCGATCAGCGCGATCCGGGAGTCGCCCTCGTTCACGGTGAGGCGCGGGATGACCGCGACTCCGATGCCCGCGGCGACCATCTCCTGGATCGTGGCGTTGTCGTCCGAGCGGAACGCGAAGTCCGGCTCGACGCCGGCGGCCCGCATCCGCGCCTCGACCTGCCGCGCGCCGATGCAGGCCCGGTAGCCGACGAGCGGCAGCCGGGCGATGTCCGCGAAGCCGGGCGGCGTGCGCCGGCGGGCGAGCGGCGAGCCGGCCTGGGTGACGAGCACATACGGGTCGCGCAGGAGCTCGGTGGTCTCGATTGGCCCGGCTGACACCG
>DATIDU010000338.1:0-12475 GCA_035456145.1 Gaiellales bacterium | reverse complement strand
CTGGTAGAAACGCTTCGACGTCACCGTCGGCTTGGAGTGAGCGCGAGACCTACGACGCCCGCCGCGGCGCGCGCGGAAGACCGAAGACCCGCACGGCCGTGCGGGTCATCGGGGAGTACCGCATACCGGATTCGAACCGGTGTTACCGCCGTGAGAGGGCGGCGTCCTAGGCCCCTAGACGAATGCGGCGCGCGCCCAAAGGCGGGCAGGAGTCTAGCGGAGAACCACCGGAGCCTGGCCCGTGAAAAATTGGGTCTGACCCCGATTCTTCACGCGCTGGACGAGGCGATTGCGTCGGCCTCGATCTCGACCAGGTACTCGGGGCCGACGAAGCCCGCCACGCCGAGCATGGTCGACGCGGGCCGGACGTCGGCGAAGAACTCGCTGTGCGCGCGGCCCACGTCGAGCTGGTTCGCCTCGACATCGACGACGAACATGCGGGTGCGGACGACGTCGTCGAGCGACGAGCCGAGCGCCTCCAGCGCGGCGCCGATCCGCTGCAACGACGCCACCGCCTGCGCGTAGGCGCCGTCCGGCGGCCGGCCGTCCGGGCCGACCCCGAGGGTGCCCGAGACGTGGATCGAGTCGCCGACGCGGATCGCGCGGGCGTATCCGATCCGGGCCTCCCACTCGGTGCCGCTGGAATGGTGCAGCCGCTCGCTCATTTCCGCCTCCTTCCGGGCCACGCGCTCGGCGAGCGCCGCCTTCGTCGCGGGCCAGTCGTCGTCGATCACGCTGTACCAGGCCGAGTCGCGCAGCTCGCCCGCCCGCACCAGCATGTGCCGCCGGTGGATGCCCTCGAACCGGGCGCCGATCGCCTCGAGTGCGGCCCGGGAGCGCTCGTTCAGGGCGTCCGTCTTGAACTCGACCCGCATGCAGCCGAGCCGCTCGAACGCGTGCTCCATGAGAAGGAGCTTCGCCTCGGCGTTCGCCGCCGTCCCCCACGCGGCCGGCGAGAGCCACGTCCAGCCGATCTCCAGGCCGCGGTGCTCCGGGCGAAGGGCGAGGTATCGGGAGCTCCCAAGCGGCTCGCCGCCCCCGGTCCGAAGGATGCAAAACGGTGCGTCGAGCCCGGCCTCCGCGCGCTCGAGCGCCTCGACCATCCACGCATGAAACGACCCGTCCGAGCCCGTCGGGTCGTACGGCATCCAGCGCCACACCCGTGGGTCGGCCGCCGCCGCCCGCAGCCCGGCCTCGTGGCGGGCCGCCAGCGGCTCGATCCGCACCGTCCGCCCGGTCAGCGTGGGGCGGAGGTCTGCGAAGGATGCGGCGGTGGCTGTGGCCACCGCCGCATCATCGCAATCGGATGTCGATCAGTGCGTCAGGGTGAACTGATGCGTGCCGAAGCAGCTGCCCTGCGGGTCGATCGTGACCGTGTAGGTGCCGTTGGCCGAGAGCGACACCGACGCCTGCCCGTTGGGCGAGAGCGTCGTCGCCGCGAGCTTCGTCGAGCCGTTCGGCGCGGTCATCGACACCGTCGCGGTGCAGGCGGACCCGGCCGCCATCTTCAGCACGGCGTTCCAGCCGGCGTTCCCGGTGAACGTGAGCTTCGCGTTCTGGCCCGGGGCCGTCGTGGAGATGCTCGCGGTCGACCCGTCCGTCGCCATCGTCCCGGTGGCCGCCCCGAGGACCGTGTACAGCCGCATGTCCACTGAGCCGACGGTGGTTCCCGATGGGTCGGCCTTGATGGTGTACGTCCCGCTCACCGGCAGCGTCGTCGTGTCGACGTAGCCGCCGCCGGATGCGATCGAGAAGCTGGACACGAGCGTCGTGCCGTCCGGCTTCAGGATCGAGACGTTGGCCGATCCCATCGTCGAGTTCGAGACGACGAGGCTGATCTTCTGGTTCGCCGAGCCGATGAAGGTGAAGAGAGCGTTCTGTCCGGCACCGAGGTTCGTGCCGCTGACGAGGACGCCGTTCGCCGCGATCGCGTACGTCGGATCGCCCGGCACGACCTCGGGATCGAGCGACATGTGCCCGGTACCGTTGCCCTGCGGGTCGATGTGCACGATGTACGTCCCCGTCTGCGGGAGCGTGACCGGGCTCATGTAGTGCCCACTCGTGCCCGTCGAGAACGACGCAAGGGACGCGCCGTTCGGCCGCTCGATCCACACGAAGCTGTTGGGGATCGAGACGACGGACGCGGTCAGGCTGACGCGCTGCCCGGTCGTGCCTGCGAACGTCATCTCCGCGTTCTGGCCGGGCGTCGTGACCGTGTTCACCGTGGTCGAGCCGATCGCGCCGGCCGCGCTGGCATCCGCTGGGACGACGTAGATCGTCGCGGTGACGGTACCGAGGAAGTAGCTCTGCGGGTCGAGCACGATCTTGTACGTGCCGTCCGCCGGGAGCGGCATCGGCTCGATGAAGTCGCCGGAGGCGTCGAACGAGCCCGACGTCAGGACGCTCCCGTTCGGCTTCAGGATCTGGAAGTCGGTGTCGGCAACCGACGAGGCCAGGTTCACGCTGAGGGACTGGCCGGCCGAGCCGGCGAACCGGAACCGGCCGTTCTGGCCCGGGACCGCGAACACCATCGGGTGGGGCGCTCCGTCCGCTGCGACGTCGACCACCTGGTCGTCCGGCACCGTGTACGCGCGCACCGTCACCGTGCCGGTGTTGTCGGTCGCCGGGTTCACGAAGATGTGGTAGTCGCCGGTCTGGTCGACCACGATCGGCTCGACCATGGCGCCGTTCCCCGAGAGGGTCTGCGTCGGCACGAGCACGGTGCCGTCGGGGTTCTTGATCCACATCTTGCCCGGCGCCCCGGTGACCCCGGTGAACGTGAACGAGAGCCGGTCGCCGTTCGTTGCCGACACGTATGTCGAGGCGTTCTGGCCGGGCGTCGTCAGGTTGAACGTGTGCGTCGAGCCGTCGGCCGGAGTGTTGGCGGTCTGGTCACCGTGGAACGTCCAGGCGGTGAGCGTCTGGCTGCCCTTGGCGAACGACTGCGGGTCGATCCTGATCGTGTAGGTGCCGGTCTGCGGCAGGTCGAGCGGCTCGATCCACTTGCTGCCGACGACGCCGAGCGCCGGCATGAGCGTGGTGCCGTCCGGGTTCTTCACGATGATGTTCAGAACCGGTGTCGACGCGCTCAGCCGCAGGCTGAGGTTCCAGCCCGCGGTGCCGTCGAACGTGAACGAGGCGTTCTGGCCGGGGGTCGTCGTGACGAGGGTCTTCTGGCTTCCCGAGGTCAGCGTCGTGGTCGGGTCGGCCGGCACGTCGTAGAGCGTCACGGTCGTCGAGCCGGTGTAGCTGCTGCCCGCGTCGACGATGATCGAGTAGGTGTCGTTCGCAGGCAGCGTGACCATGTCGAGCCACGCGCCGCCGGTGTTCAGACCCGAGCTCCGGAGCACGTTGCCGGACGAGTCCTGCAGCCTGATCTTCCCCGAGAGGATCGACGTGTTGGTGGCGCGCACGGCGACGCGCTGCCCGGCGGTGCCGGTGAAGGTCGCGCGCGAGGTGCCGCCCGCCGAGGTCACGGCGACGACGAGAGGAACGTTCGGGGTGATCGTGGACGTGGCCGCGCCCGCCGGTGCGACTGCGGTCGTCAGGACGGCTGCGGCTGCGAGGACGAGTGACGCGACGCGCGCGGCGCGCGGAGAGCGCGCACGCCGGGTTGGAGCGTACGGGGTCATTGCCACCTCAATTGAAAAGACGAGCAGATACAGACCTGCACGTTCACCATCGTCAAACCCGGCGAGGCGCTAACCACCCATCCGGGCCATGCAGCGCAGGCTCACCCGGCCGAGGGATCCCTGGCATGATCTCCGCCGGAACACCGACCGGAGGGGAGCGATGGCTGACGAGGGATACGTCGAGGTCGAGGGCGGCCGCGTGTGGTACCGGCGGCTGGGGGGCGGCGAGGCGCTGCCGATCCTGCTGCTCCACGGCGGTCCGGGAGCGGCACACGACTACATGCTGCCGCTTGCTGAGCGGCTCTCCGAGCACCGGCCCGCGATCGTCTACGACCAGCTCGGATGCGGCCGGTCCGACAAGCCCGACGACACGTCGCTTTGGACCGTCGACCGGTCGGTGACCGAGGTCGACCAGATGCGGGAGGCGCTTGGCCTCGACCGCTGCCACCTGCTCGGGCAGTCGTGGGGCGGATGGCTTGCCATCGACTACATGGCCCGGGGCCCCGCCGGGATCGTGGGCCTCGTCCTGGCGAGCACGTCGGCGAGTATCGCGCAGTTCGTGGCGGGCGCGCGAAGGCTCATCGAGGCCCTGCCCGAGCCGCACCGGACGGCGCTCATCGACCTCGGTGCGCGCGGCGAGTACGACCATGCCGACTATCGCGCGGCCGAGCAGGAGTTCTACCGCCGCCATCTGTGCCGCATGGACCCGTGGCCCGAGGCGCTCGTCCGGAGCTCGCAGCAGATGGAGGGAAACCAGGTCTATGCGACGATGAATGGGCCGACCGAGTTCGACGTGATCGGCCGGCTGCGCACGTGGGACCGGACCCCCGACCTGCCCCGAATCGACGTCCCGACGCTCGTCACGTGCGGGCGCTACGACGAGATCACTCCCGCCTGCTCGGAGACGATCGCCGGGGGGATCCCGGACGCGCGCATGGTGGTGTTCGAGGAGAGCGCGCACGTCGCCCACCTCGAGGAGCCGGAGGCATACGCGAGCACGGTCGAGGAGTTCCTGGCCTCGGTGGAGTCGCGGGCGGCCGTGTAGCTCGCCTACCGGATCAGATCGACGAGTGGGAGCGCGCGGTGCGGCCGCGGCGGGACGAGGAAGTTCTGCCGGTGCGTCGTCGTGAGCACCGAGTTGATGCCCTGGCCGGGGTCGCCGCGATCGAGCGGGATGCGGGTGCCGTCGGCGAAGACGCCGTCCATCGCCCGGCGCGTCCGGGCGAAGTCGTCGCTCGTCGGGTGGAAGACGACGAAGTGCACGCCCGCGGCCGCGCCCTGTGCCATCCGGTCCACGTCGGGCTCCGAGCTCCAGAAGAACGGGTTGTCGAGCGTGTTCGCGTCGGCCCGCTGGGGTACGGCGGTGCCGGCCCGGTAGAGCGTCCCGTCGCTGCCACGCACGTCCTGTGGCAGCCGCGACGCCGTCTGGATCGAGCTGCTGTGGCCGATGGCGCGGAAGCGGCGGTAGTCGTGCCGGTTCCCGGCGACGGTGGCGACGTCGTCGGGGCCCTGCGCGACGGTCTGCGTGCCCGGCGGCGTCTTCTGATCGGGGCGGAACAGCGTGGCGACCCGCTGGTTGAAGTCGAGGCCCAGATACCACGCCTCGAGGTCCTCGAAGATGTGTGAGAGGTGCATCGTCGTGCCGCCGGTGAAGTAGCCCGCCGGCCCGCCGTCCGAGTAGCCGAGCGTCTCCAGGTTCGCGATCAGGCCCGGGCCGAGGCCGGCCTTCTGGGTCGAGGTGAACCCGAGGAAGAGCTCGGCCCCCTCGGGGATGAGCTGCGCGCCCGGGACGCCCGCCGCGATCGCCATCTGCCGCGGCAGCCCGGCGCCGCCGTCGAACCCTCCGCCCGCGAACCCGCGGCGGATGCTCGTCGGGCGCCAGAGGTCGAGATCGGTCACGAGCGCCCGCGAGACCTCGGCGATCCGGCTGAGGCTGTCGCTGCGAAGGAGCAGAGCAGCGTCGTTCGCCTCGAGGATCGTGTCGTGCGGATCGCTGGGGAACCGCACCGCTGCGGTGAGCGCGCGCACGTCGTGGCCGGCAGCCTTCGAGGCGCGCCGGTCGACCGGCAGGTGGGTTGCGGCGAGCTCCGGGACGACGCGGTCGAAGTACGGAAGCCCCCAGGCGATCGTGACGCCGACGCCGGCCGGCGTGGGGGCGTAGCGGCCCTCGACCGACGCGATTGCACTCTCGAGCGCGGCTCGGGCCGCCCGGAGCTCGGTGCGCGTCTCGCCGGCGGTCAGCTCGAGCGTCACGACCTGCATGTGCAGGGGCGGGACGATGACCTCGACGTCGTTCGAGCTCACGATCCGAAGGCCGTCCAGGAGGTGCTGCTCGCGGCGGGCGGCGGTCGCCGCCGGGGCACGGCCGGAGCCTCCGGTCAGGCGGTCCACGAGCTCGTAGAGCCCACCTCCGGCGAGGGCCGCTGCCGCCGTGCCGGCGATGACCTGCCTTCGGGTCAGGGGCATGTCAGCCGGCCGGGTCGAGCACTACGAGCTCGCGCAGCATGCGCTTCAGATCGCCCGCGACCTGCGGGTACGTCAGCGGCGCGGCGACGTGCTGGGAGACGGTGTAGAGCGACCCGTGGTACTTCCACGCGTAGAGCAGGTGCCACTGGTCCGGGCCGCGGTTCACGGTGTACAGGGTCGCCGTGATCCCGGCCGCCCGGAACGTCCCGGACGGATCGCTGAAGCAGGGAACCTTCGTGCGGACGCTCGAGCCGTTGGTCGTCTCCACGTCGTCGCAGCGCGGGACCGATGTGCGGTGCAGATACCCGCCGAGGTTCACGTGCACCTCGCCGGAGGCGTCCGACCAGATGAGGCTCACGAGGTACGAGCCGTCCTTGTTCACGGTGACGGCCGTGCCGCCCTGGCCCGCATACGCCTCGCCCAGCTTCGGCGTGAGCGGCGAGGGCACCCAGCGCGGGCAGTAGACGGGGGCGCCGACCCGCGCTGCGAGCCGCTGCCAGCCCGCGGCCCACCCGGCCGGGCAGGCGGCGGCGGCCGGCTGCGATGCGGCGGGGGACGGGCTCGCGCTCTGCGAGCCGCAGGCCGAGGCGGCGGCGAGGGCTGCGAGCAGGACGGCGAGTGCGACGGCGCGGCGCATCGCTATCAGGGTACTCCGCTGCGTGGCAGGTGCGGGGCGCAGGGCGTCACGTTGTCAGGATCTGGAAAATCACCCTTCGGGGGGATAGTCCCCTCCCCCTCTGCGCGTACCTTGGAGCCAGATCGAACGAGCCGTCCGCCATTCCGGCGGCCCCGGGGCTCGATCGGCGGGAATCGGTCACTGGACAGTCGTCCGCAGGGTATGCCGCGGCATGCCCGCGGTCGAGGCGCAGAGGAGACGGAGATGAGCGGGATCAGATGGACAGAGCGGAGCGGGCGGGCTGCCGGTCAGACCCTCCCGCTTGTGGTGGTCTTCATGATGAGCCTCCTGCTTGCGGCGGGGCTCACGATCGACATCGGCAACGCCTACCGGGTGAAGCAGGCCCTCCAGGCGTCCGCCGACGCGGCCTCGGCGGCGGGTGCGGGCAACCTGCCCAGCCCGGGCGCCGCGATCGCCGCGGCGAACTCGTTCGGCTCCCAGCCGGGCGGCAAGAACCCGATCCCGGGCTCCGGGCCGGTGTCGCTCCAGGCGACGGCCAATTGCGTCACGGGCCCGAAGTTCTGCAACCCGGCGAACACCGTGCAGGTCACCGAGACGGCGAGCGTGCCGACGTACTTCATGCATCTGATCGGCGTCGACCACGTCACCGTCACCGTGCACTCGCAGGCGTGCTCGCCCTGCGGCGCGCTTCCGCTCGACATCGTGATGGTGCTCGACCGCACCGGCTCGATGACGGGCCAGAAGCTCACAAACGCGAAACAGGGCGTGACGTCCTTCCTGGACGACCTCGATCCGGCGATCGACAACGTCGGCCTGGTGGTGCTGCCGCCTGCGGCGAGCGTGGGGGCGAGGTGCTCGGGAGCTCCGACGGCGAACTACAACCTCACGAATGCGGCCTACCTGGTCGTGCCGCTCTCCCACGACTACGCCAATTCGCCGGGCAATCTCAACAGCTCGTCGGATCTCATCTCGACGCTGAACTGCGTCCAGGCGGGCGGTCAGACGGCCTACGCCAACGCGCTCGACGCGGCCCAGACCGAGCTCGCGACGAACGGCCGGCCGGGCGTCCAGAAGGTGATCATCTTCCTCTCGGACGGCGCCGCCAACATGGGCCCGGGCTATCTGCCGGCGACCTCGCCGTACCGCACGAACCCGTGCGGGAGGTCGGTCCAGATCGCCACGGCGGCGAAGGCGGCCAAGACGCTGATCTACTCGATCGCCTACGACCTCGACGTGTCAGGGAACCTGGCCTGCTACGCGGCCCCCGGTGCCAACGTCGGCGGCACGATTGCCGGCAACCAGAACACGCCGGAGGTGCCCTTCATCAAGGCGAACGACGCGATGCAGCAGATCGCCACCCCCGGCAACTACTTCTACCAGCCGCAGCCGACCCAGCTGGTGGGCGTCTTCGACGCCATCACCGCCGACCTGGCCAAGGGCACGAGCCGCATCAACGGCTGAGCCAGGTCACTCCCAGGCTCCGTCCGACCCACCCGCCGGGTCGGGCGGGGCCGCGCCCCTTGTGGGGCGTGGGGTGCGGTGGCGGGGCGGCGGCTACGTAGCTGTCACGAAGCTTGTGGGCGGAGCCTTGGTTCTGGCTCCGCCCACGGGTCGCGGTTATGCGGGTCGGATCGGTCGCCGTCGCTTGCCGGCGGCGGCGAACCCGGCGGCGGCGATCATGAGGCCGGCCGCACCGGCCAGGGCCGCCTCCTCTGTCGTCGACAGCGACGATCCGCTGCCGGTCGAGCTGATCTGCCCGCCCGTGTGGGTCGTGACGGGTGGAGCACCCGCTCCGCCCATCGTGGTGGCGGGTGACACCGACGGCGCCGGTGCCTGGGCGGCGGTGGCGCCGCCCGTGATCGTAGCCGGTGCCGCTGCGGCTGCCCTGATGACCTCGGGAGCCTTAGTCGCGGCCCCGCCGATGGTGGTTGCCGGCGAAGCCTGATCGACCGCGCCGGCCGTGTCGGCACCGCCGGTGGTGGCGGCCGGAGCCTGCTCAGGGGCAGGCGCCGTTGCCACTGCTGCGGCCGTCCCGAGTGATTCGGCGGCCGGACGCGCCTGAGCGACGCCCGCCGTCGACATACCCGTGACAGCCACGACGGTGAGGACGATCGCCTTTTCGCGCAGACCGTGAGCCTCGACATCGGCCTCGGCATCCATCGCCGCGGCCATCTCGTCCCGGTCGAACGCGATCGTCACCTCCTCGGCGTCGCCCTCGTCCAGCAGCCGCTCCAGGTCTGCCGGGCTCCACTCGACTGCGATCGAGTGCGCCTCCACATCGGGGCCCTGACCGCGTCGCACGTCGAGCACGAGCTCGGCCGGGCCGGCCCCGGAGCGGGCCGCCTCGATGTCCGCCCGCAGAAGCGCTGCCGTCACGCCTCGAGTCGAGACGTCGAACGGCGCACCCTCCGCCAGTCGGACCGTACGGGGTGTCTCCTCCATCCGTCCCCCTTTCAAGATTGCGCCCCTCCGGACAGGGCGCACCAAGCACAAGACGTCGGAAGCCGGCGCGATCTTCTCACTGCCAAAAGATGAAAGCAACAGCCGACACTACATCGCCGCGACGGCAGGGCGGCAACCCGGACGCGCTGCATCGGAGCCTCGATACGCTCCGAACCGGTTCGCGGGCTGCGCCGAATAGGTCGCAGCTCACGTCCCGTTCCCGGAGGTACACGATGCTGGCGAGGTGGACGCGCGGGGTCTCGCGCGACGAATGGCTGCGACTGTCAGGCTTCGGCGCCGCGGTGCTGGCGCTCCACGTCGTGGGGTGGGGGCTCTTCCTCTACTACTCGGGCCACTATCGCCCGCTCGTCGGACTCGGGCTGACGGCGTACCTGTTCGGCCTGCGGCATGCGTTCGATGCCGACCACATCGCGGCGATCGACAACACGACCCGCAAGCTGCTCTCGGAGGGAAAGCGCCCGGTGGGCGTCGGCTTCTTCTTCTCGCTGGGGCATTCGACCGTCGTCTTCACGCTCGCGATGGCGCTCGCCCTCGGCGCCCGGACCGTGAACTCGGGCGTGCCCGCCGTGCACGAGTACGGCAGCTACATCGGCGCCTCCGTCTCGGCCACCTTCCTGTGGATCATCGGCATCCTGAACCTGGTCGTGCTCGTCGACATCCTGCGGATCTTCCGAGAGATGAAGGCCGGAAGCTACGACGGCGAGCGGCTCGAGCGGCGCCTCCACGAGCGCGGCCTCATGGGCCGCTTCTTCGGCCGCTTCTTCCGCCTGATCGACAAGAGCTGGAAGATGTACCCGCTCGGCGTCCTCTTCGGCCTGGGCTTCGACACCGCCACCGAGGTGGGGCTGCTCGCGCTCGCCGCCGGCGTTGCCACGCACGCCGTGCCGATCCTCGCCATCCTGGCGCTTCCGGTCCTGTTCGCCGCCGGCATGAGCCTCATGGACACGCTGGACGGCGCGTTCATGAGCCAGGCCTACGGATGGGCGTTCTCGAACCCGATCCGAAAGGTCTACTACAACATCACCGTCACGATGCTCTCGGTCGTCGTCGCCCTGGCGATCGGAACCGTCGAGCTGCTCCAGATCGTCTCGATGAAGCTCGCCCTCACCGGCGGCGTGTGGGACGCCCTGAACGGACTCGACTTCGAGACGCTCGGCTACGGCATCGTTGCGCTCTTCCTCGTCATGTGGGGCGGATCGGTCGCGATCTGGAAGGTCCGCCGGATCGAGGACCGTTGGGGGGCGATGGTGACGGCGAAGGTCCCGGTCGACCGCAAGGTCTAGACGACGTCGAGCGCCGGCTCGGCCTGCGGCGCCGGCGCCGGCTCGTCCTCCTCGGCGTGGTGGGTGCGGATGAACGCCGCCGCCACGATCGACCCCACGATCGCGATCGCCGCTGAGAACAGCAGGCTGTGCGAGAGCGAGTAGATGAAGACGTCGGAGGGGCCGTGGCCGTCCGCGGCCCGTCCGGCCGCGAGATGCTGGAAGAGAGCGGTCAGCGTGGCGACGCCGAAGACGCCGCCGATCATCCGCATCATCGAGAGGACGCCGGAGGCCGCGCCCGCCTTCGTCCGGTCGACCGAGGCCATGACCGCCGCCGTCATCGGCGACATCGTCATGCCCATGCCGACTCCGCCCACGAGGAAGGCGGGGAGGAGGGTCAGGTACCCGCTCGCGTCGGTGATCCGCGACTCGAGGCCGAGCGAGAGCGCCACGAGCGCCATGCCGCCCGCAAGCAGCCAGCGGCTCCCGAACCGGTCGGACAGGCGGCCGGCGACGGGCGCCGTCAGGATGATCAGGACCGTCATCGGCAGGAAGCGGACGCCGGTCTCAAGCGGCGACAGGCGCAGGATCTCCTGCATGTAGAGCGTGATGAAGAAGAACGTGGCGAACATCGAGTAGGTCACGAGGAACGCCACGACGTTGCCGGCCGAGAACGTCCGGTTCCGGAAGAACCCGAGGTCGACCATCGGGTCGGAGCCCGCGATCTGGAGCCACCCGAACGCCACGAGTCCCACGGCACCGACGGCCAGCTCGACGAGCGTCCGCGACGACGTCCACCCGTAGTCGTTCGCCTGGACGAGCGCCAGCACGACGAGCCCCATCCCGACCGACAGCGTGCCGATCCCGGCCCAGTCGATCCGGCGCACCGCGGACGGGTCGCGCGACTCTCGCACCGCATACAGCGTCACCGGCACGGCGATGAGCGCCACCGGCACGTTGAGAAAGAAGATCCACTCCCAGCCGGCCTTCTCCACGAGCAGGCCGCCGAGCACCGGCCCCATCCCCAGCGCCAGGCCGGAGATGCCGGCCCACAGGCCGAGGGCGCGGCCGCGCTCGCGGCCGTGGAAGGCGTCCGTCAGGATCGAGAGCGAGCCCGGCATGAGGAACGCCGCTCCGGCGCCCTGCGCGGCCCGCCAGAAGACGAGCTGCCCGATCGACTGCGAGAGGCCCGCGCCGATCGACGCCAGCGTGAAGGCGACGAGGCCGGCGAGGAACATGCGCTTGCGGCCGAAGACGTCACCCAGCCGCCCGCCGGTCACGAGCAGCACTGCGAAGCTCAGCGTGTAGGCGTTGACCGCCCAGGAGAGGCCGGAGATGGAGGCGCCGAAGTCGGACCTGATCGCCGGCAGCGCGATGTTCACGACGGTGTTGTCGAGCATCACCATGAAGAGTGCGAAGCACATCGCCCCCAGCGTCCACCACTTGCGGTTGGCCTCGGTCAAGATCGGCATCAATGGTTCCCTTCGTCCTCTCCGGCAGCCAGCACCCGGAGGAGCGACTCCCGCATCTGCTCGAGCTCCCGTGCCGGGAGCACCGTGAACGCCTTCCCGAGGTGCTCGAAGAACGAGGGCATCCGGCCCACGAGCTCCTCGCCCTCACCGGTCAGGACAACCCACACGATCCGGCGGTCACGCGAATCGCGCTCGCGGTGGACCATCCCCGCGGCCTCGAGCCGGTCGATCACGCCGGTCACCGTCGAGGCCAGCATGTGGCAGTCTCGGCCCAGCTCGCGCGCCGACTGGCGCCCGCCGGCGCGCCCCAGCGTCTGGAGCAGGATGGCCTGCGGCACCGTGACGCCCTCGGCCTCGAGGAGCGGCCGGATCGACCGCTTGGACTGGACGGCCAGCTCGCCCCAAAGGCGGCCGATCTCGGCCGCCAGCTCCCGCTTCGACATGGTTCGCGCAGACATGATTCGCGTAAGACCCTTTCGCGTACGAAACTTGCTATGCGAAATATAGCGACGCGAAGGAGGTTTGTCCAGTCACCTCACCGGG
>DATIDU010000337.1:0-14855 GCA_035456145.1 Gaiellales bacterium | reverse complement strand
CGCGCATGGCGGATTCCTTTCAGCTCGGAGGGGAACGATCGGCGCCGACCGTTATCGGCGGCGGGCGGGCATCCAGCCCCGGCGCTGCTCTTCGAGCCAGGTGTCGATCTCCGAGGAGACGAACCGCACCGGCCCGTCGGCGCGGCCCAACCGTCGGTAGGGCAGGCGGTCGTCGGCGACGGCCTGGTACACCCAGGCTTGGCTGACGGAGAACCGCTTCGCCAGCTGCGCGGCGGTCAAGAGCGCCTCCTCGGCGCACAGCCGAAAGTCGCGATGATCGGTGGGACGAGCGGTCATGCGGCGAGTATCGGCCGCAGCCGGAGGCGTCCCCAGCCCGGAGCGCACTCCTTCCCCCGTTTGGTACCCCGCCGGCCACCTGCAGCTCCGCGGCGAGGTCGCTGCTACAGAATCTGCTACATCGGCATCCGATCCAGCGCGCCGCCTTTCCGGGCGGAAACGACGAAACCCGCTCAACCGAGCGGGTTTCGTAGGTGCGCTGGAGAGGACTTGAACCTCCACGGCCCATACGGGCCACAAGGCCCTCAACCTTGCGCGTCTACCAATTCCGCCACCAGCGCGTGACGTGCGACCCTGGAGTCTACCGGCTTGCGGCCCCCGCCCCAACGCTGGCGTCAGACCCCGCATCGGCGGTCGTGACCCTGGCGTAACGCGTTCGGCGCGGCTCTGACCCCCCGCGCCCCGCCGGTCTTGATGGCAGGACCTGCCGGGCGGTACCCTCTTCCAGCCGATGAACTGCCCGAGCTGCGCCGCCCCGAACGCCGATACGGCCAAGTTCTGCACGGAGTGCGGGACGGCGCTCGAAGCGCACTGCCCGGCGTGCGGGACGGCGCACCGGCCCGGCCAGCGCTTCTGCGCCGAGTGCGGGGCGGCGCTGGCAGCGGTCGCGGTCGCCGCGCCGGACGCCGCCGGTTCAATTGCGCAGGGCGGCGAGGTGGCCGAACGCCGGCTCGTGACCGTCCTCTTCGCCGACCTGGTCGGCTTCACCACGCTCTCGGAGCACCGCGACGCGGAGGAGGTGCGCGAGCTCCTCTCCCGCTACTTCGCCACCTGCCGGCGGCTGATCGGCCTCTACGGCGGCACGGTCGAGAAGTTCATCGGCGACGCGGTGATGGCGGTCTGGGGCACGCCGACGGCGACCGAGGACGACGCCGAGCGGGCCGTCCGTGCGGCGCTCGACCTGGTCGCGGCGGTCTCGTCGCTCGGTGAGGAGGTTGCCGCCGAGGGCCTGCGTGCCCGGGCCGGCGTCCTCACCGGCGAGGCAGCCGTGACGGTCGGCGCCCAGGGCGAGGGGATGGTCGCCGGCGACCTCGTGAACACCGCCTCCCGGATCCAGAGCGTGGCGGAGCCGGGCGCGGTCTTCGTCGGCGACTCGACCCGGCGGACGACCGAGCAGACGATCGTCTACGAGCCGGCCGGGAGCTTCGAGCTCAAAGGCAAGGACGGCCTCGTCACGCTGTGGCGGGCGATGCGGGTCGTCTCGGGCGCGCGCGGCGCGCTGAAGTCGGAGGGCCTCGAGGCGCCGTTCGTCGGCCGGGACCGCGAGCTCCGCCTCATCAAGGACCTCTTCCACGCGTCGGCGGAGGAACAGAGCGCTCATCTCGTCTCGGTGACCGGCGTGGCCGGCATCGGAAAGTCGCGGCTGGCGTGGGAGTTCTACAAGTACTTCGACGGCCTGGCCGAGATCATCTACTGGCACCGTGGCCGCTGCCTGGCCTACGGCGAGGGGGTCACATACTGGGCGCTCGCCGACATGGTGCGAATGCGGTGCCGGATCGGCGAGGACGAGAGCGCCGAGAGCGCCCTGGCGAAGCTGCGAACGACGCTCGAGGAGCACATCCTCGACGACGACGAGCGCCGGTTCGTGGAGCCGCGCCTGGGGCAGCTCGTCGCCCTCGGCGACCAGGAGGCGCGCGACCGCAAGGAGCTCTTTGCAGCCTGGCGGCTCTTTTTCGAGCGCCTGTCGGAGGCCTATCCCGCGGTGCTCGTCTTCGAGGACATGCAGTGGGCCGACGCGTCGCTCCTCGACTTCATCGAGGAGCTCCTCGACCTGTCGCGCTCGCACCCCATCTACGTCGTGACGCTCGCCCGGCCCGAGCTGATCGAGCGTCGGCCGACCTGGGGCGCCGGGCTTCGCAACTTCACCTCGCTCTACCTCGAACCGCTGGCGCCGGCGGCGATGCAGGATCTGCTGCTCGGGCTCGTCCCGGGGCTTCCGGCCGCGCTGCGAGAACAGATCCTGGCGCGGGCCGAGGGGATCCCGCTCTACGCCGTCGAGACGGTGCGGATGCTGCTCGACCGCGGCGATCTCGTCCTCGAGGGCAGCGCGTACCGGCCCGTCGGAGAGATCGGCTCGCTCGAGGTGCCCGAGACGCTGCACGCGCTGATCGCGGCCCGCCTCGACGGCCTTCCCGGCGAGGAGCGAAGCCTGCTCCAGGACGGCGCCGTCCTGGGCAAGACCTTCCCGAAGGCCGCGATCGCCGCCCTGACCGGACGCGACGAGGCGGAGCTTGAGCCGCTGCTCGCATCGCTCGTGCGCAAGGAGGTGCTGGGCGTGCAGGCCGACCCGCGCTCGCCGGAGCACGGGCAGTACGGCTTCCTCCAGGACCTCGTCCGTCACGTCGCCTACGAGACGCTCTCGCGGCGGGACCGCAAGGCCCGCCACCTGGCCGCGGCCCGGCTCGTCGCGGAGGCGCTGGGCGACGAGGAGGTGGCGGAGGTCGTCGCCTCGCACCTCCTCGATGCCTACCGCATCGCTCCCGACGCCGACGACGCGACCGAGATCCGTGGACAGGCGTGCGAGGCACTTGTACGGGCGGGCGACCGGGCCGGGTCGCTGGGCGCGGCGGCCGAAGCCCAGCGCTACTTCGAGCAGGCCGTCGAGCTGGCCCAGACCCCGCTCGCGGCGGCTGCGCTCGCCGACCGGGCGGGTCAGATGGCGTGGCTGGCAGGAGACGCCGTACGGGCGCGCGCGCTCTACGACGACGCCATGGCGGGGTACGAGTCCGCGGGCGAGGCGCGGCCGGCGGCGCGCGTCTCGGCCCGGCTGGCCGAGCTCGACTTCGTCGACGGCAGGCCGGGCGATGCGGTGGCGCGACTCGAGCCGGTGCTCGAGTCGCTCGCGGGCGAGGAGAGCCCCGAAACCGCACAGGTCGCGGCGCAGCTCGGCCGCTTCCTGATCCTCGACGGCGAATTCGGTCGCGGCGGCCCGCATATCGAGCGGGCGCTGAGCCTGGCCGAGCAGCTCGACCTGCCCGAGACGCTGGCGGAGGCGCTCACGAGCAAGGGTGTGCTGCTCATGCAGGTCGACCGGCTCTACGAGGCCCGCGTGCTGCTCGAGGGTGCGATCGAGATCGCCGTCGCCAACGACGCCTACGCGAGCGCGCTTCGCGCCATCAACAACCTCGGTGTCGTGCTGGAGTCGCTGGACATGTTCGGCGTGTCGGAGGGCCGCATCGCGGAAGGGGTCGCGCTCGCCCGGCGCATCGGCAACCGTCAGTGGGAGGCATCCCTGATGGGCGGCACGGTCCTCGAGCTCTCGATGCTCGGACGTTGGGACGAGGCATCCGCCATGGCTGCGGAGGCCGCAGAGCTTGCCTCCACGTCCTGGCACCAGGCGCTCCTCCTCGAGCTCGTCCGGATCCACTGCGAGCGCGGAGAGCCCGGCGAGGCCCGCGCGGTCCTGGACGGGGCGTCCGCCACCGACGAGTCGGGCGATGCCCAGACCCGGGTCGGTCGTGGCACGATCACCGCGCACCTGCTCTGCGCCGAGGGCATGCTCGAGCCGGCGATCGAGACGGCCGAGCACGTCTTCGGGGATGCGCGTGCGGCGTTCAGCCCGACGTCCTCGCTTTTCAAGGCGGCCTACGAGGAGGTGCTCGAGTGCGCGATGGCCGCCGGGCGCCCCGAGCGCGCCGCCGAGCTGCTCGCGATCCTCGATCGGCTCCGCCCCGGACAGGTGACGCCGCAGCTGCGGGCGATCCGCAGCCGCTACTGGGGCCGGCTCGCGGCGGCGACCGGCGACGACGGCGCCGCTGAGTCGCTTGCGGTGGCCGAGCGCTACTACGCCGAGATCGGTATGCGCTTCCACGCGGCGGCGACCCGCCTCGAGCGCGCCGAGATCCTCGCCGCGCAGGGCCAGGTGGAGGAGGCCGAGACGCTCATCCCGGCCGCGCGCGATGTGTTCGCCGAGCTGAAGGCACGCCCCTGGCTCGCCCGCGCGGAAGCCCTACAGGAAAGAACGGGGTCTGACCCCGTTCTTTCAGCCTAGAGCAGGAAGCCGAGCGCGATCACGTTGGCGGTGAAGAGCAGCGCCACCACGATCGTGAGCCGGGTGAGGTTGCGTTCCATGACGGCGGTGCCGCCGTAGCTCCCGCCGGCCGGGTTGAACATCCCCGAGAGGCCCGTGTCCTTGCCCGAGTGCATCAGCACGAGCACGATGAGCCCCACGCCGAGGATGACCTGAAGGCCGGAGAGGATGTGCGTGACCACGGCCGGTCAGTCTACCAGGACGGTCCCCGCCGGCCCCGCCGTCAGCCGGCCGATGACCGGCCACGGAAGCGCCGGTGCGCGCTCGGCCGGGAGCGCAACGAGCAGGCCGCCCGAGGTCTGCGCGTCGCACGCCAGGAGCCGCTCGGCCTCGCCCAGACCCGAGCCGAACTCCGCATACGCCGAGGCCAGCTCGAGGTTCGTGCGCGTGCCTCCGGGAACGTGCCCCGCGTCGATCAGCTCGCGAACGCCCGGCAGGAGCTCGACGGCGGCGAGGTCGATCTCGACCCGAAGGCCCGCGCCCTCGGCCACCTCGCGGGCGTGGCCGACGAGGCCGAAGCCCGTGACGTCGGTGACGGCGTGCGGCCGGGCGGCCCGCACCGCCTCGGCGGCGTCGGCGTTGAGCGTCGTCATCGAGGCGACGGCGGCGCCGACGACGTCCGGATCCGGCGCGCCCCGCTTCACGGCCGTCGTCACGATCCCCGTCCCGATCGGCTTCGTGAGAACGAGGACGTCGCCCTCACGGCCGCCGGCGTTCGTCCATACCTCGCCCGGATGCACGAACCCCGTGACCGCCATGCCGTACTTCGGCTCGGGGTCGTCGATGGAGTGCCCGCCGGCGACGACCGCACCCGCGGCGCGGGCGACGTCGGCCCCGCCGCGCAGGATCGCGCCGAGGAGCTCCATCGGGAGCGTCTTCGGGAACGCCACCACGTTCAGGGCGAACGCCGGCCGGCCACCCATCGCGTAGATGTCCGAGAAGGCGTTCGTGGCCGCGATCCGCCCGAACGTGTACGGGTCGTCGACGAGCGGCGTGAAGAAGTCGATGGTCTGGACGACGGCCAGCTCGTCGGAGATCCGCCAGACGGCGGCGTCGTCGAGGCCCGTGTGGCCGACGATCAGATCGGCCGCCTCGAACGAGGGCAGCGCCGCGAGCACCTCGCGCAGCGACCCGGCCGGGAGCTTGCACGCGCAGCCCGCGCCATGCGAGAGCTGGGTCAGCCGGACTTCGGTCGTGGCCATGGCCGAAATTCTAGATCCCCTATCCTCTCCGCATGCCCGAGGTGGATCCCGAGGCGGCCGCCGAGCGCATCCGCAAGCTCATCATCGTCGGCGACAACCGGCTGAAGCAGGGCGGCGACGACAAGTACGCCAAGGCCCGCGGGACCTATGAGCAGGCGCTGCGGATGGCCGAGCAGGTCGGACTGGGCGACCGCTTCCGCCCCTTCATCGAGCGGCGGCTCGAATCGCTCGACGAACTACACTCCGGGACGTGAAAACGCGCACGTTCGGCACTTCGGGGATCGCCGCATCCGAGGTCGGGTTCGGCCTCTGGACGCTCTCCACGGGCTGGTGGGGCGAGCATTCCGACGAGTCCGCGGTCGCGCTTCTGCGCGAGGCGTACGACCTCGGGATCACCTTCTTCGACACGGCCGACACCTACGGCGAGGGCCGCGGCGAGACCCTGCTCGCGCAGGCGCTCGGCGACGTCCGCGATGACATCACGATCGCGACGAAGTTCGGCTATGACATCTACTCGCCGTGGGAGCGCAAGGGCCACGTCGAACGGCCGCACGACTGGTCGCCGAAGTTCGTCCGCTTCGCGCTGGAGCAGAGCCTCTCCCGGCTCGGCACCGACCACATCGACGTCTACCAGCTCCACAACCCGCGCATGGACGCAATCCGCTCCGACGCCGTGTTCGAGGTGCTCGAGGAGGCGAAGGCGGCCGGCAAGATCCGAGCCTACGGCGTCGCGCTCGGGCCGGCCATCGGCTGGCGCGACGAGGGCATCGAGGCGTTCACGACCCGGGCGCTCGCGACCGGCCAGATCATCCACAACCTGCTCGAGCAGGATCCCGGGCGCGAGCTGATCGACGCGGCGCGAGCGAACGGGGTCGGCCTCATGGTGCGCGTCCCCCACTCCTCCGGGATGCTGGAGGGCAAGTACACGAAGGACACGGTCTTCGCCGAGAACGACCACCGCCGCCACCGGCCGAAGGAATGGCTGGAGCAGGGGCTCCAGAAGGTCGAGCAGCTCGGCTTCCTGACGGAGGGGCGCACGCTTGGCCAGGCGGCGATCAAGTGGCTCCTTGCGGAACCCGCCGTGACGACCGTGCTTCCCAACATCTACGGCTCCGACCAGCTGCACGAGTTTGCCGCGGCGCCCGCGACGCCCGACCTGTCAGCGGCCGAGCTTGAGCGGGTGGCCGACCTGTACGAGCACGGCTTCTACCTCGAAGCCGCCGCCACCGGGGCCTGAACCGGCGGGCCCAGAAGCGCCGCGAGCTCGGCGCGCTCCGGGGGCTTCGTCCAGCGCCGCCGCACCGTGCCGGCCGAGTCGAGGAGGAGCACCGTCGGGGCCGACCGCACCCGCAGCATCGAGGCGCACGGGCTGTGTGAGGCCAGCTCGACGACCGTCACCCCCGGGTGATGCGCGACCGCCTCGGCGAGCCGGTTCAGCGCCACCCGCGAGGCCGGGCTCGGGTTCGAGAACTGCACGAGCGCGCCGCCGGCAGGGAACCGGGAAAGGCCGAGCGCTGCCGCGGCGACCCGCTCGGGCGGCCGGCGGGCGGCGGCCGCCCTGCGCCGGGCGCGCATCCTGAGCACCGCTCCCACCGCCGCGACCGGTGCCGCGGCGAGCAGCCACCACACGATCATGCGCGAACGATACCGGCCGCGCGGGCCAGCACGGCCTCGATCCGCTCGGCCTGGCGCGAGAGCGCGTGCTCCTCGGCGACGCGAACTGCGGCGGCGCACGGCACGGGCAGCGATGCGGCCGTCCGCATGCCGGCCGCGATGGCCTCCTCGTCGTACGGATCAACCAGCGCGCCGCAGGCCGGCGTCACGATCTCGGGCGGCCCGCCGATCGTCGTCGCGACGACCGGGCGGCCGCACGCCAGCGCCTCGAGCATCGCCTGCCCCTGCGGCTCCTCAAGGCTCGGGAGGCACACGACGTCGTGCTCGCGCAGGGCGAGCAGGACTCCCTCCGGCGTCCGCCGGCCGGTGAAGCGCACGCCGGCCGGCGCGACGGCGCGCAGCTCGGCCTCGAGCGGCCCGGCCCCGATGATCGTGAGCGAGCCCTGGCGCAGGCGTGCGAACGCGCGCATCAGGCGGCCGACGTTCTTGCGCGCGGTGAGCGAGCCAACGAACAGGAACCTCGGCCCCTCGCCCGGCGCGCGCGGCGTGGGCCGGTAGCGGTCGATGTCGACGCCGCAGTCGATCACCTCGGCCGGCGCGCCGAGCCGGTCGCGCACGTACTCCGAGACGCAGATGACGGCCTTTGACCGCCGAACGACCACCCGCGTGAGGAGCCCGACCGCGAGGCTCGAGCGGGCGTTTCGGACGTCGCCCCCGTGTGCCGTCACGACGAAGGGGCAGCGGGTCGCGGCCGCGATCAGACCCGGCGGGACGAGGTAGTGGGCGTAGACCACGTCGGGCTTCGTGCGCTGAGCCGCCGAGAGCGTTTGCGCCAGGAGCCGCGCATAGACGACCGGGGTTGCGATCCTGCCGCGGCGACCGCTTCGCAGCACGGCCTCGTCAACCTCGTGGCCGCGGGCCCGAAGCGCGTTCGCCAACCGCTCGACGAAGACCCCGTACTCGGGCCGGTCTGGCGAGGGATACATGCCTGAGACGAGCAGGATGCGCAATGTGCAAGCGAGCCTAACCGTTTCAGCGGATTCAGCGGCTCAGACACCCTCCAGCCGCCGCTCCGCGGCCCGCCGGCCGATCTCGGCGGCGACGACCAGCGTGAGCGAGGCTGCGATCACGAGGCCGGCGATCGCGACCGTCTGCGGCCGAAGCGCGGGCGTGCGCGCGTTCGAGTAGAGGAAGATCGGGAACGTGTCGTGCCCCGGTGGGACGAGGAACGAGGCGATCGCGTACTCGTCGAACGAGATCGTGAACGCGATCAGGTACGACGAGAGGATCGCCGGCACGATCAGGGGCAGGGTGACCCGCACGAAGGCGGCGATCTCGCCGGCGCCCAGGTCGCGGGCCGCCTCCCCGATCGCCGGGTCGAGCGTCTGGAGCCGGGGCAGGATCACGAGGACGCCGTAGGGCACCGAGACGACGACATGCACGAAGAGGACGGCCGAAAGCGACTGCTCGAGCCCGATCGTCTTCAGGAGCACGAGCATGCCGACACCGAGCACGACGTACGGCACGACGAGCGGCAGCATGACGAGCGCGGTCACGACGGGCCGGGCAAACATCCGTGGGGCCGTGAGCGCGACCGCCGCGAGGATGGCGAGCAGCGTCGCAAGAACCCCGTTCAGCGCGGCGATGGCGGCGCTTCGCTTCACGGCCGCAAGCAGGAGGTCGTTCCCGAGCGCGATGTGGTACCAGTGCGTCGTGAAGCCGGCGAGCGGGAGCGTCGGCGTCGTGTTGTCGTTGAACGAGAAGATGACGAGCACCACGACCGGCGCGTACAGGAACACCACCATGAGCAGGAAGTAGCCGCTCAGGACGCCGCGGGCGATCCGGCCGGCGGCGGCGCTCATCGGGCCGGCCCCCGCAGGTCGGCCGTCAGGTACCGCGATGAGAGCACGATCAGGAGGACGACGATCGACATGAGCCACATCGCCATGACCGCTCCCAGGGCCCAATCGGTCGTGCTCACGAACGAGTCCTGGATGAAGTTGCCGAACATGCTGTCGTTCGAGCCGCCCACGAGCGACGGCGCCACGAACTCGCCCGTGGTCGGGATGAGCACGAACACGAACGCCGCGATCACGCCTGGCAGGCTGAGCGGAAACGTCACCTTCATGAAGGTGGTGAAGCGGTTCGCGCCGAGGTCCTGGGCGGCCTCCAGGATCCGCTTGTCGAGGTTCTCGAGGACGACGAAGATCGGAAGCGCCACGAACGGGATCCACGAGTACGCGAGCACGAGCCCGATTGCGAACTTGGAGTGGAAGAGCCACTCGACCGGATGCCCCTTCGCCCGGCCCAGCTCGACGAGGATCGAGTTGATCGTGCCGTCGGACGAGAGCATCACGGTCCACGCATAGACGCGCAGCAGATAGCTCACGAAGAACGGCGCGAGGAGGACAAGGAGGAGCGTGTAGCGGCGGCGGTGGGCGACGAACGCCAGGTAGAACGCGAGCGGATAGGCCGCGATCACCGCCACCGTCGAGACGATCAGCGTGATCGCCATCGAGGTCTTGAAGCGGTCGAAATAGACCGATGTGCCCTCGTGCAGGTAGGGCAGGAAGCTCTTCCACGTGTCGAGGTCGAACTTCGCCGGCGGGAAGATGAGGTTCGTGAGCAGGTGGACGCTGTAGAGCGCGATCAGGATGATCGGCACGATCAGGCCCGCCAGCAGGTACAGCGTGACCGGCAGCGAGAGCCACGCCCGGCCGGGACGCCACCGGCGCCGGAGGAGGATCCCCCTCCGGCGCCCGGCAGTGTGCGCCTCGCTCATCGCGCCTCTACGCGGCCTAGCTGGCCTTGACCTCTTCCCACGCGGCCTGGTAGGCGGCCCGCTGTGGGATGAACTGCTCGAGGTGGACGGGCGCCGCGAGCCGGTTCGGATCGCCGATCCGGAGCGCGTCCGCCGCGGCCGGGAGCGCGTACGCCTTCGGGTCGCTCGGGCCCTTGATCGCCAGGTCGCTCTTCTTGACCGTCGTGTTCGCGCTGGCGTAGACGAACGCGTTGAAGAGGTCGACACAGGCGTCATGGCCGATGAACGAGTCGACGTACTTGTGGCAGTGGTAGTAGTTCTGCGAGTTCTTCAGCATGATGAACCCGCAGTACCACGCCAGCCGGCCTTCGCTCGGATCCATGTACCCGGTCTTGAGCCCGGCGGCCAGCATGTCGTTGTAGTCGTTCGGCCAGGCGTAGGTCACCCAGATGTCGCCCGACTTGAATGCCGGCTGCATGTCGTCGTATTCCAGCTTCCAGTAGAACTTGTTGACCTTCTTCTGCTCGATCAGCTTCTGCTTGGCCGCCTCGATCTCGGCGTCGGACATGTCGTACGGGTTCGAGACGCCGTTCACGAGGCCGGCGATCACGAGCGGCGTGGTGAAGCCGTCCCACATCGAGATCTTGCCGGCGTACTTCGGGTTCCAGAAGAGGTTCCAGCTCGTCGCGTCGGCCGGGTCGATCTTGTCGGTGCGGTACATGACGCTGGAGTAGCCGGAATCCCACGGGATCCAGTACTGCTTGCCGTCGACCTGGCCCGCCTTCAGGACTTCCGGGTCGAGCTCGTTGTAGTTCGTAAGCAGGCTCGTGTCGAACGGCTGCACGAGGCCCTTGTCGACCCAGTCGCGCACGTAGGAGATGCACGGGTGCGCCAGGTCGTACTCGGCGCCGCTCAGCACCTTGGCGACCGCCGCGTCGTCGGACTGGAACGCGGTGTAGTTGATGCTGCTCGCGCCGAACTGGTCGACGTAGGACTTCCCGGGCACCTTCATGTACGTCTGGGCCTTGGTGCCGGCGGCCTCGTAGCCCTGCCACTCGTAGACGCTCAGGTTGCCGGGCTCCTTGCCGATCGGCGGACGCGAGGCGCCGGAGCCTCCGCCGCCCCCGCCGGAGCTCGATCCGCCGCCGCAGGCGGAGATGAGCACCGTGCCGCCCGCTGCCGCGGTGCTCGCGAGAAAGCGTCGTCTATCCATCCTCCGCGCCATGGGTCCTCCTTGGGCCGGGGGGTGCGCGCACGTGCGAACATACCGGGGATGGCCCGGGGTGTCCATCTCGTGACCATGGCAACGCTCTTCGCATGTCTGGCCGCGGCGTGCGGTGGCGAGGGTGAGGCGGCCGGCGCGCAGACGGCACAGCTGCCGGTCCTCCGGGCGGTGCCGGGCCTGACGGCGGAGGACCGGTCGCTCGACGCAGCGGCGCTCACCCACGACGCCCCGCTTCCGGATCTGGCCGGGAACCTCAAACACTGGGGGTTCGTGGGCGGACACGAGCGCGAGTTCAAGGGCTCCTCGAAGACGTTCACCGACGTGGTCTCGCGCACGCTCCTCTTCCGGCGGCCTGCGGGCGCCCAGGCGTATGTCGCCTTCGTCGCCGACCACGCGGCCAGCTACTGGGGCCCGGGAAGCGCCGTCACCCCGGTCACCTCGGCGGGGCGGGTCGGGTTCTTCGTGCGCGGAGCCAGCTGCGGCTGCCACCGGGAGAGCCCGATCCTCGTGACGGTCGTCTCGCGGCGGTCGCGGGTGAGCTGGCTGCTCGTGAACGGGCCGGGGGCGACCCGGGCTCGCGCCGAGGCGCTGGCCGACCGGATGCCGTGAGCGGCCGCGTCCTCGTCTGCGACGAGTGGTATCCGATGGACGCGGTGCGCGCGGCGCTGCCCCAGGCCGAGCGGGCGGCGGTCGCCGCCGGCGGGCCGGGCGTCGCCGCGCTCCTTGTGAGTCCCGACTCGCCCGTCACCGCCGCCGACATCGGCCGCATGCCCGACCTGCGCGTGATCGCGACGGCGTCGACGGGGGTCGACCACATCGACGTTGAGGCTGCGGCCGGCGCAGGAGTGCAGGTGCGTGACGCGGGCGACTACTGCGCCGAGGAGGTGGCCGACCACGCCCTGGCCCTGCTGGTCGCCCAGCTGCGCGGCATCCCGGCTCAGCACCGCTCCGTCCAGGCCGGCGAGTTCGACCACCGGGCCGGCGGCGTGCCTCGCCGGCTGGCGGGGACGTGGCTCGCCGTGCTCGGCTACGGCCGTATCGGGCGCGCGCTGGCCGCGCGGGCGGAGGCGCTCGGGATGGACGTCCGCTGGTACGACCCGTACGTGGCGGGCGGCGAGCCGGACCTCGACGAGCTCCTTGGGTGGGCCGAGGCGGTCTCGCTCCACATGCCGCTCACGGCCGAGACGGAGGGCCTTCTGGACGCTCGCCGCCTCGCGCTCCTCGCCCCGGGCACCGTGCTCGTCAACACCGCCCGGGCGGCGATCGTCGACCGCTCGGCGATGCTCGCGGCTACGCACGTGCGAGCCGCGTTCGACGCGCTGTGGGAGCGCCCGCCGGCCGCCGACCTCCTCGGCCACGACCACCTGGTGCTGACGCCGTACGTCGCCTGGTACTCGGCGTTCACCGAGACCGAGCCCTACCTGCGCGCCGCCCGCGCCGCGGCCGAGGTGCTGGCCGGGTAGGCGGCGGCCAACAACCGGGGCCAGGCCCCATCCGGGGCCTGGCCCCACGGGGTTCGCAGCCTCAATTCGCTCGTTGGCACGACGATCAACGCCATGAGGTGCCTCCCCGCCCCACAGCCGAACATCGCCTCCAGGTCCAGAACGCGGCGACGCGTGCGCTCGCCGAGGCCGGATCGCTGGCCGACGCCGCGCCGCGCGTGCTCTCGGCGCTGGGCGGCCCGCTGGGCTGGGAGCTCGGTGCGGTCTGGTGCGTCGACCGCCAGTCGAGCCGCCTGCGTTGCACCTCGGTGTGGCACGCCGATCCCATCGATGCGAGCGCCTTCACCGCGGCGTGCGCGCGGGCGGCCTTCCCGATCGGGGTCGGCATCCCCGGGCGGGCCTGGGCCGAGGGCGGCCCCATCTGGGTGAACGACGTCGCCGGGCTCGCGCGCTCCGAGCGTGTCCGCGACACCGCCCGGCTCGGCCTCCACGCGGCCTTCGCGTTCCCGATCCTGCTGCCGTCGGGCGTCCTCGGCGTCATGGAGTTCTTCAGCCGCGAGGTGCGCCGCCCGGACGAGCCGCTGCTCGAGCTCATGCAGTCGGTGGGCAGCCAGATCGCCCAGTTCATCGAACGCACTCACGCCGAAGAGGTCGCCCGCACCGCGGAGGAGCGGTTTCAGGCGCTCGCGGCGAGCGCGGTCGGACTGTGGCAGGTGAACGCCGCCGGCGAGACGGTCTTCATGAACGCGTCGATGCGCGCCCTCCTGGAGCTCGACGAGGACGACAACGTGCGCGGCGTCAGGCACGACGCCTTCTTCGCCCCCGGCTCGCTCGAACGGATCGAGGACGCCGACGACGGAACGACGTGTGAGGCGGAGCTCCGCGGCCACCGCGGCGGCGCCCGGCACGTGGTCGTCTCGGGCGCGCCACTTGCGAACTCGCGCACCGGCGACGTCCTGCGCACGTTCATCGACGTGAGCGAGGGCCGCCGGGCGCAGGAACGGCTGGCCTACGTCGCCCACCACGACGAGGTGACCGGCCTCCCGAACCGGGCGATGCTGATGCAGCACCTGGAGGTGGCGCTCGCGCGGGCGGCCCGCACCGGCGACGCCGTCGCGGTCGTGTGCGTCGACATCGACGACTTCCGGCTCGTGAACGACTCCATCGGGCACGCCGCCGGCGACGCGCTCCTCCGCGAGACCGCCGCCCGCCTCCGCCGCGTCACGAGGCCCGCGGACGTCGTGGCGCGGTTCGCGGCAGACGAGTTCCTGATCCTCCTGGCCGACATCGAGCCGGCGAGCGGGACCGCCGGCGACGACGCCCACCAGCGTGACTCGGCACAGGTCAGCCAGGCGATCGCCGGTCAGGTCCGTTTCGCCCTCCGGGCGCCGTTCCTCGTCGACGGCAAGGAGATCTCGATCGGCGCCTCGACGGGCGTCGCGATCGCCTCGCCCGACGGCACCGACCCGGAGGCCTTCCTGCGCACCGCCCGCGACGACATGATGCAGAGCCGCGACGCCGACCGCGGCCGCGGCCCCGTCGCCGAGCGTCCGCCCAAGCTCGAGCTGTCGTTCGTGACACGCCTACGGCGCGCCGTCGAGCGCGACGAACTGGTGCTTCACTACCAGCCCGTGATGGACCTCGACGCGGGCCGGATGGTCGGCGTGGAAGCCCTCGTCCGATGGGACGACCCCGAGCACGGCCTCATCCAGCCCGGCGACTTCATCCCCGTCGCCGAGCGGATCGGCATGATCGGATCGATCTCGCAATGGGTCGTGCACAGCGCCTGCCGCCAGGCGCACGAGTGGCGCAAGGCGGGACTCGACCTGTGCGTTGGGATCAACCTGCCGCCGATCCTGTGGCAGCCGTCGATGCTGCGCCGGCTGACGCGGACGATCCAGACGTTCGGGATCGCCGCCGACCAGCTCATGATCGAGATCACCGAGTCGGCCGCGATGACCGACCCCGACCGGACGACGCGCATCCTGTGCGAGCTCCATGAGCGCGGCTTCGGGCTCGCCATCGACGACTTCGGCACCGGCTACTCGTCGCTCTCCCGGCTTAAGCAGATGCCGGTGACGACGCTCAAGATCGACCGCTCGTTCATTCGCGACCTGCCCGAGGACGGCCACTCGGCAACGATGGTGGCGGCGATCATCGGCCTCGCGAGGACGCTCGGATTGGTTCCGCTGGCCGAGGGGATCGAGACCGAGGAACAGCTTCGCTTCCTGACCGAGCGCGGCTGCCCGCTCGGCCAGGGCTACCACTTCTCGCGGCCCGTCCC
>DATIDU010000336.1:0-2025 GCA_035456145.1 Gaiellales bacterium | reverse complement strand
CACGACCGCCCATGACGGCGCGAGCGGGCTCTCGCTCTTCCGCTCCGAACCGCCCGACGCCGTCCTCCTCGACGTCATGCTGCCGGGCATCGACGGCGTGAGCGTGTGCCGCTCGATCCGCGAGGACAGCGTCGTGCCGATCGTCATGCTGACCGCCCGCACCGATCCGGTGGACGTCGTGCTCGGGCTCGAGGCGGGCGCCGACGACTACGTCACGAAACCGTTCGAGCCGGCGGTCCTGGCCGCGCGCCTGCGGGCGGTGCTGCGGCGGGCCGCGCGCCACGATGCGTCGCCGGTGCTCCGCGTCGGCGAGGTCGAGATCGACCGCGCCGGGATGGAGGTGCGGGTCGGCGGCGCCGCCGTCACTCTGACCCCGACCGAGTACCGGCTCCTGCTCGAGCTGGCCGAGAACCGTGGCGTCGTCCTCTCCCGCGAGCGGCTGCTCGAGGACGTGTGGGGCTACGTGTGGGCGGGCGACACGCGGCTCGTCGACATGCACGTCCGCCGGCTGCGGGCGAAGATCGGGGCCGAGGCGATCGAGACGGTCCGCGGCGCCGGCTACAAGCTGGTCCGGCGATGAGCTCCCTGCGGTGGCGCCTGGCCCTGGCGTTCGCGCTGCTTGCTGCGGCGGTGGCCGGCGCGGTCGGCGTCGTCGTGTACGAGGTCACCGCCGAGGACCTCCTCTCTCGCGCCCGGGCGTCCGCGGTGTCGCAGGTGCAGGCGGCCGCCCTGATCTACCCGCTGACGAAGCCGGCGCTGCCGCGCTCGGCGCTCCCCGCCGGCGACCCGTCCGTGCCCGCGAGCCTGCGCGCCGCCGTCAGGAAGGGTCTCGTCGCCTCTTACAGCGGCACGTGGAACGGGACACCGGCCGTGTGGGCGGGCCGGCGCACGCCGGACGGGCGGGACGAGATCTACGTCCGCGACTCCTACGCGCCGCAGCGCCAGGAGCTGGCCGACCTGCGCCGCACGCTCATCGAGGCCGCTGCCGCCGCCGCGCTGGCCGGCGCGCTCCTGGGCCTCGTGCTCGCCGGCCGGCTCTCGCTGCGGCTGCGCCGGGCGGCGGCCACCGCCGAGCGCGTGACGGCCGGCGAGCTCGACGCGCGCATCCACGCGGGCGGCCACGACGAGGTGGCGAAGCTGGGCGAGGCCATCGACCGCATGGCCGAGGCGATGCAGCAGCGGCTCGAGCGCGAGCGGCAATTCACCGCGGACGTCGCCCACGATCTGCGGACACCGCTCACCGGCCTCAAGACCGCCGCCAGCCTGCTGCCGCACGACCAGGTCGGCGATGCCGTCCGGGAGCGGGTCGACCGGCTGCTCCGGCTCGTCGAGGACCTGCTTGAGATCTCGCGGCTCGACGCCGGCACGGCGACCGCCGACCTGCGCTGGGTCGACCTCGGAGCCTTCGTCTCGAGCGTCGCCGCCGACGTGCCGGACGTCACCGTTACGACCAACGGCGCATCGCAGAGCCTGATCGATCCCCGCCGGCTGGAGCGCGTGATCGAGAACGTGATCGAGAACGCCGGCCGCCACGGCGCGCCGCCGGTCGAGGTCGCGGTCTCGCCCGGGCGGATCGCGCTGCGCGACCACGGGCCGGGGTTCAGCAACTCGATGCTGACCAAGGCGGCGGAGCGCTTCACGAAGGGCGACTCCGCCCGAGGCGGCGGCTTCGGGCTTGGGCTCGCAATCGCCGCCGGGCAGTGCCGCGTCCTCGGCGGGGAGCTCCGGCTCGCCAACCATCCGGATGGAGGGGCGGTTGTGACGATCGTCCTGCCGCAGACATGAGGGCGCGCGCCGTCATGCTCGTGCTGGCGTGCTCGCTCGTCGCCGCGGGCTGCGGCGCCTCCACGGGCCTTCGGATCGAGAACAGCGGCCGGACGGTACGGACGGTGGCGCCCGCCGGTGCCCAGCCGCATGTCCGCAGCCTCGCCGCGGTCGCATTCGTGAACGACACGCACGGCTGGGCGGCGGGCAGGCACGCCATCATCGCCACCGCCGACGGCGGGAGGACGTGGACACAGCAGT
>DATIDU010000335.1:0-4915 GCA_035456145.1 Gaiellales bacterium | reverse complement strand
GAGAGGCCGCGCTCCTGCGCGCCGCCGTCGAAGCTGGCGACGAGGTGGGCCTTCCCGCCCGCATTCCCGCCCAAGACAACGGCCGAGGGCGAGAGCCTCGAGCGGATGGTGTCCGAGAGCTGGAGCAGCTGGTCGCCGTCGGCGTCGGCCACCACGGCGGCGACGATACGCACGCCCGCCTCCTCGCCGGCGCCTTCGATCAGGCCCGCCACGTTGCCGTTCCCGCCCGCCGGCGCCGCCCGCGCGGCCCGCTTGACCTCGGCCTCGAGCTCCGAAACGCGTGAGCGGAGCGCCTCGGCCTCGCGGGCCCCGGCCTGGAGGTGGGCGAGCCCCGCGCCGGCCGTGACGGCTTCGATCCGGCGGATGCCCTGCGAGGAGCTCGTCTCGCGGGTGACGACGAACGGGCCGATCTCGGCCGTAGAGCGCACATGTGTGCCGCCGCAGAGCTCCCTGCTCACGTCCGGGATCTCGACGACGCGGACATGCTCGCCGTACTTCTCGCCGAAGAGCATCATCGCGCCAAGCTCGCCGGCGTGGTCGCGGGAGGTGACGAAGACGTGCAGGGGATGGTTGGCGATGACGTGCTCGTTCACGACCCGCTCGACGTCGGCCAGCTCGTCGGGGCTGAGCGGCGCGGAGTGGCGGAAGTCGAAGCGCAGCTTGTCGGGGCCGACGTAGGAGCCGGCCTGGGTCACGTGGTCACCCAGGCGGCCGCGCAGCGCGGCGTGCAGGAGGTGCGTCGCCGTGTGGTTGGCCATCGTCGGCCGCCGCGCCTCGGCGTCGACCCGCGCGCGGACGCGCTCGCCGCGGTGGAGCTCGCCGTGCTCGATCCGGACGACGATGACCTGGTCGTCATCGAGGCGCACGACGTCCTCCACGGCGGCACGGGCCGACTCCGTCTCGATCCAGCCCGTGTCGGCGACCTGGCCGCCGCCCTTGGGGTAGAACGGCGACTCGCGCAGCTTGACGAGCACGCTGCCGTCGCCCTGGTCGTGGAGCGCGCCGATCTGCGTCGTAACGTCAAGGCGCTCGTAGCCGACGAACGCTGTCTGGAAGTCGGCATCGAGCTCGCCGACATCGACGCGCGTCCCCGTGATCGCGGCCCGCGCACGATCGCGCTGCTCCTCCATCAGGCTCTCGAAGCCGGCCTCGTCCACCGACTTGTGGTGCTCGGCCGCGATCTCGACCGTCAGCTCGATCGGAAAGCCGTACGTGTCGTGCAGCCTGAAGGCATCGGCACCCGACACCTGCTCGGACGTGGCGAGGATGTCATCCAGGAGCTCCTGTCCGGCCTCGAGCGTGCGGGTGAACCGGACCTCCTCGTCTTTCAGGATCGCCGCGACCCGGGCCTGCTCGTGGCGAAGCTCGGGATGGACCTCGCCGAGGAGCTCCACGACCCGCTGGTGGAGCCGCGCGAGGAACAGACCGTCGATCCCGATCTGTCTCCCGCTGCGAACGGCGCGGCGGATCACGCGGCGAAGGACGTAGCCACGGCCCTCGTTCCCGGGCTCGATGCCGTCGCTGGCGAGGAAGCTCATGGCCCGGCCGTGGTCGGCGAGCACCTTGAGCGCCTTCGTCTCCTCCGGTGTGTGGCCGTACCGGGCGCCGCTCCATTCCTCGACCACCGCGATGACATCGGCGAAGGCGTCCGTCAGATAGGCGCTCTCGACGCCCTCGGAGAGCATCGTGACCCGCTCGAGGCCGGCGCCGGTGTCGATGCTGGGGCTCGGCAGCGGCTCGAGCGACCCGTCGTCGAGCATGTTGTACTGCATGAAGACGAGGTTCCAGAACTCGATGAAGCGGTCGCAGTCGCAGTCGGGGCCGCACTCGGCCCGGCCGCAGCCGAACTCCGGGCCGCGGTCATAGTGGAGCTCCGAGCAGGGCCCGCACGGCCCCACGGGACCGGCCTGCCAGAAGTTGTCGCTCCCGAGGCGCACGATCCGCTCGGCCGGCACGCCGACCTCGAGCCAGAGCGCGATCGCCTCCTCGTCGGGCGGGATTTCGGCGCCGTCGCCCTCATAGACGCTGGCCCACAGCCTGTCCGGGTCGAATCCCCACCCCGCCTCGGACGTGACGAGCTGCCACGCCTGCTCGACCGCGAACCGCTTGAAGTAGTCGCCGATCGAGAAGTTGCCGAGCATCTCGAAGAACGTCAGGTGGTGGGCGGTGCGGCCGACCTCGTCGATGTCGACGGTGCGGAACACCTTCTGCACCGTCATGAGGCGGGCCTGGGGCGGCTCCTCGAGGCCCAGGAAGTAGCGCTTGAGCGGCTGCATCCCGGCGGTCGTGATGAGCACGCTGCGATCCCAGTCGGGTGGCACGAGCGAGCCGCTGGGCAGCTGGAGGTGCCCGCTTCCAGCGAAGTGGTCCAGGAATCGACGGCGGATCTCGTGCGAGCGCATGGCGGACAATTCTATCCGCGCCGCTTCGCTAGCCTTTGTGCATGCACGGCGACGACACCCTGTCGCGCTTCGAACGGTCGCAGCGGGGCTCCGGCGGGATCGAGCCGCTCGACAGCTACGTGCTGCTCGAGCCCGTCGACGACGAGACCGAGACGAACGCCGGCCTCATCATCCCGGCGAGCGCCGAGTCGGCCTGCAAGTCGGGTGTCGTCGTCGCGGTCGGCGACGACGTGCACGGCATCGCGCCCGGCGACAAGGTGCTCTACCCGCGAGGGTCGGGCTTCGAGATCCGCCTGAGCGGCGAGCCGAAGCGGCTCGTGGACCGCCGCGAGCTGATCGCGCGAATCGCCGACTAGGGCGCGGCGGCGTCGACGCTGTCGGCCGACCGGTGCGCGGCGGCGACGCCCTCCTCGGTCGCCTCGCGGAGGTCGTCCGGAATCGTCTGGAGGTCCTGCCACAGCCGCCGCGGCATCTCCGACACGACGTCGGTCAGTGGCCGGTCCTCCTCGTCGGCGATCTCCTGGGCACGCCGATAGAGCGCGACGGCGGTGGACGCCACGACGCCCACGAGCAGGAGCCGCCTCACAGGACGCCGCCGCGGCGGTCTCGCTTGGCACGGAAGGTCTCAAACGCGTGCGACACGCCCTCTGTGAACCCCGCCGCCGCCTTGGCCGGCTTCGACACCGCGTCGGAGACGGCCCGGACGGCCGAGTCGACCTTGTCGGTCGCGTCGACGGCGCTGTCGGTGATGTGCCCGACCTTCTCGAGCTCGTCGTTCACATGGTCGAGCGACACGGACACCTTGCCGAGCATCGGCACGACCTCGCCCATGACGGCGTCGAGCGCGGTGTTGACCCGCTGGAGCGTGCCCGAGAGCCGCAGGAGCACGACGACGATCCCGATGGCGGTCAGGATGAGGAACACGGCGAGCGCGTACCGCCAGGCATCCGACGAGGTCGCGAGCACGATCAGCTGGGCCACGGCCGCATCCTATGCGATCGTCCCGGCGCCGACGACCGCATCGCCGTCGTAGAGCACCGCCGCCTGGCCGGGGGCGATTCCGTCGACGGGCTCGTCGAGGTCGAGCTCGAAGCCGCCGCCGGCAAGCGGCGTCACGGTGGCCCACACGGCGCTCTGCCGGTAGCGCAGCTTGGCCTGCACCCGTCCGGCGGCGACGTACATCCGGCCCGGTGCGACTCGCACCGACGTACGAGCGAGCTCCACCCGGGGCCCGACGACGACGCGACCGCTCTCGGGTTCGGTGCGAAGGACGTACGCCGCGTCGCCGCCGCCGAGACCGAGGCCGCGTCGCTGCCCGGGGGTGAAGCGATGGACGCCGGAATGGCGGCCGAGCACCCGGCCGGTTGAGTCGACGATGTCGCCGGGCGGCCCCGCGCCGCCGAGCCGCTCGACCAGCGTCCGATGGTCGCCGCCGCCGACGAAGCACACCTCCTGGCTCTCCGGCGCGGCCGCCGCGGCCAGGCCGGCGGCGCGGGCGTCCTGTCGGGTGCGGGCCTTGGTCTGCATGCCGAGCGGGAACCAGCACCGCGCGAGGATCTCGGCCGGCACCGAGGCGAGCATGTAGGACTGGTCCTTCGCCGGGTCGGTCCCGCGGGCGACGAGCACCGTCCCCGCCCGCCGCTCGACACGGGCGTAGTGGCCGGTGACGATCCGGGAGGCGCCGAGCCGGTCGGCCACGGCGGCAATCGCCGAGAAGCGGAAGGCGCCGTTGCAGCGCACGCACGGGTTCGGTGTCCGGCCGGCCGCGTGCGCGGAGACGAAGTCTTCCACGACCGTCCGCCGGAAGTCGGCGCGCAGGTCGACGGCGAGATGCGGCACCCCGAGCGCGTGGCACGTGTGCCGCGCGGACCGCACCGCCTCGGGAGAGCAGCACGCCCGCTCGGCGTGGGGTGCCAGCGGATCGACCCAGAGGCGCAGCGTGACGCCGACGGGCTCGAGGCCCGCGGCGAGGGCCTTCGTGAGTGCGACCGCGGAGTCGACCCCCCCGCTCATGGCGACGACGGCCCGGCCGGGGTCGGCATCCAGGCTGACCGTCGCGGCCGCGTTCGCAAGCGCCGAGTGGAGGGCGTCCACCGCGAGGGCGGTGCAGGGCCGCGCCGACTCCGGCGTCTCGATGTGCAGATCGATCTCCGCGGTCCCGATGCGGGCCGCATCGAGCAGGTCGCGCCCGGCGGCGAGGCGGCAGACGAGCTCAGCGGCCGCGGTCGCATGCGGACATGCGAACGTCTGGTGGCGGGCCGCCGCGATCGCCGAGCCGTCAAGCTCGATCGCGATCAGGACGGCGTCGCCGCAGGCCGGGTTCCCGGCGCTTCCGTGGAGGGCACCGGGCGGAGCCTCGCCGGCCATCGCCCGAGACAGCGCGAGATCGACGCAGGCCGCGGAGTACACGGCCGAAACCTACGCTAGGACAGCGTCCCGATGTAGGCGATGAGCTGGTTCACCTGGGCATCGGTCAGGATGCTGCCCCAGTGCGGCATGCTCACGATCGGGGC
>DATIDU010000334.1:0-2564 GCA_035456145.1 Gaiellales bacterium | reverse complement strand
TCCGACAAGGCGACGATGGACATCCCGGCGCCGCGGGCCGGCACCGTGGCCGAGCTCAAGGTCGCGGTGGGCGACACCGTCTCCGAGGGATCGCTGATCCTGCTGCTCGCACCGGCCGCAGTGGACGGCCCCGGCCCCGATGCGGCCGCCCCCGAGGCGCCGGCCGCGGCGGCGGGTTCGCCGGCGTCGACGCCGGAGGCGGACGTCCGCGCGCAGGTCGCGGTGCTGGGCGCCGGGCCGGGCGGCTACACCGCGGCCTTCCGCGCCGCCGACCTCGGCCTGCAGGTGGCGCTGATCGACCGCGGCGAGACGCTCGGCGGCGTCTGCCTGAACGTGGGCTGCATCCCTTCCAAGGCCCTGCTGCACGTCGCGCGGGTGCTCGCGGAGTCCGAGGAGCTGAGCGCGGCCGGCGTCTCCTTCGCGCGCCCGGAGGTCGACATCGACGCGCTCCGGGGCTGGAAGGAGAGCGTGGTCGGACGGCTGACCGGGGGGCTCGATGGGCTGGCGCGCCGGCGCAAGCTGCAGGTGATCCGAGGTGAGGGCCGCCTCACGGGCCCGAACGTCATCACCGTGCAATCGGGCGACGATGAGACGACCGTGGGCTTCGAGCACTGCATCGTCGCGGCGGGCTCGAGCCCGGCCTCGCTACCCGGTCTGCCCGACGACGAGCGCGTCATGGACTCCACGGGCGCGCTGGACATCACCGAGGTCCCCGAGCGGCTGCTCGTCATCGGCGGCGGGATCATCGGCCTGGAGATGGCCACCGTCTACGACGCGCTCGGCTCCCGGGTGACCGTGGTCGAGCTCATGGATCAGCTCATCCCGGGCTGCGACGCCGACCTCGTCAAGCCGCTGCACAAGCGCATCGCGGCGCGCTACGAGGCGATCCACCTGGGCGTGCGCGTCGACGCCGTGACAGCAGACGACGACGGGCTGACGGTCAGCTTCGCGGGGGAGGGCGCCCCCGCGCCCCAGACCTTCGACCGCATCCTCGTCGCGGTCGGGCGCCGGCCCAACGGGGCCGGCATCGGCGCCGAGGCGGCGGGCATCGAGGTCGACGATCGGGGCTTCATCGCGGTCGACGGCCAGATGCGCACGAACGTGGGCCACGTCTTCGCCATCGGCGACGTCGTGGGTGAGCCCATGCTCGCCCACAAGGCGACGCACGAGGCCAAGGTCGCGGCCGAGGTCATCGCCGGCGACGACGTTCGATGGGATGCGCGCTCGATCCCGAACGTCGCCTATACCGACCCGGAGATCGCGTGGACCGGGCTCACCGAGACGCGGGCGCGGGCCGAGGGCATCGCCTACGAGAAGGCCACGTTCCCGTGGGCGGCCTCGGGTAGGTCGCTGGCCCAGGGCCGCGACGACGGCCTGACCAAGCTCCTCGTGGAGCCCGAGACACGGCGACTGCTCGGCGCGGGCATCGTCGGGCCCAACGCCGGCGAGCTGATCGCCGAGGCCGTGCACGCGATCGAGGTCGGCTCAGATGCCCAGGACATCGGCCTGACGATCCACCCGCACCCGACGCTCTCCGAGACCCTCGGCCTTGCCGCCGAGCTGGCCGACGGCACGATCACGGATCTCATGCCGCCTCGTGCCAAGCGCGCGAGCACGCCGGCGGCGACGTAGTGCCCATGCTCGACCGGCGCACGAAGATCGTGGCCACGCTCGGCCCGGCCACGGACGCCCCGGGTGTGCTTGACCGCATGGTCGCCGCGGGCGTCGACTGCGCGCGGCTCAACTGCTCGCACGGGACGGCCGACGATCAGCGACGCCGCGCCGGCGAGGTGCGCGCGGCGGCGGGGCGCGCCGGGAGGCCGCTGGGCCTGCTCTTCGATCTGCAGGGGCCCAAGCTGCGACTGTCCGCGGACGTCGGCGAGCGGGCGATGACCGCCGGCGAGTCGGTCGTCTTCACCGGTGATCGGCAGCGGAGCGATGGCGATCGGATCCTCGTCGACTTCCCCGACTTCGCGCGTCTCGTCACCGAGCGCTCTGAGATCGTGATCGGCGACGGTGTCCCGCGCCTTGCGGTCGAACGGGTGGAGTCGGGCGAGGTGTTCGCTCGCGTGGTCTCGCCCGGCCCGCTGGCGCCGCGCAAGGGGATCAACGTGACCTTCGCCCGGCCGGAGCTGCCGGCGATCACCGACAAGGACGTCGCCGACCTGGCGGTCGCCGTGGAGGCCGGCGCGGATTTCGTCGCCCTGTCGTTCGTGCGCTCGGCGGCCGACATGGAGGAGCTGCGCGCGCGCCTGCGCGAGCTGGGCTCCGACGCGCGCATCGTGGCCAAGATCGAGAAGGTCGAGGCCTACGAGCATCTCGACGAGATCATCGCCGCCACGGACGGCGTGATGGTGGCGCGCGGCGACTACGGCGTCGAGGCGGGCGTCGCAAGAGTGCCGCTCATGCAGAAGGACACCATCCACCGCGCCACGCAGGCGGGGAAGCTGGTCATCACCGCCACGCAGATGCTCGAATCGATGATCCAGGCCTCGGAGCCGACGCGCGCGGAGGTCGCCGACGTGGCCAACGCCGTCATCGACGGCAGCTCCGCGGTGATGCTC
>DATIDU010000333.1:0-2838 GCA_035456145.1 Gaiellales bacterium | reverse complement strand
GAGGAGGCCGCGCTCACGCAGCGACCCGACCACGTCGGACAGCGACTCGGCCGGCTGCGCGCGAACGACGGGGAGCTGCGAGATCGAGTAGCGCTGCATCAGCGAGATCGCCTCGCCCACCTTGTGGTGCGACTCGATCGTGACGAGCTCGGGCATCTCGCCGCCGTGCTTGGCCTGCAGGACCTCGTCGACGGTCGGTGCGGGCGCCTCGCGCTCGAGGAACCCGTACTCGATCATGTAGTTGTCGTTCAGGAACTTCGAGAGGTACGCCCGGCCGCCGTCGGGGACGAGCGTGACGACGGTCTGGCCGGGCTGCATCCGCCGGGCGACCACGAGGGCCGCATGGATCGCCGTGCCGGCCGACCCGCCGACGAGGAGCCCCTCCTCGCGCGCCATCCGGCGGGCGGTCAGGAACGAGTCGCGGTCCGACACCGTGACGTACTCGTCCACGAGCGATCTGTCGTACGTCTCCGGCCAGAAGTCCTCGCCGATGCCCTCCACCAGGTACGGGTGGACCGACGCCGACGAGTAGATCGACCCCTCCGGATCGGCCCCGACCACGCGCAGGTCCGGCTTCTGTTCCTTCAGATAGCGCGCGCTGCCGGAGATCGTGCCGCCGGTGCCGACCGCGATCACGAGCGCGTCGATCTCGCCTCCCGTCTGCTCCCAGATCTCCGGCCCCGTCGTCTCGTAGTGCGCCTGCGGGTTGTGGGGGTTCGAGTACTGGTCGGGCTTGAACGCGCCCGGGATCTCCTCGGCAAGCCGGTCGGAAACCGAGTAGTAGCTCTCGGGCGATTCCGGCTCGACGGCCGTCGGGCACACGACGACCTCGGCTCCGAAAGCGCGCAGGAGCGAGATCTTCTCCTGGCTCATCTTGTCAGGCATGACGAAGATCATGCGGTAGCCACGGATCGCGGCGGCCATCGCCAGGGCGACGCCGGTGTTGCCCGAGGTCGGCTCGACGATCGTCCCGCCGGGGCGCAGCTTGCCCTCCCGCTCGGCGGCCTCGATCATCGGGAGCCCGATCCGATCCTTCACGGAGCCGCCGGGATTCATGTACTCCAGCTTGGCGACGACCCGGGCCGGGAGCCCGCGCGCGACCCGGTCGAGCCGGACGATGGGGGTGCCGCCGACCAGCTCCAGCACCGAGGGATAGTCGCGCGCCATGCGCGAGGCAGTCTACCGGCCGCCGCTCCCGTAGAATCGCCCGATGGAAGTCCGTGCCGGGAGTCGGGGACCCCCGTCCGCGGCGCAGGTGCGAAAGACCGTCACGATCGTCTTCGCCGACCTCGCCGGCTCCACGGACGTGGGCGAGCGGCTCGACCCAGAGGCCCTCCGCGATCTGCAGACGCGCTACTTCGACGCGATGCGCCGGGCGCTCGAGCGCCACGGAGGCACCGTCGAGAAGTACATCGGCGATGCGGTCATGGCCGTGTTCGGGATCCCGGTCCTGCACGAGGACGACGCCCTGCGGGCCGTGCGCGCGGCTGTCGAGATGCGCGACTCGATGGCCGGCCTGAACCGCGAGCTCCAGCGCGACCTCGGCGTGGGGCTCGAGCTGCGGGTCGGGATCAACACCGGGGAGGTGGCCGGGGTCGAGGGTTCCGCCGGCCATGGGTTCGTGTCGGGCGACGCCGTCAACACCGCCTTCCGGCTCCAGTCCGCGGCGCCGCCGGGCGGCGTCGTGGTCGACGTGCGCACCCGCCGCCTTGTCGAGGGAGCCGTGCGCCTGCGCAGTCACGGGCTGGTGGAGGTGAAGGGCAAGCGGCGCCCGGTGCGGATCTGGCGGGTCGAGCGGGTCCTCGACGTGAGCGGACGCTTCACCCGCGGCTCTGCGGTGCCGCTGGTCGGACGGCGGGCGGAGCTCAGGATGCTGGCGACGCGGTTCCGGCGGGCGGTGGAGCGCGACCGCTGCGTCCTGGTGACGGCCGTCGGCCCGGCGGGGATGGGCAAGTCGCGGCTCCTGCGCGAGTTCGCGGCCGAGGTCGATGCGGAGGCAACGGTCGTGGTCGGGCGCTGCTTGCCGTACGGCGAGGGCATCACCTACTGGCCGCTGATCGAGATCGTGAACGACCTCGCCGGCGCGACCGGCGTGCCCGCGATCGAGGGCCTCCTGGCCGACGACTCCCAGCCCGAGGTGGTGGCGTCGCGCGTGGCTGCGGCGGCGGGCCGCAGCCGCGCGAGCGCGACCGAGGCTGACGTCCAGTGGGCGGTCCGGCGCCTCTTCGAGGCGATGGCCCGCCGGCAGCCGCTGGTCGTGGTCTTCGACGACATCCACTGGGCCGAGCCGGCGATGCTCGACCTGATCGAGCACGTCGCCGCGAACGCGGCCGGGCCGATCCTGATCGCGTGCCTGGCCCGGGGCGACCTGCTCGAGCGGCGGCCCGGCTGGGCCAGCGCCGGCGGTCGCGGCAGCATCATCCGGCTCGAGCCGCTGTCCGACACCGACTCGGCGCGGCTGCTCGGGCGCCTCGCCACCCGCCGGCGGGCGAAGGTGCGCCGCGAGGAGGTGATGTACGCGGCCGAGGGGAACCCACTCTTCCTCGAGCAGCTCGTGGCGATGCGGGCCGACGACCCCGCCGTGCGGACGCCGCCGACGATCCAGGCCCTCCTCGCCGCGCGCATCGACGCGCTCCCGCAGCGCGACCGGCGCGTGATCGAGGCGGCGGCCATCGAGGGGCGCGGCTTCCACCGCGGAGCCGTCCGCGCGCTGGTTGACCAGAAGCGCAGCGTCGATGCGGCCCTCTCGGCGCTCGTCGACCGCGAGCTGATCCGCCCCGACCGCTCGGAGCTCCCCGGCGAGACCGGCTACCGCTTCACCCACATCCTCGTGCGCGA
>DATIDU010000332.1:0-24158 GCA_035456145.1 Gaiellales bacterium | reverse complement strand
GAGCCGGGGGCGAAACGGCGAGAGCTCCTCCAGCTCGCGGGCGACCGGCCCCAGCAGGAGGTCGCCGCCGCCGCCGGCAATCCCGCCGCCCAGGATCACGAGCTCCGGGTCGAGGACAGGCGCGACGGCGGCGATTGCGAGCGCAACCCGGGCCGCCTCGACGTCGACGGCGCGCAGGGCCGCGGGGTCACCGCGGCGCGCGGCGGCGAAGACGGCCTTGGGTGTCCGCGCCACGAGGCCCGCCTCGCGGGCCGCTCGCACCACCGCCGCGCCCGACGCCGACTCCTCGAGGAGGCCACGCCGGCGCACAGCGCGGTCGTGCGGGTCGCCGGGGCCGAGCGGCAGGTAGCCGATCTCGCCCGCCGCGCCGCCGGCGCCGCGGTGGAGCTCACCGCCGATCACGATGCCGAGGCCGACGCCGGTCCCGATCCACAGGAAGCAAAAGTCCGAGACGCCGCGGCCCGCGCCCAGCGCGCGCTCGCCCAGGGCCGCCAGGTTGACGTCGTTCTCGAAGCTGGTGCGAGTGCCGAGCTCGGCCCGGATCGCCTCGACGAGGCCGGGCTTCCCCCAGCCGGGCAGGTTCGGGGCGAGCGAGAGCTGGCCGCGGGAGAGATCAAGCACGCCCGGGTTCCCGACCGTCGCGTGGGTGACCTGCGACCAGCTGAGCCCGGCCTCGGCGGCGACGTCGTGGCCGATCCGGCCGATCTGGGAGACGAGTGTCGCCGCGCTGCGGGCGCGGGCGCGCTCGTCGCGGCGCGCGACGACCCGGCCGGTGATGTCGGCCAGCGCCACCCGCACCCAGTTTCGGCCGACGTCCAGGCCGACCACCCAGCCCGACTCCGGGTTCAGCTCGTAGAGGACGGCGCCGGGCCCCTTGCGGCCGCTCTCCCGCCCCACCTCGCGCACGAGCCGCGCGTCGAGAAGGCCTGCCAGGGCCTGTGACACGGTCGGCTTCGAGAGCCCGCTCCGGCGCGCGACCTCGGCCCGCGAGACCGAGCCGCCGGTGCGGATCAGCTCGAGCACCGCGCGCTCGTTGATCGCGCGCAGCAGGCTCGGCGTTCCCGGTGCGAATGCGGGCTCGATACGATCAGCTCCTCCCCGCCCCCGTATAGTAAGGAAACTTTCCTGACAGTAGGAGACGATATGCCCGACCACGGACGGAAGTCAAGGGGCCGAAGGTGAGCGAGCTCGCCGTCTCGGGCGGAACGCCGGTTCGATCCACGCCCTACCCGGAGTGGCCTTCGCTCGACGAATCCGACGTCGACGCGGTGACCGCCGTCATCCGCGGCGGGCAGGTCGGCGGGTTCCCCGAGCCCGGCCCGAAGGCGACGGAGTTCGGGGCCGGGTTCGCCGCCTACCAGGGTGCCGCCCACGGCATCGTCATGGCCAACGGCACGGTCACGATGGAGGTCGCCCTGAAGGCGCTCGGCGTCGGCTGGGGCGACGAGGTGATCATCCCCGCACTCACGTTCGCGGCCACGCCGTACGCCGCGATGGCGGCGGGGGCACTGCCGGTCTTCGTCGACGTCGAGCCGGAGCGCTGGACGATCGATCCCGATCTGGTCGAGGCGGCTGTCACGCCGCGCACCCGCGCGATCATGCCCGTCCACCTCGGCCAGCAGATGGCCGACATGGACCGGATCATGGAGATCGCGCGGCGGCACGACCTCTTCGTCGTCGAGGACTGCGCCCACGCGCACGGCCAGCGCTGGCGCGACCAGGGTGCCGGCTGCATCGGCGACTTCGGTTCGTTCAGCCACCAGTCGACCAAGATCCTGACCGCCGGTGAGGGCGGCACCCTCACCACCCAGGACGAGCGCCTGGCGCGGCTCGCTCACTCGCTGATCGACTGTGGCCGACCGAAGGACGCCGCCGAGACCGAGTACACGTTCGGGGCGAACTACCGCCTGGGCGAGCTGGCCTGCGCGCTCCTGGTGAACGGCCTGCGTCGCTTCCCCGCCCAGCAGGAGCTGCGCGCCCGTCTGGGCGAGCACTTCGAGCGGCTCGCGGCCGGCATCCCCGGCGTCACGATCAAGCACCGCGACCCGCGCATCACGCGGTGGAGCTTCTACCGCTACATCTTCGAGATCGATCCCGACGCCTTTGCGGGAGCGACGAACGAGCAGGTCGCCGAGGCCCTGGAGGCCGAGGGTGTGCCGGCCGAGGTGCAGTACCCGCCGATGAGCCGCTACGACCTCTTCCAGCCGTCGCGTTCACGGCTTCCCGTCGCCGTGGAGCACGCCGACCGGCTCGACCCGGCGGAGATGAGCTTCCCCGTCGCGGAGGCGGCCGGCGAGCGCACCGCGGTCTACCTGAACGAGTGCATCTTCCGCTCAGATGAGGCCGGGGTCGAGCATGCGGTCGAGGCCATCGCCAAGGTGCAGCGGCACGCCGCCGAGCTCAGCCCGGTGGCGACGACGTAGCCAGCGCCGCCATCCCCGCGCCGATCCGCCGCGCCAGCCCCGGCACGAGGAGGACGATGGCCAGGCCAACCAGGAGCCACACGCCGACGAGCTGCCAGAAGTGGTTGTACGGGTAGACCTGGTCGCTCACGTTCCGCCACAGGACATAGAGCAGGAACGCGATGCCGAGCCCCGAGATGACCATCTCCCACGGCCGCTCCTGGCGGTCGAACGCGAAGAGCTTGATCGCCCCCACGTTCGTGACCACGTACGCGACGAGCAGGCTGAGGACGCCGATTGTGCCGGGGTAGAAGAACGCATTCACCACGTTCGTGTCGTTGAGGCGCATGCCGATGATGGCGGCGATCGCGATGGACATCACGACCACGAGAGCGGTCGCCGGCGCGCCCGTGCGAGGCGAGGACGTGCCCAGCCGGCTGGTGCCGAAGCCGTCGCGGCCCATGGCGTAGAGGATCCGCGAGGCGCCCGCGGCGGTGCCGAGCGAGCTGGCGAACGCGCTGACGGCGGCGCCGAGATTGATCGCGTCGCCCATCCACGAGCCGACGTAGCTCGACCCGAGGTCGCCGAGCGGCGACGCGGAGCCGGCGAACGCCGCTACACCCGCCGGGTCCGTCCCGAACCCCCAGGTCTGGGCGAGCATGCAGACGAAGTAGAACGCACCGGCCGCGAGGACGGCATTTCGGATGGCGCGCGGAATCTCGCGGCGCGGGTTGTCGGTCTCCTCGCCGAGCGCCGCGGCGCCCTCGAAGCCGGCGAACGAGAGGAAGGCGAGCACGACGCCGAGGCCGATCGCACCGCTCCCGACGCCGGAGGGGAGCGAGAAGGCGTCCTTCGAGATGTCGCCGTGCCCCGGCGCGGAGCCGCCGAGCAGCTTGGCGAAGATGACGACCATCAGGATGATGATGAGCGTCACCGAGATCGCCTCCATCGAGAGCAGCGCGCGGGTCGTGATCTTGATGTCGCTGTAGGCCAGAAGCCCGATGAGCACTGCCGCGACGAGCGCGATCACGACCCACTCCGGGTCATGCCAGACGCCCGTGCCGTCGAGGAACGCGCCGAAGAAGAGCCCGATCTCGGACGCGGACGCCGCCGTGAACGCGAGGTAGGTCCCGAGCAGCGCCCAGCCGGCGAAGAAGCCGGCCTGCGGGCCCAGGGTGGCGCCGCTGAACGCGTACACCGACCCGGCATGTGCGTAGTGCGCCGAGAGCCGCACGAACCCGTAGGAGACGAGAAAGACCCCGATCGTCGCCACGATGAAGATGAGCGGCACAGCGCGACCGACGTTCGCGGAGACGCCGACCCCGTTCAGGGCCATGGCCGCCGTGGGCGCCATGATCCCGATGGAGAGAGCGATCGTTTCCCAGAAGCGGAGCTCCCGGCGCAGCCCGGGGCCCTGCGGTGCGGTCACGACCGGCCTTCGATGATCATCTCCGGCAGGAACATGCCGGCGACCCAGTTCGGGACATCCACGACCTCGTGGATCTTCAGGTCGCACGCGACCGAGCAGAGTGCGTACGCCTCCTGGCGGTCGAGCCCGTAGCGCGACCCGAGATGCATGATCATCGCCCGCGTGGCGTCGCGTGCGGCCTCCATGAGGTCGGGGCCGACGCCCGTCGTCACGTGGTGCGAGCCGGCCTCGGTGCGGGCCAGGTCGCCCGCGGCCAGGTGGTACTGGGGCGCGGTGACCGTCATGTCACGCCGCACCGAGAGGCGAACGGAGATGTCCATCGGCGCCTCGACGGCCGTCCCGCACACCTCGCCGTCCCCCATCGCGGCGTGCGTGTCGCCGACCGAGAAGAGCGCGCCCTCCACGCCCACCGGCAGGAAGAGCGTCGTCCCCACCCGCAGGTGCTTCACGTCCATGTTCCCGCCCCAGACCGAGGGCGGCACGACGGAGTGCTCGCCGGGCTCCGGGAGGGCGACGCCGATCGTGCCCGGGAACGGCTCGAACGGCAGCGTGATGCCCTCGGCGAACGTGACGCGACGGGCATCCTCCTCGACCTTCGAGATGCGAAGCCACGGCTCGGGGAACTCGTCGGCGAGGAGGCCGAAGCCGGGGATGATCGCGGTCCAGCCCCAGTTGCGCGGGCGCAGCTCGAGGATCTCGACGGCCAGCGTGTCGCCGGGCTTCGCGCCCTTCACGAACACGGGCCCCGAGACCGGGTTCACGTGCGAGAAGTCGAGCGCAGCGACGGCGTCGGTGCCCGAGTCTGCCGTGATCTGCTCGTCGGACGCGTCGCGGACATGCAGCTCCACGTCGTCGCCGGGCTCGATCTCGACGGCGGGGGCGATCGAGTTGTCCCAGACGTAGTTGAAGGCGTCCGCGCGCACGTCGTGGAGCGTCTGCCCTGGCATACGAATCCCTCCTATTCGTCGTTCTGCTGGACGGCGTTCTCCCGCCGGAGCTCATATTCCAACACGAACTGATCGAGCGCGGTGGTGACCTCGCTGCCGAGCGAGTTGTCGCGCGCCAGCCGCCGGACGCGGTCGACGATCACCTCGGGAGCCACGTACGGCCGCAGCGCCTCCGGGTCGAGCCGCAGGCTCCCGTGCGGGCCACGGGCCGGGCCGCCGTCGGCGCGCACACGCATCACGAACGCGCCGACGATCTGCGCCAGCACGTCGTCGCGCTGGATGGCCGACGCCACCCATCGCGGGCAGCCGTCGGCGTCCCAGGCCCGCCAGGCCGCGAGCAGAGCGGGCAGGTCGGGCGACGACGCGAACCGGCCGGACTCCGCGTACTGGCGGATCCGGCTGAGGACGGCCTGCTCGAGCTGCTCCAGCTCGACGGCCGACACGAGCCGCGCGTCCTCCGGCTCGATCGGATCCGCGCCGTGGCGGCCGTGCTCCTGGCCGAGCGCGACGGTGACCGCGGCGGCCGTCACGATGCCGCCCGAGACGCCGCCGCGGTAGACCAGCTCGCGGCGCGCGCCGGACGGGATCTGGCGCAGGAGGGCGACGACGAGGCCGACGGCTCCCTGGCGGTCGGGAAGGTCATCGCCCGCCGCCAGGAGGCCGCCGACCGCGTTGGCCGCGTGCTCGGCGTCGAGCGTCGTCACCGAGTCGCGCAGGCGGTCGAGAAACCCCGTCACCCGCGGTGCCCCGGACGAGTCGCGCTCCGACGCCAGCCGCAGGAGGAGCGCCGCGAACGCCGCCCGGTCGTCGAGGTGGGCCATGTGGGCGTCCATCTCGGCGTTCGAGACGGTCGTCTCGGGCACCACGAACTGGAAGTAGGCCTCGAAGAGCTCCGGGCTCGCCACGTGCAGCTCCTGGCGGGTGTTGCCGGACATGTCGCGGCTCACGACGGCACCGGGGAAGTCGGGCACCGTCGGGAAGAGGCGCAGGACGAGCGTCTGGGCGGCCTCGCGGACGCGATCCGGGAGCTCCGCTGCCCACGCGTCGTGGAACTCGCGGCTCTCGGGCGCCGTCCCGGCGACGGCCACCGTCCGGGGCTCCCCGGCGAAGGCGTTGGGGTGGCGTCGGATCGTGTCGTAGAGCCCGGGCAGGAAGACGCGCATCGCCTCGACGGCGATGAAGTCGACCGGATTCAGCTCGCGGCATACCGGCGGGTAGGTCAGGCGCAGCACGTTCATCAGCCGGACGATGTCGCGTGGTGTCTCGATCAGGCTCTCGATGCCGGGCGAGAAGATCTGGTCCCAGTGCTCGTCGGTGACCGCCGAGGAGTGCGGGTTGGCGGCCATGAGCGCGCGCAGGTCCTCGAAGAGCATCTGCGCGAGCCCCTCCGGGAGCGGCAGGTCGAACGGCACCTGGACGACCCGCTCCAGGTCGCCCTCGGGGAGCGTCGTGCGCTCCAGGATCAGCAGGTGGACGACGTTCGGGAGGTCGGTCACGGCAGACACGAGCCGCCCGATCTCCGCCGCCCGTTCCGGCGCGACCCGGTCAAGGTCGTCGACCACGATGACGTGGCGCGTCCGCTCCCGCCGCAGCACCTCCGCGGCGGCTGCACGGACCGCCGCGGGGTCGCGTCCGGCCTCGACGCCCGGTGCGAGCACCGGGACGAGCACGTCGAGATAGCGGCGGGAGATGTCGTCCCCGGCCGCATATCGCCACGGGTTGAACTCGGTGACGACCGTGTGCGGCACGTCCACGATGTGCCGGCGGACGAAGTTCGCGACCGTCGTGCGGCCCGCACCGCGCGGCCCGTGCAGGCCGAGGACGAGGCCCTCGACGGGCGCCATCGACGCGATCGCGTTCGCGATGAGGCGCGAGAAACGGACGTATCCGAGGCGGTCGCCGGCCGGATCCTCGAGCGGCAGATCCGGGGACAACGGCGCAGAGCCCGAGGTCGGCATGCGGCCGATTGTAGTAACGCGGGGGAACCCAGGGTTCCCCCGCGTTACCCCTCCTTAAGGGCTGGCGAGCCGTTGGGGGCACTCCGGCGAAGAGCGCCGCGTCAGCCGAAAAAGCGGGGCAGGTGGGCGCGGTGCGCCTCGAGGAGCGCGTCGAGCATCGGCGCCGCCGTCTCGTAGCCCCCGGTGAGCGGGTTCGCAATGAGCGCGCGCAGGGCATCGCCGCGATCGCCGCTCAGGGCGGCCGCCACCGTGAGCCGCTCGTACGCCTTCACCTGGGCGACCAGGCCGAGCATCTCCGCCGGCAGCGGGCGCTGTGGCAGCGGCTCGGCGCCCGACCGGGTGATCCGGCACGGAACCTCGACCACCGCGCCGGCATCGATATTCGGGATCGCACCTGCGTTGCGCACGTTCACGACCTGGACGTCGCCGCGGTTCAGGTGCAGCGACTCCACGAGCATCGCCGCGGCCTCGGAGTACCATGCCCCGCCGCGCTCCTCCAGGAGCTTCGGCTTCTCGCGCAGCTCAGGATCGCGGTACATCTCGAGCAGCTCGCGCTCGATCTCGATCACCCGCTCGGCCCGCGTGCCGCCCTCGCCCTCGTGCTCGGCCACGGTCTCGCGGGGGAAGTAGAAGTAGCGCAGGTAATACGAGGGGAGCGCGCGCAGCAGACGGACGACATCGCCCGGCATCCCGACCTCCTCGCCGAGCTGGTCGCCGTAGACCTCGATGAGCCCGGGCAGCCTGTCCTCGCCGTCGACGACGACCGCCCGCTCCCAGGACAGGTGATTCAGCCCGACGTGCTCGATCTCGACCCGCTCCGGCTCGACGCCCAGCCGGTCGGCGAACATGCGCTGGAAGCCGATCGGGATGTTGCAGAGGCCGATCGCCCGGTGGCCGTGGTCGACCAGAGCCTGCGTCACGAGGCCTGCCGGGTTCGTGAAGTCGAGAAGCCATGCGCCGTCGGCACCGAGCCGCGCCGTGTCGGCTGCGATGTCGAGCACGATCGGGACGGTGCGAAGCGCCTTCGCGAAGCCGCCGGCGCCGGTCGTCTCCTGCCCCAGGCAGCCGAACCGGGGCGGGATCGTCTCGTCGAGGAGCCGCGCCTGGAGACCGCCGACGCGCAGTTGCACGAGCACGAACCCGGCGCCCTCGATCGCCGCCTCGCGGTCACCGGTCAGCTCGAGGCGGCCTCCGAACCCGCGGGCGTCCATGATCCGGCGCGCGAGACCGCCGACGATGTCGAGCCGCTCCGCGTCGATGTCGTGCAGCCAGAGCTCGGACAGGCCGAGCCGCTCAGCCCGCGCGGCGAACCCCTCGATGAGCTCCGGGGTGTAGGTGCTACCCGCTCCGATGACCGCGACCTTCAATTCCACGGCCGGGCATTGTAATCTCCCCGTGGATGGAATCGTTAGGAAAGTTTCCTGATAGATTCATCGCCGAGATCGCGGGGCAGCCTGCGGCCATCCGCCGCGCCCGGAAGGCGGCGCTGGATCAGGCCGATGCGCTGGCGGCGATCCGGGCGGGCGGCCACATCGTGTTCACCGGCATGGGCAGCTCCTACGACGCCTGCTACCCAGCCGTCACGGCGCTCGGCTCGGCCGGTGTCGCCGCGACGATGCTCGACGCGGCCGAGCTCCTCCACTTCCGCCTCCCGGCCGTCACCGCCGACATGCTCGTCGTGTGTGTGAGCCAGTCAGGCCGAAGCGCCGAGCCGGTCCGCGTCGCCGAGGCGCTCGCCGCCCGGACAACGCGCCCGACCGTCGTCGCGGTCACGAACGGCGCCGACAACCCGCTCGCGGCGCTCGCCGACATCCATCTGGACACGCGCGCGGGCGAGGAGCACGGGCCGTCCACGATGACGTTCGCGGCGACGCTCGTCCTGCTCGATGCGGTCGCCGCCGCCCTCGGTGCGGAGTCGACCGACGGCGCCGAGGCGGCCGCCTCGGACGCCGAGCGGATCGTGGCCGACGCCGACGCCACCGCCGAGGCCCTGGCCGGCTGGCTCGACGACCGGCCGGTGCTGACGCTCCTCGCGCGCGGCGGCGCCAGGGCGGCCGCCGAGATGGGCGCCCTCACGCTGAAGGAGGCGGCCCGGTTCCCGGCCGAGTCGCTCCAGGCGGCCCAGTTTCGCCACGGCCCGCTCGAGCTCGCGGGACCCGAGATGGCGGCGATCGTGTTCGCGACCGCGGCGGCGACGTGGACGCTGGACGTGGGCATGGCGGAGGAGCTCGCCGCCGCGGGCGCCGCCGTCCTCGTGGTCGGCTCCGACGGCAACGCTCCGGACGCCGCGACGCCGTTTCGGATCGGCCCGCTGAGCGACTGCCTCTCGCCCGCGGTCGCCGTGATCCCGACCCAGCTTCTGGCCTGGAGTCTGGCCCGGGCTCGCGGCCTCGACCCGGGGGGCTACACCCGCGCAACGAAGGTGACCGAGCGTGAGTAGGCGCCGCGCGGCCATCCTCGCTGTCGACGGCGGCGGATCGAAGACCGACGTCGCGCTCGTGACGGCGAGGGGCGATGTGCTCGGCGCCGCCCGCGGCCCGACCTGCTCGCACGAGCTCGTCGGCCTGGGCGGCGTGATCGGCGCTCTGCGGCCGACCGTCGAAGCCGCGCTGGGCGAGGCGGGCATCGCGTCCGCCAACGGTCCCGTCGCCGACGTGGGCGCCTTCACGCTCTCGGGCGCCGACATGCCGTCCGACGACCGCCGCCTCGCACGCGTCCTTCGCACCGCCGGATGGACGCGGACCGAGATCGTCGCCAACGACACCTTCGCGGTGCTGCGCGCCGGGACCGACCGCGGCTGGGGCATAGGCCTCGTGTGCGGCTCCGGCATCAACTGCACCGGCGTCGGTCCGGACGGACGCACCGTCAGGTTCCCGGCGGTCGGCGAGTTCCCGGGAGCGGCCGACGGCGGTGGCTGGATCGGCGAGATGGGACTGGGCGCCGCGGTGAGGGGCCGCGACGGCCGCGGCCCGCACACGATGCTCGAGCGCACCGTGCCGGCGCACTTCGGCGTCCGCCGGCCGTGGTCGGTGCTGGAGGGGATCCGCGAGGGGGAGATCGCGCGCGAGCGCGTCGTGCTCGAGCTGCCGCCGCTCGTCTTCGGCGCCGCCGGTCAGGGCGACGCGGTGGCCCGCGGCATCGTCGACGCGCTCGCCGACGAGGTCGTGACGATGGTCGTCGCCTCGCTCCGGCGCCTGCGTCTGGTGCGCACGGAGGTCGACGTGACGCTCGGCGGCGGGGTCTTCCGCGCCGACGACCCCCAATTCGTCGCCCGCATCCGGGCCGGCGTGGCGGCGGTGGCGCCCGAGGCGCACGTGGCCGTCCTCGACGGACCGCCCGTCGTCGGGGCCGCGCTCCTCGGCCTCGATCATGCGGGAGCACGTGATGGGGCGGCGCGGCGGGTGCGCGAGCAATTGACCGCGGCTCGGATACGGCGTTAACTTCGGGAGGAGGGCCATGGCCAGCATTGCGATCGAGGGCGTGACGAAGGTGTTCAGAGGCGGCGTGGTCGCTGTCGACCACGTCTCGCTCGAGATCGCAAACGGGGAGTTCCTCGTCCTGGTCGGCCCGTCGGGCTGCGGGAAGACGACGCTCCTTCGCATCGTGGCCGGCCTCGAGGAGGTGACGGACGGAGAGGTCATGATCGGCGACACCCTCGTGACCGACATGCCGCCGCGCGACCGTGACGTCGCGATGGTGTTCCAGAACTACGCGCTCTACCCGCACATGACCGTGGCCGAGAACCTCTCGATCGGCCTTCGGATCCGGCGGCGCCCGAAGCCCGAGGTGAAGAGCCGGGTCGCCGAGGTGGCCCACATCCTCGGACTCGACTCGCTGCTTGAGCGGCGGCCGGCCGAGCTCTCCGGCGGCCAGCGCCAGCGGGTCGCGATGGGGCGGGCGATGGTGCGCGAGCCGCAGGCGTTCCTGATGGACGAGCCGCTCTCGAACCTCGACGCCAAGCTGCGCGTGCAGATGCGCGCGGAGCTGGCCCGGATCCGCGACCGGGTGCGCACGACGACGCTCTACGTGACCCACGACCAGGTCGAGGCCATGACGCTCGGCGACCGCGTCGCGGTGATGCGTGAGGGCGTCGTCCAGCAGCTCGACACGCCGCAGAACCTCTACCGCCGCCCGGCCAACCTCTTCGTGGCGGCGTTCATCGGCTCGCCCTCCATGAACCTGCTGGAGGCCCGGATCGAGGACGGGAACGTCTGCTTCGCCGACCACCGGATCCCGCTCCACGCCGGCGCCGACCTGCGCGAGTACGACGGCCGCACGGTCGTCCTCGGGATCAGGCCGGGGGACTTCGAGGACGCCGCCGTATGGCACGACGCGTCGCGCCCGGCGTTCGACGTCGACGTCGACGTGAGCGAGGAGCTGGGCGACCAGGTGAACGTGATCTTCCGGCTCGACGCGCCGCCGGTCCGAAGCGAGGCGGTGCGCGACGCGAGCACGATCGAGGAGGGCGGAGCCGACGACATGCTCGTCCCGCTCGTCGCCGACGAGGGCCGGTCCGTCTGCACCGCGTGCGTCGACTCCCGCACGACGGCCCGCCCCGGCGGCCGGGTGCGGCTCTCGGTCGACCCGACCCGCTTCCACTTCTTCGACGTCGACACCGGCCATGCGATCGGCGCGGCCGGCCATGCGGCGCCCGCTCCGGCCTGATGTCGAAGGAGAAGGGACACCGAAAGCACCACTCGTTCCGGGTGAGCTGGGATGGAACGGCCGTCGCCGGCGTCGACCGCGTGAGCCCGCTCGTGCGGGCTGTCGACGTCATCACCGTCCGCGACGGCGGTGCGCCGGGCGGCGGGCAGCACTCCACGCCCGGGCGGATCTTCTCCGAGCCCGTGACACTCGAACGTCCGCGGGGCGGCGACACCGCATTCGGGGAGTGGGCCGGCTCGGCCAGGGCGATTGCCGCACGCAAGGACGTGACCGTGGAGGTGCTCAACGCGGACGGGGCCGTCATCGCCGCCTACCGCCTGCTCCGTTGCTGGCCCTCCGAGTACCGGGTGTCCCTCCTCGAGCGGGGGACGCGGGCCGCGGTCGTGGAGCAGCTGCGGCTCGAGAACGACGGCTGGGACCCCGTCTAGACTCCGCCGCGTGCAAATCGGGATCCTGACGGGCGGAGGCGACTGCCCCGGGCTGAACGCGGTCATCCGGGCGGTGACGCGGCGGGCGTTTGACCGCGGCGACGACGTGGTCGGCGTGCTGCACGGCTGGCGCGGCCTGGTCGACGGCCAGTTCCGGCAGCTGGGGTCGATCGACATCTCAGGGATCCTGCCCCGCGGCGGCACGATCCTGAAGACCTCGCGAACGAACCCGTACAAGGTCGACGGTGGCGTCGAGCGCGTGCTCGAGAACCTGCGCGGCCTGGACGCGCTCGTCGCCATCGGCGGAGAGGACACGCTGGGAGTCGCCGCGCGGCTTCATTCCGAGCACGGCGCGCACGTCGTCGGCGTCCCGAAAACGATCGATAACGACCTCTCCGGCACCGACTACACGTTCGGCTTCGACACCGCGGTCACGATCGCGACCGAGGCCATCGACCGGCTGCACTCCACCGCCGAGTCGCACGACCGCGTGATGGTCTGCGAGGTGATGGGCCGCCACACCGGCTGGATCGCCGTCATGTCCGGCATGGCCGGCGGCGCCGACGTCATCCTGACACCCGAGCGGTCGGTGACGGTGGAGCGCTGCTGCGAGCTGATCCAGAAGCGGCACGCGAAGGGCAAGGACTTCTCGATCGTGGTCGTGAGCGAGGGCTGGGAGATGCGCACCGAGAGCGGCGACTCCCAGCTCGTCGCCACCACGACCACCGACGCGTTCGGGCACGTGCGGCTGGGCGGCGTCGGCGACGGGCTCGCGCGCGAGATCGAGGCGCGCACCGGCTTCGAGACCCGCGTGACGACGCTCGGGCACATCCAGCGCGGCGGCTCACCCACGGCGCACGACCGCGTGCTGGCGACGCGCTATGGGCTGAAGGCCGCCGACATGGTCCACGCCGGCGCCTGGGGCCAGATGGCGGCGCTCCGCGGCGACCGGATCGAGGCCGTGCCGCTCTCCGATGCCGTCGCCGAGCTCAAGACCGTGCCCGACGAGCTCTACGAGCAGGCCAGCACCTTCTTCGGTTAGTCTCCGCGGCCGGCACATGGCGAAGGTGACGACGACCGACATCGATGCGCTCTGGGGCCCGGCAACGCCGCAGTTCGCCTACCAGATCGCCGAGCGGATCGAGGCCTTGATCGGCGAGCTCCCGCCGGACGACCCGGTGCGTGCGCACGGGGAGCGGCGGCTGGCCGAGCTCGACCGGCTCGGGCACGAGACGAGCAAGGGCGACGAGGTCGCGCACTAGCCCCTACCGCAGCCCGGGTACGAACGAGCGCATCACGTCGCGGGCCACGTAGCCCGCGATCGACGGGTTCTCCTTCAGCCGTCGCACCGAGTACGCGTACCAGGCGTGGCCGAACGGCACGTAGACGCGCATGCGGTGGCCGGCCGCGACGAGGCGGTGGCGGACGTCCTCCGCCACTCCCAGGAGCATCTGGAACTCGTAGCTCTCGCGCGACACGATGCGGCGGTCGAGGAGCGCCAGCAGCTCGTTGATCAGCGGGCGGTCGTGGGTCGCAATCGCCACGTAGCAGCCGTCCGCGATCAGGCGGTCGACCGTGCGGATGAAGTTCCCGTTGATCGCAGCCGGGTCGCGGTAGGCGATCTTCTCGGGCTCGATGTAGATCCCCTTCACCACCCGCACGTTGGGCGTGAGTGCGGAGAGCGCCTCGACGTCGTCCATCGTGCGGCGGAGGTAGGACTGAAGCACAACGCCGACGCCCGAGTGGCCCGCCTCGCGCAGGTCGCGATAGACGCGCAGGGTCGGGTCGGTGAGCCCGGAGTGCTCCATGTCGATGCGCACGAAGATGCCGTGCCGCTCGGCGCAGGCCAGCACGCGGGCGAGAGTGCGGTCCGCGAGCGCCGGATCGATCTCGATGCCGAGCGCCGAGAGCTTGACCGAGACGTTGGCGTCGAGCCGCTCCGCCGCGATCGCGTCGAGCACCCGCTCGTAGGCCGTGGCCGTCGCCTCGGCCTCCTCGGGGGCGCGGATGAACTCCCCGAGGACGTCGATGGTCGCCATCACGCCGCGGTCATTCAGGCGGCGGACGGCCGCGACGGCGTCCTCGAGCGTCTCCCCGGCCATGTACCGGTCGGCGAAATGGCGGACGACCGGGCGGGGAACGAGCGGCAGAGTGGCCGCGATGGCCCGGTCGATGGGGCGGATCACTCGAGCTCCGCCGAGTACCCGGCGAGGACGTCGCCGACCAGGGCATCGACCGCCCCGCCCGCCGCGGTGAGGGCTGTGGCCATGTTCGCCGGGTCGCCGGTGCGCGCGACCGCCGCCATCGCCCTCCATGCGGCCGCGGCCGGCCCCGCCTGGTCGGGCGGCAGCCGCTCGGCATGGGCGGCGAAGACGTCGAGAGCACCCGAGAGCTCCGCAGCCCGCGCGGCGATCCGGTCGAGGTAGGCCGGCGTCGCAACCCGGGGCCCGGCCGCCTCGGCCGCGAGCGCCGCGACCGCCTTTCGTACGGCCTCGGCCGCGTCGCGCTCGCCGGTGAGGCCGGCGCCGCCCAGCTCCGTCGCGGCCACGGCGAAGACCTGCTCGAGCTCCTCGGCGGCGACCGCACCCGACACCTCGTCGGCGCGCTCGGCGAGCGCGAGCATCGCCACGGTGTCGCGCACCAGGGTCCGGTCGGTCACGGGGTTCCCCTCGCCGTCCAGCGCCAGGTAGCGAATCTCCTCGCCGCCGAAGGCCGCCAGATAGACCCGTGTGCCGGAATGGGGCTCGGCCGGCAGGATCGCGTCGGGTCGCCGGTCCGGTGGGCCGAGCCGCGCGGCGGCGGCGAGGGCGCGTTCCAGCTCCGCCTCGAGGCTCATGCCGCCGGCGTCCCCGCCGGCGCCACGGCGAGGCGCATCTCCACGGCGACGAGCACGATCGCCACGAGCATGGCGATCGAGAGCGCGGGGACGAGGAGCGCGGCGGCGCTGAGGGCGGCCGCGATCCCGGCGAAGATGATCGCGAGCTCGTTCTTCGTGACGGACTCGACATCGTCCGGCCGGCATCGCAGATGGGCCATGAGGCCGATCGTGTATCCCGCCACCAGCGGGAGCAGAAGCGGCTCGGAGACGGATCCGGCCATCGCAGCCACGAGCGCGACGACGCACCAGCCGATCGCGTAGCGGCGCCCACCGACGAGGCCGAGCCGCACGATCGACGTCACCTTCGGCGGCGTCGCGGCCCGGTCGGCCTCGTAGTCCAGATAGTGGTGCACCATCAGCATTCCGACAGCGTAGGCAGCGACGGCGACCGCGGTCGCGAGCGTCGCCGCGTCGACCGCGCGCCCGCCCTGGAGGACGTGGGCGCCGACGACGCAGTCCGCCAGGCAGATGAACGCGATCGCCTCGCCGACGAACGGCCGGTAGGCGGCCCTGAGCGGCGGAAGCGTGTACACGATCGCGCCGGCGACGCCGACGAGGCCGAACGGCAGGACGACGAGGCCCCGCGCCGCGACGAGCGCCAGCCCGAGCACGGTGGTGGCGAGGAACGCGGCGGCAAACGTCGCCAGGAGGGCCCGCTCGCCCAGGAGCCCGGCGACGATCACCTTGCTCCCACCCGAGATGACGCGCGGCGACGCGTGGCTGTCGGTGCCGGAGCGCCAGTCGGCGATCTCGTTCACGCAGTGGGCCAGGAGCCCTTGGATGAGCGCGCCGAGTACGACCGCGCCGACGTAGTACCAGACCTTGAGGTCGCGGCCGTGGGCGGCGAGCGCGGTGCCGACGGTCAGTGCGGAGAAGCTCCAGAGCAGCACCGGGATCACCCGCACCTCGAGCCACAGGCCGCGCAGCGTCGCCACCATGCCGCGACGATACCAGCGGGGTCCTGGTCCGTCCGAGGGCGTTCCTACCATGACCGCGCATGAGCCCGGCCAACGTCCTCGAAGAGAGGCCCGACCTGGTCGCGCAGGTGGAGGCGTGGAGGCTTCACGTGCTGCTGAAGGCGGGCTATCCGTTGCGCGTCGCGGAGCGCATCGCAAAGAGCGCGGCCGACCTGCACCAGGCGGTCGAGATGCTCGAGCGCGGCTGCACCCCGCACGTCGCCGCCCGGATCCTGACCTAGCCGCCCCGTACACTGCGGAGGTGAGCGCCAGGCCCGAGCCCGTGACCTACGGCGACCGCGCCGTCTTCACCGTGTCGGACTTCAACCAGGGCGTGGCCGGATGGCTCGCCCGGCTCGGCAACGTGTGGGTTGAAGGTGAGCTCTCGGAGCTCACGCCGCGGGCGCGGATGGTCTTCTTCTGCCTGAAGGACGAGCGGGACGGATCGGTGCTCCAGGCCTGGATCGAGCGCGACCGGTTCGCGAAGCTCGAGCCGGCTCCGGTCGTGGGTGACCGGCTCCACGCCTACGGCCGCGGCGAGCTGTGGCGAAAGCGCGGCGAGTTCCGCTTCCGGGCGTTCACGCTTGAGCAGTTCGGCCTCGGGCAGCTCCTGAAGCGGATCGAGGAGCTGCGGGTCAGGCTGGCCGCCGAGGGCCTCTTCGCCGAGGAGCGGAAGCAGCCCCTCCCCCTCCTCCCGCGGGTCGTGGGCCTCGTGTGCGGCGCCGATGCGGCGGCCAAGCGCGACGTCGTCGAGACGGCCGAGCGGCGTTACCCGCCGGTGCGGTTCCGGATCGTCGAGGCGACCGTTCAGGGCCGCGCCGCGCCGCCGTCGATCGCGGCCGCGCTGGCGCAGCTCGATGCCGACGGCGAGGTCGACGTCATCGTCCTCGCCCGCGGCGGCGGCAGCCCCGAGGACCTGCTGCCCTTCTCCGACGAGGCCGTCTGCCGTGCGGTCGCCGCCTGCGCCACGCCGGTGGTCTCGGCGATCGGCCACGAGCAGGACTCGCCGCTCGTCGATTTCGTCGCCGATGCCCGTGCCGGGACGCCGAGCCTGGCGGCCCGGATGGTGGTGCCCGACCACGCAGCGCTCGCGGCGTCGCTCGACGAGCTCCTCGCCCGGGGCGCGCGGGCGCTGGAGGGCGGCGCGGCTCAGGCCCGGCGCACCCTGGAGCTGCTCGTCTCGCGGCCGGCGTTTGCGCGTCCCGAGACCTGGATCGAGGTGCGGCGGGCGGCGCTAGCGGCCGCGGGCGAACGGCTGGCGCGGATCCCGGCCCTGCGCGTCGAGCGGGAGTCCGCGCGGGTGGGCGGCCTGCACGACCGCCTGCGCGTGCTCGGGCCGGCGGCGACCCTCGAGCGCGGCTACGCGATCGTGCAGGACGAGGCCGGCGCGGTCGTGCGCGATGCGGGCATGGTCGCGGTGGACGACCGCCTGGGCGTGCGCCTGGCCCGCGGCCGGCTCGTCACCCGGGTCGAGGAGACCGCCGAGTGAGCGCGCCGGAGCCGACGTTCGAGCAGGCTCGCGACGAGCTCGAGGAGATCGTCCGCAAGCTGGAGGACGGCCGCACCTCGCTCGACGAGGCGCTCACGCTGTGGGAGCGCGGCGAGACGCTGCACGCCCTCTGCCGGGCCAAGCTGGACGCCGCCGAGGAGCGGGTGGCGGAGCTGCTCCAGCGGCTCGGCAGGCCGCCGGGCGCAGGCTCGTCCTGACCTCAGCGCACCTCGAAGCCGGTGCGGCCCGCCGGTGGGACATCGTCCACCTCGACGCTCGTCACCTCCGCGCCGCGCGGCCCGCGGCGGCAGAACTCAACGAGCGCCACGACTGCGGCCGCATCTCCTTCGAAGACGGCCTCCACCTCTCCGCCGGCCAGGTTCCGCACATACCCGGCCACGCCGCGCGAGCGGGCCCGCTCGCGCACGGCGTAACGGAAGCCCACGCCCTGGACGATCCCGTGGACTACGACGTGCCGGCTGACCGCCGCCGCGGCCGCTCCTCGGTGACCGCGGTCTCGGCGCCCGCGGCGCGCGGCCGCAGGACGAGCCAGTCGTAGAGGCCCATCGCCGCCGCCGCTCCGGCCGGGCAGGCGATGAAGTAGATCCAGATCGAGTCGAAGTGGCCGGTGACGACGTCGGGCCCGAGCGTGCGGGCCGGGTTCATGCTCGCGCCGGTGAGCGGGCCGCCCATCAGGATGTCGAACGTGATCACGAAACCGATCGGGAGCCCCGCCACGATGCCCAGCGAGCCGCGCTCGTCCACGGCGACCGCGAAGATCACCCAGCCGAGGAAGAACGTGAGGATGAATTCGACGAGGAGGGCCTGGCCGTCGCCGACGCCCGGGCCGGGGACGGTGCGGCCGAGCGTGCCCTCGACCGGGAGGGCCGCCTTGAGCAGGAGCGCCGCCAGGATCGCCGCGGCGAACTGGCCGATCCAGTAGGCGACGGCATCGATCGAGGGCAGCCGCTTCGTGATCCAGAAGCCGAAGGTCACCGCCGGGTTGAAGTGGCCGCCCGAGATGTGGCCGACGGCGCACACCATGACACCGATCACGAGCCCATGGGCGAGGGCGACGCCCGTCAGGTCGGCGCCGACGACGATCGAGCCGGCGCCGATGAAGATGAGCGCAAACGTGCCGACGGCCTCCGCAACGACCTTGTTCAGGAGGTCGCGCTGCGCCGTCCCCATCGCCGAGAGCATGCGCGGACACTAGTGGAAGGGATCGGACGCCGCACGGGAAGGGGAACCCGCACGGGCGTCGAAGGTGGATTGTTCTGGAAGCGAATCGAGGGCATCTCCAGGTGCGTTTGCGCGCCTTGGCGGTGGGGGCGGCGATCGTGCTCGCGCTCCTGGCCGCGCCACCCGCATTCGCGGGCCGCTACGTCGTGCGCTGGGGCGACACCCTGACCTGGATCGCCCAGGACCATCACGTCAGCCTGAAGCACCTGGCGCGGATGAACCACCGCAAGCAATACGCGGTGCTCGTGGCGGGGACGGTGCTGCGCGTCCCCGGCCCGTCGAGCTCCGGGCCGGCCAGGGCCGCCTACACCGTGCAATGGGGCGACACGCTCACGGGGATCGCCGCCCGCTACCACGTGGGCGTGCGCCGGCTGGCGCGGGCGAACGATATGCGGATCCGCGGCATCCTCATCTCGGGGACGACCCTTCGCATCCCGGGCCACGCCCGGATCGCCCGCCAGCACGTGCGCCCGGCCCACCACGCCCACCACACCGTTCGTCGCCAGACCGGCGCCGGCTGGCGCGGCCGCTACCGCGTGCAGGGCGGCGACACGCTGACGGCGATCGGGCAGCGCTTCGGCGTCAGCCTCGGCCGGCTCGCCCGCGCGAACGGGCTTCCCGTCCGCGGCATCCTCGTGACCGGCACTCGCCTGCGCGTTCCGCTGCACCGGCACGGCGGCGGACAGGTGCCGTCCCCTGCGCCGCTCCCGGCGCCGTGGTCGGTCGGCTGGTCGATCGACCATTGGAGCGCCCACTACGGCGTCGACGCGCATCTGGTGCGGGCGATCGCGTGGCAGGAGTCGGGCTTCAGCGTCTCGGCCGTCTCGGGCGCCGGCGCCTGGGGCGTCATGCAGGTGACGCCGTCAACGTGGTCGTTCGTCGAGGACGGCGTCATCGGCGCCCCGGTCGCCCACACCCCGGACGGCGGGATCCGGGTCGGCGTGGCGTTCCTGCGCCACCTCCTCGTCGGGTTCGGCGGGAACGTGCGCCTCGCCGTCGCGGCCTACTACCAGGGCGAGACGGCCACCCGCATGTTCGGCGTCCTGCCGATCTCGAAGCCGTACGTGGCGAACGTGCTCGCGTTGCGAACGCGGATGTAGAACCCCGTGGCTCGGCTGAAACACCGGCGACAGGCGCCGGTGTTTCAGCCACCGACGGTCAGGCGGTCTCGCGGAGGCTGGCGGCGCGGGCGTCGGCGATCGCGCGCAGGGAACCGCACACCTGGCCGCAAAGCTCGTAGACCGCGGTGTCGGAGACCGCGTAGTAGGAATGGAGCCCGGAGCGGCGGCGGGTCACGATGCCGGCGTCGGCCATGAGCGCCAGATGTTTTGAGATGTTGGCGGTCGTGCAGCCGATCTCCGATGCGAGGTCGCCGACCGTGCGCTCGCCGCCCGCGAGCAGGTCGAGCAGCCGCAGCCGAGTGGGCTCGCCGAGGACGCGGAACCGCTCCGCGATTGCCTCGGCCATCTCCGGGGTAAGCGGGCTTGGGAGGGCCATTTGCACAATCGTACCACCTGTGCAACTATTTAGCTATCTGGCTATCTAGTTCTGTTGTGGAGGAGCATCCGTCTATGTCCCAGTCCATCGAGATCACGTCCTCGAACTTCCAGTCCGAGGTCGCCGAGTCGGACGTCCCCGTCCTGATTGACATGTGGGCGGCCTGGTGCGGCCCCTGCCGCATGGTGAGCCCCATCGTCGACGAGCTGGCGGGCGACTACGCCGGCCGCATCAAGGTCGGCAAGATCGACGTCGACGCCGAGCCCGCCATCGCCGCGGCCTTCGGTGTCCAGTCCATCCCGACGATCGTCCTCATCAAGGACGGCCAGGTCGTCGCCCAGGCGATCGGTGCGCGACCGAAGGCCCAGCTCGCCCAGGCTCTGCGCCTCGACGAGTTCGCGCCGGCCGCCGCCTGAGGCCGAACCACCCGAAACGGGGAGGCACGTTTGCCGCCGCGGTGATGCGCGGCGGCACCGCCCCCGTCGACACAAGGTGTGCGCGGGCCGCTCACCAGCCGCCGGTGGCGGCCCGCTCTCTACCCCCGCAGCACCTTCTCGTGGACGTCGGCCTGCCACACGGCGCGCATCCCGGCCCGTTCGTAAAGCCTGACCGCGTCGGTGGGGTTGGCGGTGTCGACGCCGAGGCCCACCCGGCGCTCGCCCCGCTCCCAGAACCATGTGAACGCCTGCCGCAGAAGCGCCAGCCCCAGCCCGCGGCGGCGCCAGGCGGGTCGCACGGCGAGCGAGTTCACGAAGCCCATGTCGAACTGTGCGGCCGTCGAGAGCGCGACCCCGCACACCTCCTCCCCGTCCCGGGCCACTGCCCACAGCGACGGATCGAAGCGGGGGTCCGCGAGCTTCCGCTTCGTCCAGTCGGCGAGCGTCTCCGCCCGGAAGCTCCACTCGCAGGCGAACGCCTCGTGGACGCAGGCATGCACGTCGGCGACGTCCTCATCCGGACGGAACGCCGAGACCACGACGCCGTCGGGCCAGACCGGGGCCGGCGGCGGCTCGGCCATGTCGAGCTGCATACGCAGGAAGTGCCGCACGGGCTGGTATCCGCGCCCCTCCAGCAGGGCGCGCGCCGCGACATCGGCATGCAGGACCGTGTTCTGGAGGACGACGCGCGGCAGGGCCACGCCCTCCATGAGCTCACCGGCCCGCGCCTCGGTGAGGCCGACGAGCGTCGCGCCGACCCCCCGCCCGAACCGGTCCGGGTGCACGTAGCCGTCGGCGACGAAGGTGCCCTCGCCGTCGGCCTGGAGCGTCGCGTAGCCGACGATCCTGCCCGCGTCCTCGACGACCCAGGCGTCGCGGTCGAGGTCGGTGAGCTCGCGCCAGTCGTGGGCCACGTCCTCCTCCGACCAGTCGCCCGTCCCGGTGAGCGCGCGGTCGAACGCCTCGCCCAGCGCGACGATCGCCGCGAGATCCTGAGGCCGGGGCGGACGGACCGCCGGTGTCACGTCACCGCGGCAGGCGCCAGCGCGGCATCGACGGCGTCGACGTCGGCCGGCACCTCGATGGTCGCCACCGACGGGACGACCGCGTCGATCGTCTTCAGGCCGTCACCGGTGATGTATGCGACCACGGTCTCGCCCGCGCCGATCTCGCCGCGCTCGGCCAGCCGCCGCAGCACCGCCGCCGTCACGCCGCCGGCGGTCTCGGTGAAGATGCCGGTCGTCCGCGCAACAAGCCGGATGCCCTCGACGAGCTCGTCGTCGGCGGCGGACTCGATCGTGCCGCCGGTCGAGCGGGCCACATCGAGCGCGAAGACGCCGTCCGCCGGGTTGCCGATGGCGAGCGATTTGGCGAGCCCCGTCGGCCGGACCGGGACGACGTGCTCGGCGCCTGCGGCGAACGCGGTCGCCACAGGCGAGCACCCCTCCCCCTGGGCGCCGTGCATGATCGGGTCCGGCCCGGGCTCGACCAGCCCGGCCGCCCGGCCCTCGCGGAATCCCTGGAGGATCTTCGTGTAGAGCGAGCCCGAGGCGATCGGCGCCACCACGCGGTCGGGCGCGCGCCAGCCGAGGTCCTCGGCGGTCTCGAGGGCGATCGTCTTTGAGCCCTCGGAGTAGTAGGCGCGCATGTTCACGTTCACGAACGCCCACGGGCGCTCGTAGGCGAGCTCCGAGCAGAGCCGGTTGACGTCGTCGTAGGAACCGTCGACGGCGAAGACGGTCGCGCCGTAGGCCGCCGCGGCCACGATCTTCTCGCGCTCGAGATCGGCCGGGACGAAGATGTAGGCCGGCAGGCCGAGCGCCGCCGCCGCGGCGGCGGTCGCGCCGGCCAGGTTGCCGGTCGAGGCGCAGGCCAGCGCCTCGTAGCCGAGCTCGACGGCCTTGGCGGCGGCCACCGCGACCACCCGGTCCTTGAAGGAGTGGGTCGGGTTCGATGTCTCGGTCTTCACGTACAGCTCGCAGTCGAGCCCAAGCTCGGCCGCGAGCCTGTCGGCCTTGACCAGCGGCGAGCGCCCCACCGGCAGGCCGCCCTCCGGCGGCGCGACCGGCAGGAAGCCGGCGTAGCGCCACAGCGTCGCCGGGCCGGACGCGATCGCCGCGCGCGCGATGAGCGCGTCGACGTCGTCATAGCCGACCTCGAGCGGGCCGAAGCAGCGGTCGCAGGCGAAGAGCGCCTCGAGCGGGTAGACGGCTGAGCAGCCTTTGCAGACGAGTCGAGCGGCCTTCATGGTCGATCCCCCAGGTCGGTGGTCACATCTACCGGGGCAAGGCCCCGCCGGATTTGGCACCGTTCTCCGCCGATCGGAGCGGTTGCCGAGGCTTCACCGGGCCGGTCCCTCCGCCTCTCTCGATGCGATTCGCCGGGGATCGCCCCGGCAACGCTTCTGTGCCCATCGTAGCGGGATGGCGCCGGCGGAGGGAAGATGACCGCCCGCCCCGCCGTCGTGTGGGCATGCATCCGACCATCGCATATCAGCTCGCACGCACGTTTCAGGATGAGCGGCTCGCCGAGGCCCGGCACGCCGACCTGATCCGTGAGGCTCGCGCGGGGCGCCTCCGGGCGCAGGTCCGCGAGAGCCGCCTCCGCCGGCGCGGCCTCTTCGGCGGCCTCGCGCTCGGGCAGAAGCCGCGGCCCGCGGTCTAGCGCCGCTGCCGGTCTACGCCGCCGCCTCGGCCGGCTCGCGGGCCAGCGCGACCCCGGCCAGGGCGGCGAGGCGGCCGTCGGACTGCTCCGTGGCCCAGGCGGCGAACGTGCCGTCGGCGGGCCGCTCGGCCGCGTATGCGCGGACGATCCGCTCGACCGCGTAGCGGGCGTCGTCGGCCGGCATCGCCTTGGAGGCGACCCGGCGGCCGAACCCCGCGTCCTCGCCCAACCGGCCACCGATGTGAAGGATGAAGCCCTGCACGCGACGGCCGTCCGGCAGGCGGGCGATCCCGCCCTGGAGGCCGATGTCGGCGACCTGGTACTGCGCGCACGCGTTCGGGCAGCCGTTCAGGTTGATCCGAAGCGACCCGGGGACGTCGCCGACGCGCCGCTCCAGGTGCTCGATCAGCTCGGCGGCCCGCTCCTTCGTCTCGACGATCGCGAGCTTGCAGAACTCCATGCCGGTGCAGGAGATCACCCCGCGCCGGAAGGTCGACGCCTCGGTCGGAAGGCCGACGTCGTGCAGCGACGCCGCCGCCTCGTCGACCTGTGCGTCCGGGATGTCGAGCACGATGATGTTCTGGCGGTTCGTGCAGCGCAGCGCCCCCGACCCGAACCGGTCGGCAATGTCGGCGACGGCGATCATCTGGTCGCCGGTGAACCGTCCCCGGAGCGTCGTCGCGCCGAGGTAGTAGAGGCCGGGCTGCACCTGCGGGTGGATGCCGAGGTGGTCGCGGTGCGGGTCGACGGGGTCGGCCGGCTCGACCGACGCGGGAAACGAGCGGCCGAGGCGCCGCTCGACCTCGGCGCGGATCCGCTCCACGCCCCACTCGTCGACGAGGAACTTGATCCGGGCGCGCGTGCGCTTGGTGCGCTTGCCCTCGTCGCGGAAGATCTCGGTGATCGCACGGCAGACCTCGGCGGCCTCCTCGGGCAGCGCGAAGAGGTCGAGCCGGCGGCCCATCCGGGCCGATGCACCCAGGCCGCCGCCGACCCAGACGTCGTAGCCGACGGCGCCGTCCTTCTCAACCGCCACGAGCCCGATGTCGTTGATCTCGTGCTGGGCGCACCGGTGGGTGCAGCCCGACACCGACACCTTGAACTTGCGCGGCAGGTTGGAGAACCGGCGGTCGCCGACGAACGTATGCTCCAGCTCCTCGATCAGC
>DATIDU010000331.1:0-10370 GCA_035456145.1 Gaiellales bacterium | reverse complement strand
GGCTGTAGTGGCTGAAGAAGCCCGGGAACGACCCGCCGCCGAGGCGCGCCGAGACCAGGATCGTGACGACCCGGCAGGTGGTCGTGTTGTTGACGAACACCGCGTGGTTGGAGCAGTCGATGCCCCAGTTGCCCTGCGACTGGACGGATCCCTCGTTGGCCTCGTCCCAGGTCACCACCACGAGCGTCTTGCCCTTCTTGTAGCTCGGCCGCGCCGCCAGCGATGAGATCACCTTCTTGATGAAGTTGTCGCCGAACTTGATCCGGTCGGCCTTCGTCCCGGTCGTCGTCTGCTCGCAGATCGGCGAGCGCCAGTGCATGTTGTGGCACTCGCTCGGAGCGATCCAGCTGAAGGCGGGCAGGTGCCCGTTCGCGACGTTGTTCCAGAAGAACGGATCGAGCGGCACGTCGAACTTCGCACACGACCCGTCGCCGCCCTTCGACACCGGGCTGAGGTCGGTGAACCAGAAGGCCGGGTTGTGGTTGTCGCGGTACTGCGGCGCCGACCCGGGGGTGGGCACGCAGTTGTGCGGCATCGCCTCGTTGTAGTCGCGCCACGTGACCCCGGCCTTGTTCATCTGGTGAAAGACGTTGTTCGCGGTCGAGGTGCAGTGAAGGCAGGCCGGCGTGGGGAAGGTGCCGCTGACGACCGCCATGTAGTTCGGGAAGCTCGGATGTGTCTCGCCCGCGGCTCCCGTCAGGCGCCGGCACTCCTCGGCCAGGCGGTGCGTGTAGGGCGCGTCCGGCGCCGCCTCCCACTGGGGCACCGAGAGGTTCTCGTCCATGATGACGACGATGTGCTTGTAGGGCCTCGTCGAAGCCGGCCGCGCGCCGCATGGATGCGCGCCGGTTGCCGCGGCGGCCGTGGGACGCGAGCTCGGAGCGGCGCCGACCGACGGGGCGGCCGCGAGACCGGCGACGAGCAGGGCGACGCAGATCCCGACACCCCGCCGCAGAACGATCGAGCCCACCGCCGCCAAGCGTAGCGGCGATGGGCTCGGATGGGAAGGGTCGGCGCTACTAGTAGCCGCCGCCCACGCCGCCCCCACCGCCGCCAGAGGCGAGCAGATAGACGACGAGGACGATCGCGAGGACCACGACGACCGCGGTGATCGGAGCCTTGAGGCTCCGCCGGGTGTTCTGTGTGGGTGTCTGTTGCATGTCTGGTCCTACGCGGTTTTGCGGCCGGCGGATCTCCCACGGCCGACCGGCCTCACTATGATCGGCTGGTGAAACCGCGGATCCTCGTTCTGGGAGCGGGCTTCGGCGGCCTCGAGCTGGCGACCACCGTGTCGGAGGAGCTGGGCGACGAGGTCGACGTGACGGTCATCGACAGGGGTGACGCCTTCGTCTTCGGCTATTCGAAGCTCGACGTGCTGTTTGGCCGGACGCCGCCGGAGGCGGTGAAGCTCGACTACCGCCGCTTCGCCAAGCCCGGCGTGCGACTGCTGCGGGAGACCGTCCTCGCGATCGATCCGGCCGCCAGGGCCGTCACGACCGACGTGGGGGTGCACGAGGCCGACCACCTGGTCGTCGCGCTCGGTGCCGACTACGACCTCGACGCGACGCCGGGTCTTGCCGAGGCGACCGAGTACTACTCGGTGGCGGGCGCCGAGAAGCTGGCCGCGCTGCTCCCCGAGTACACCGGGGGGCGGGCGGTCGTGGGTGTCTGCGGCGCGCCGTTCAAATGCCCTCCCGCGCCGAGCGAGGCGGCGCTCCTCGTCCACGACCACCTGACGACGCGCGGCATCCGCGACGACTGCGAGATCTCGATCGTGATGCCGTTCGGGACGCCCGTGCCACCCTCGCCCGACACCTCGGCGGCGCTGATGGCGGCGTTCGAGGAGCGCCGGATCCAGTTCGTCCCCGGCCGCCGGATCGCGTCGGTCGACGCCGGCCGGCGCGTGGCCGTGCTCGACGACGGCGTCGAGATGGACTACGACCTCTTCCTCGGCGTTCCGAAGCACCGAGCCCCGGACGTCGTGATCGAGAGCGGCATGGCGGTCGACGGCTACATCCCGGTCGACGGGCGCACGCTGGCGACCGCCCATCCCGACGTGTATGCCGTCGGCGACGTGGCGACGGTCGGGACGCCCAAGGCCGGCGTCTTCTCCGAGCGCCAGGCGCGGGTCGTCGCGCGGACGCTGATCGCCAGGGTCCGCGGTGACGGGCCGCCCGAGCCCTTCGACGGCATCGGCTCCTGCTTCATCGAGTTCGGCGACGGCGTTGTGGGACGCGTCAACGTCGACTTCTTCTCCGGGGAGAAGCCGACGGGGACGTTCGACGCGCCGTCCCGGGAGCTGGTGACCCAGAAGGAGCAGTTCGGCGCGACCCGGCGCGCGCGCTGGTTCGGCCTCGGGCAGTGAGGGGCGCGCCGCGCTCGTACGCCTCGTCCGAGGAGGACAACGGCCGCTGGCTCACGTTCCCGTTCCGTGCCGGCGACATCGTCATCAGTACGCGCTCGAAGCACGGCACGACCTGGATGCAGATGATCTGCGCGCTTCTGGTCTTCCGGTCGCCCGACCTCCCGGCACCGCTCGGTGAGCTCTCCCCGTGGGTCGACCGGCTGACCGAGCCTCAGGCCGACCTGTTCGCGCGCCTGGAAGCCCAGTGCCACCGCCGGTTCGTGAAGACGCACACGCCGCTCGGCGGTCTCCCGATCGAGCCTGAGGTGACCTACATCGTGGTCGCCCGCCATCCGCTCGATGCCGCGGTCTCGCTCTACCACCAGGGCGACAACATCGACCGGGCACGGCTCCGGGAGCTGGTGGGGCTCTCCGAGCCGGAGGCGCCGGCGGCGTCGCGGCCGACGCTCCACGACTGGCTGGTGGCGTGGGTCGAGGACGACCCGGCGCCGTGGGAGTCGCTCGACTCGCTGCCAGGCGTCATGTGGCACGTGGCCCACGCGTGGGGGCGCCGCTTCGAGCCGAACGTCGTCCTCGTCCACTATGAGGATCTGGAGCACGACCTTGAGGGCGCGATGCGCGCGCTCGCCGGGCGGCTCGGAACCGAGATCGACGAGCCGGCGTGGCCCGCCCTCGTCCGCGCGGCGTCCTTCGCCGAGATGAGCGCCCACGCCGAATCCCTGCTTCCCGACCAGAACGGCATCCTGAAGGACCCCGCGGCGTTCTTCCGCCGCGGCACGTCCGGCGCCGCGCGCGAGGTGCTGTCCGGGGCCGAGCTGGCCCGCTACGAGGAGCGCGCGCGCGAGCTCGCGCCGGTGGAGCTTCTCGCGTGGCTCCACCGAATGTAAGCTCGGAGTGGGCTACCGCTATCATGGCCTCGTGCCCGAGCCTGTGGGGGGTTCGCGCCGGCCACATGTGGGCATGTGGGGGGCGGTATGGCCAGAAGGAGGGGGACGCTATGAGAAAGACGTTTGGATCGTCATTGACCGTCGCGGTCGCGACGGCCGTTGCATTCGCTGCGCCGGCGTCGGCCGCGACACTTGCGAACTGGCAGATGAACGAGCGCGCCGGTGCCACGGTGATGGTGGACTCGAGCGGCCACGTAAACGGCACGATCGGCTCCGACGTCGTGACCGGATTCACGTTCAACGGCGCCACCGGGTATCACTGGCCGTTCACGAGCCCGACAAAGCCGCCGGCGAAGCCGGGGCGGATCGTCCAGGCGTCGAGCTCGACGCTCAACCCGGGCTCCGGGAACTACACCGTCGAGCTGCGCTACCGGACGACCAAGCACTTCGGCAACATCGTCCAGAAGGGCCAGGCCGGCTCCTCGGGCGGGTACTGGAAGATCGAGAACCCGAACGGCAACCTGACGTGCGTCTTCCGCGGCACGAACTCCTCGGGCGGGTTCATCCGCAGGGAGGTCGTCTCGCCGACCGTCCTCTCCGACGGCAGCTGGCACGTCGCGCGTTGCTCGCGCACGTCGACCGCGTTGACGCTGACGATCGACGGGAAGGTCGTCGACACCGCCAAGGGCGGGACCGGCAACATCTCGAACTCCCGCCCGCTCACAATCGGCGGCAAGCTGAACTGCGACCAGATAAAGACGACCTGCGACTACTTCACGGGCGACGTCGACTACATCACGATCTCGAACTGACGCAGTCCGCTGAGGGCCGCTCGCCAGTCGTGGCGGGCGGCCCTCAGCCGTACCTGGGCCGGTACGATTGCCGGACAGCTACCTGAGAGAGGAGACACCGATGATCGGCGTCATCGTGTCGTTTCGTTCGGAAGCAGGTCTCGATCGGTCCGCGGTCATGGGAATCGCGGAGAAGGCGGCACCGGCCTTCGAGGGGATGCCGGGCCTTCGTTCCAAGGTCTTCACGTTCGACCCGGAGTCGGGCGAGGCGGCCAACGTCTACGTCTGGGAGTCCGAGGAGGCCGCCCGGGAGTTCTTCTCGCCGGAGCTGACCGAGCGGGTGACCGGCCTCTACGGCGTCCGCCCTGATGTCCGGTTCGTCGAGGTCGCGGCGCTGGTGGATAACGGCGCCGGCGTGCCGGCCTAGCTCACGGGCTCACAGCGGCCCGCCGTGCACGAGCTCGGCCATCGCCCACGCGCCCTCAGACGAGTTCGAGATGACGGTGCGCGTCGTCCCGGGCGCCGGATCGTGCGAGCTCTGGAACGAGACGCCGGCGTCGTAGCCGGTCAGGAGCACCGCGTCCGACGACGGGTGGAGCCAGAACCCGAGGCCGTAGCGGCGCGAATCGCGCGGCACGTCGCTCCGCGGGCGGACCATCTCGGCCACCCAGCGCGGCGGCACGATCCGCCCGGCGAGAAGCGCCCGCCACAGCGTGGCGATGTCGGCGACGGTCGAGTAGGCGCCGCCGTCGCCGTTCCCGCGGACCGGCAGGTGATGGACGTTCGTCCGCGGCGCGTCGTCTGACAGGTAGCCGACCGCAGCCCGGCCGGGCAGCTCGTCGGAGCGCAGGTACGCGGTGTCGGCCATCCCGGCCGGGTCGAGTACCCGCTCCTGAACCAGGTCGTGGAAGGATGTCCCGCTCGCCCGCTCGGCGATCAGCGCGAGGACGACATAGCCGCCGTTGCAGTAGGCGAACCGCTCGCCGGCGGGGAACGCGGTCGGGTAGCCGTCGAGCACCGCCAGGAAGTCCTCGGTCTCGGCGAGCGCATGGACGGGCACCGGCATCGCGTAGTCAGTGATCGCGGCGTCCGACTCCTCGTCGAGATAGTCGCCGATGCCCGAGCGGTGCGCGAGCAGGTGCTCCACGGTGACATCGGCGGCGATCGGCGGGAGATCGGTTCCGAGCAGCGACCGGGCGGTCGTGGCGAGGTCGAGCACGCCCTCGTCGACGAGCGAGACCACCGCGAGCGCGGTCAGCGCCTTGGAGCCGCTCGCGATCGCGAACTGGGTCTCGACCGTGTTGGCGATGCCGTGCGCGCGGTCGGCCAGGCCGTACGCCCTCGCGATCTCAACCTGCTCGCCCGTCTCGACGCACACGGCGCCGGAGAACCCCGTCCGCTCGGCGAGCGCGTCGACCTCGTCTGAGAGCCGCGTCATCGGGCGGCGAGCCTACCGGACTACGCGATCGCCTCCGGCGGCTCGTCGCCCAGCGCGGCCTTCACCTGCGGCGCGAACCGCTGGAGGAGGAGCGCCGCGAGCAGCAGGACCGAGCCGGTGACGATGAACGAGATCGCCCGTGCCATCGCGGTCAGGAACGTCAGGTCGTAGAGGAAGAGCTTGGCCAGGGCCGCGAAGAGCAGCGTGATCCCGCCCACGCGCAGGCTGCGGTGGTCGCCCCGAAGGGAAAGGATCACGAGCGTCAGGCCGACCATGACCCAGCTGATCGAGACGAGCACGTGGCCCTGCTGGAAGTGGTCGTGCACCGAGGCGTAGATGCCCGCGTCGGCGACGAGCTGCTCGGCGCCGAGGATGGCGGCGGCGAGCGTCCACAGGCAGAACGCGCCGCCGGCATAGACCAGAAGCGCGGCGACGCTGACCCGGCCGACCCACCACGACGCAGTGCGCGCGGCGAATGCGGCGAGGAGCAGGGCGACCGCTGCGGCCGTCGCCGCGGCGAGCCCGGCAGCCGGCGTGTGCGAGGTCTCGAAGAGCATGCGGGGCGTCTCGTAGGCGATCAGCACGATCGTGGCCACCGCCACGGCCGAGAGGGCGCCGAGCGCGGCGAGCGCCTCGCGGTCGAGCCGCGAATCCAGAACCTTCGGCCAGGCGAGGACGGCCGCGCTGGCGATCGCGGAGAGGCCGGCCACGGCGACCAGCGGGTACTGGCCCGGCAGGAGCATGGCGCTGAGCTGAGAGGCGAGCAGAAGCGGCAGCCACAGGGCGTTCGTCCGCTGCGCGGACTGGGGGAACGCCAGCGCGAAGAGCATGGCGGCGGCGGTCGCGAGCGCGATGCTCTCCCAGCCCGTCGTCGTTCCGTGATCGACCACAGCCCGAAGCGAATCGTCGTATACCCACGCGGCCACGGTTGCACCGGCGAGCAGGGCGCCGCTCGAGACGAGCATCGGGCTCACGCCCAGGCGCCGCCTGACGACGCCGATCTGGACGGCGCCGGCGACGAGGCCGGCCATGGCGAGCCAGGTCCAGATCGCGGTGGGCACGGGAAGGAGCTGCGCAATCAGGTAGACCAGCGTCGCGACCGGCGCGAGAATGCCGTACTCGACGAGCGGCCGCACGGGCCTGCGCACCGACCAGGCGAAGACGGCTGCGGACGCGAGCAGCGCCACCAGGCCGGCGACCCCGTGCTGCTCGCCCAGCCGGCTCCAGGCCTCGACGAGGTCGTCAGCAGGTGCCGTCAGGACGAGGGCGACGACGGCGCCGGCAATCCACCAGCCTGCGGCGGCCACGAGCCCGACCCATTCCGGCATCCAGCCGACGAGGAGTCGCGTGCGCCGGTAGACGAGGAGCGCCGCCGCCATCCCTGCATACGCGAACACCGCCGACTCGGGCGCGAGCGCCCACACCGGCAGGAAGCCGAGGGCGAGAGCGGGGACGAGCCAGACGGCGGCCAGCTCCCGCACCTCGAACGTGCGCAGGCCGAAGCAGAGCACGATCCCGGCGAGTGCCACGGCGACCAGGGCGACCGACCCGCCGACCGAGCCCGCGCCGACATGGGGCAGCGTCTCGGACAGCGGCTCGATGACGCTGAACGTCGCCATGATGCCGAGGAACAGGTAGACGGCGGCCGAGACGATCGCGCGCAGGTTGCGCGTGGCGCTGCGGCGGCGGAGCCGCTCGGCGAAGAGCACGAGCAGGGCCGACTCCGCCGTCCACGCGCAGACCAGGGCCGGGCCGCCCGCCAGGAGGCCGGTGGCGATGGCGGCGCTGGTCAGCCCGAAGCCGACCAGAATGTCCGTGAGGTCGGCGTGCGGTCGCCGGGCCACCGTGGGCACCGCGGCGAGGACGAGCCAGACGGCGGTCAGCCCCGCCAGCGTGATCCCGCTCAGCGAGTGGCCGTCGATCTCGCGCATGCCGCCGAAGAGGAAGGTCGCGCCGAGCATGATCGTGAAGGCGGTTCCGGCGGCCAGCGTGCCGAACAGCCCGAGCCGGGCGCGGTCGGCCTTCCCGAGCTCGAGGATGAACGTGAGGCAGATGACCAGGGCGGCCATGACCGCAGCGGCGACCACGGGTCCGCCGAAGCCGATGTGATCCGACGAGAGCCCGAGCAGCGCGAGCGTCTCGGCGACGGCGATCGCCCACACCGAGACGATGAGATATCCCCAGTGGGTCCGGATGAAGAGCGGAAGGGCGGCCGCGAACATGACCGCGCCGAAGAGCACGCCGCCGGTCGTGACGTCCTCGCTCACCAGGATCGGTGCGAGCATTGCGGCCGACATGCCGAAGACCGCGAGCGGCTCCTGGCGGATCCGGAGGGCGACGGCGACGGCGAGCGCCGCGATGAGGCCGGCGAGCGGCGCTGCGGCCGCCGATGCGACGAGGTGATAGAGCGAGGTCGCCGCCCACAGGCTGGCGTAGAGGCCGGCGACGCCGACGCCGGCCGCGGCGAGGATCGCGTCCGAGCGCCACTTCCGCCGGTCGAACTCAAGCGCCGCACCGAGGATGCCGAGCGAGACGACGGCGCCGATCCCGACCCGCATCGTGGGCGTGATCCAGCCGCGGCTGGCGGCCATGACGAAGAGGAGGATGATGCCGAGAACGGTGGCGACGCCGCCGGCCCAGGCCAGCGTCCGGGCGGCGAAGAGCTGCTCGGCGAGCTTGCCCCAGTCGAACGGCGGAGACGGGGGCGGCGGCGGAACCACAGGCCGGGGTGGTGTGGGCGGCGCCGGGGGCGCGGCCTGACGCTGTGGCGCGGGGGCCTGCGGTTGCCGGTACGGGTACGTTGTTGGCGCAGGTTGTGCGGCCGCCGAGGGCTGCTGTGCAGGCGGGGCCGCCGCGGCAAACAGGTGCGGATGGCCGGCCTCCGTCGATGCGCGCTCGGCGAGCGCCCGCTCCAGATCCTCGACGCGCTCGGTGAGCAGCGTGACTTCGACCTTGAGTGCCTCGACCTGGCGGGATTCGTCGCTCATCGCTCCATCTCCATAGCACTAATGCTATATCGGGTGAGTTCCGATTGCAATGCCTGTGACCGGTTATCGGCACGTCGTGTGCATCCGGCAACCATGCTCAGAGGCTACGGCCGCGCGACGGCCGTGGCGTCGGGGGAATCCCTCAACCGCCCCTGGGGCCTCGCCTACAGTGCGGGCCATGACCACAACGCCATCCCACACTCCCGGTCCGCAGGGCACGATGGTGCCCGCCGCGCGGAGCACCCGTCCGATCGATCCCGGAGTCACCATCGGCCACGTCCACCTCCGCACCGCCGACGTCGACCGCGTCCGCGGGTTCTACGTCGACGTGCTGGGCTTCGACGTGATCCTCGAAGCCCGCGACGTCCCCGGCTGGGGAACGACCGGCGACATGCTGTTCGTCTCCGCCGGCGGCTACCACCACCACCTAGGCTTCAACACCTGGAAGTCGGCGGGCGGCGGCCCCCAGCCCGACGGCGTTGCCGGACTGCACCACGTGGCGATCCGCTACCCGACGCGGCCCGCACTGGCCGACGCGCTGCGGCGCCTCCGCGAGGTCGACTGGCCGATCCGGCAGGCGACTGACCACGGTACGCACGAGGCCATCTACCTGAGCGACCCGGACGGCAACGACCTCGAGCTGATGTGCGACCGCTCCCCGGATGAGTGGCCGCGAGATGCCGACGGCCATATCGCGTTCGCCGACAGCGACCTCGACCTCGATGCGCTGGTGCGCGAGGCGCCCCGAGGCTGAGGGGGGATGGGGACAGTCCCTGAACTTCCGTCGGCACGGATTCGCGGCACTTCCTTGACGCGGCGCAGCGCGTCGAACGGCGAGACTGCCACGCCGGCGTCACGTGCATGCGACTCGGTCCGTTCAGGGACTGTCCCCGGGGTCGGCGCGCGACGAGGGTACGGCGCAGATCGGAATGCCTGAAGACGATGTGTTCCACCTCGGCCTCATGGCCGAGCTCAACGCCGCATACAACGCAGACGACGCGCCCGAGATCGAGTTCTACCTTGACGTGATCGCCCAGGGGGGCGGCCCTGCGCTCGACGCCGGCTGCGGCCCGGGCCGGCTGGTGCGCCGGGCGCTTCAGGCCGGGCTCGATGTGGAAGGGTCGGACGTCTCGGCCGACATCCTGGCGATCGCCCGCCGGCGATGCCGGGAGGCCGGCCTTGAGCCGACGCTCCACCACCAGTCGACCGCGCGGCTGAAGCTCGATCGGAGGTTCCGGACGATCGTTATGTGCGGCGCGCTCGGGCTGAACGGCACCCGGGCCGACGACATTGCCGCGCTCGAGCGCGTCCATGCGCACCTGGTGCCGGGAGGCGAGGTCGTCTTCGACATCGAGCCCGGGTGGGCCATGCCGGGGATCTGGAGCCTCTTTGCGGACTGGTCGCACCTGCCCGAGCCGTGGACGACCAGCGGCGCGACGCCGGTCGCGGACGGCGACGTCATCGAGACCGACGCCCGCACGGTCGCGGTGGACCACTCCGAGATGGCGTTCACGCGCGAGGTCCGCTGCCGCCTGGTGCGCGGCGGCCAAACCGTCCGCACGGAGGTGCATCGGCTGGTGGCGCGCGTCTACAACCCGCACGAGGTGCTCGGCATCCTGCGAGAGGTGGGCTTCGTCGCGGCGGAGTTCGAGGAGCGGCCGCTCTGGGGAGGCACACCGTTCCACGTGTTCCGTGCTCGGCGCCCGGGCGGCTGAGGCTCATGCGGGCCTCACGTTTCTCTCACCCGCCGTGGTTAGCGTTGCGCGAATGGAACCGACCGGTTCCGGCGGGGAGGCGGCCGGCCGTGCCCGGGCCCGTCGTCGTCGCCGCCGGCGCCCGCGCGTCCGTCTGGCGGTGGCGATCGTTCTCCTCGCCCTGCTCGCGGCGCCGGCCTATTCCTAC
>DATIDU010000330.1:0-15650 GCA_035456145.1 Gaiellales bacterium | reverse complement strand
CGTGCGCCACCCCGCCGCTCGGCGGTTGGGGTCGATCAGCGTCCGAGCGGAGCCGTCGGGCGCTCCTCCTTGAACCTCCGCACCGGCGGAAGCGTGTCGACCGGCGGGTAGTCCGGGACGAGCGACGCCTTCGACTGGCGCCACCGCATGAACACGTACACCGGGATGCCTGCCATCAGGAGCAGGAAGCCCTGCGCGATGTACTCCTCACCCGCTCCGTAGATCATCCAGAACGAGTACGCGAAGGCCAGGATGGCGATCGTGGCGTCGAGCGCCAGGCGCCGTCCGCTGAACCGTTCGCGGTCGGAGAACATCAGCATCAGCTGGGCGGCCGCCGCGAACGCATACGGCACGAGCGTGGTCAGCGTGGCCAGGATGATGATCTTCGTGAACGTGTCCGTGAGCGAGGACTGGTAGTTCATCGCCATGAGCCCGCTCAGGAGCACCGACGAGGCCACGAGGCCGACGACGGGCGTCTTGCGGGTGCCGCTCACCTGGGCGAACGCCTTCGGGAAGAGCCCGTCCTGCGCCGCTGCCAGCGGCACGCGGCCCTGGATCAGGATCCAGCCGTTCAGCGCGCCGAACGTCGAGATCATCGCGATCGCGGCGATCAGCTTCTCAGGCGAGACGCCGAGCACCGACGAACCAAAGATCTCACGCGCCGCGTCGGCGAACGGGGCGTTCGAGCCCGCCAGCGTCGCGGCCGGGATGACGCCCATGATCGCCACGGTGGCGAGGACGTAGAGCCCGGTCGTTGCGACCGTGCCGAGGATCGTCGCCCGCGGCAGGGTCTTCTCCGGGTTCTTGACCTCCTCGGCCGGGACGGTGGCGGACTCAAGCCCGAGGAACGCCCACAGCGTCAGCGTGGCCGCAAAGGAGATCGCATGCCAGTGGCCGGCGAGGCTCACGTGGTTCGGGTCGAAGGGCGTGAAGTTCCCGCTGTTCATATAGAAGAGGCCGATCAGGCCGATCAGGAGCAGCGGCACGAACTTGAGGACCGTCGTGATCACCTGGATCACGCCGGACTCACGCGCCCCGGCGATGTTCGCCAGCGTCAGGACCCAGATGACCGAGAGCCCGAGGGTGAACGCGAGCACGTTGTCGGTTCCCAGGCTGGGCCAGAACACGCTGGCGTAGCTCACGAAGATCGTCGCGATGGCGGCGTTGCCCGCCCATGCGGCGATCCAGTAGCCCCACGCGGTCCAGAAGCCCGCGAAGTCACCGAACGCCCGCCGCGCGTAGGCGTACGGCCCGCCGGTCTGCGGATACGCCCGGCCGAGATTGGCGAAGACGAGTGCCAGCAGGATCGCACCCGCTCCCGTGAAGATCCACGAGAGCAGCGAGATCGGCCCCGTCGATGCCAGCGAGGCCGGAAGCCCGAAGACCCCCGAGCCGACCATGTTGCCGATGACCAGCGCGGTTGCCATCCACAGCCCGAGCGAACGCTTGAGCTTCGGACGGCCCGCCCCGGCCAGGTCGGCGTGACTATCTGAGACGCTTGACATGGCGTCTGCTCCTTCCAAGATGTGGCGGATAAGCCTGCTCCAACTATCCGTCCGCTCTCTCGCGGCACGCATCGGGGTCGGCGCCGTTTCGCGCGCCGGGGGAAGTACGCGACGAATTGCGGGGGATTACGGATGCCGGATCGGCGATGTCACGGATGCCGCGATCTGCGGTTCGCGGCCAGGATGAGCCCCACAGACGGAGCGCCGCTCCAGGGGGTCACCGATGGGTCAGTCCACGCTGTTTCCAGCCAAACCAGCGCGGTTCGCGCAGGCCGACACCGCGTGGCCGACGCCGGTCGAGCTGCACTGCGCCGAGTGCGGCTACGGCGTCACCGCCCGCCGTGAGCTCGACCACTGCCCGATGTGCGGTGCGACCGGCTCGTGGAAGGCGCCCGCCGCGCGCTACCGCAGCGCGCCCTCGATCCGCCGCGCCAGGTAGGGCGCAAGGAACGGGGCGGCGATCTTGTCCGCCGGCGACCAGAACGGCTGGCTCGTGGCGACGGACGACAGGTCGTTCCCGTTCCGGATCCGCGCGGACAGGTAGCGCGGGCCGTTGCCGGTCAGAAGGACGCTTCGCAGCACGGGGCGGAAGGGCTCGGGAAGGATGGCCGCCCCCGCCTCGGCGGCGATCACCTGGGCGACGGCGTCGGCCTGCTGGGCTGCGATTCCACCCTGCTTCACCGAGTAGCTCGTGATGTCGCCCGCGGCGAACACGTTTCGGAGCCCCTCGACGCGGCCGTGCTCGTCGACGGGGATGAAGCCGCCGGCCACCGTCGGCACTCCCTCGAACTCGATTCCGCGCTGCTCGGGAAGGGCGACGACGCGGTCGGCTTCGACAGCCCCCTCGGGCGCGAGCGTCAGCCTCCCGTCCTGGAGAGCGATCGGAAAGACGCTCGTCCGGAGCGCGATGTCGTGCTCGCCCAGGAGGTCCGACACGGCGCGCGCCGCCGCCGGGCCCAGGACGTCGAGCGGCGCCTCCTCCGGTGTCACGACGGTGAGCGCAGCCCGGTGTTTCGCCGGGTGCCGGGCGGTCATGAGCGCCAGCTCGTAGAGGGGGAGCGGCCAGACAACGCCGTGCGGGACGGCGAACGCCACGGATCCGACGTCGCCCGCGTCGATCTCTTCGAGCAGCCGGCGGTAGGGGTCGACATCGGCGATCCCGGCGAACGTCAGCGCGCCGGGGACGGCGGCGAGGAGCCGAGTGCCGGTGGCGATCACGAGCGCGTCGAACTCCAGGCGCGATCCGTCGTCGAGGATCGCCTGTGCGCCGTCGACCCCGGCCAGACCCGCGATCTCGAGCTCGGCCCCGATGTCCGAAGCGACCCGGCGCAGGTCGACCATGTGCACGTGCCCGTGGCCGAACGGCTCGGAGACCGCAAGCGGCCGGTAGGCGAACTCGGGCTCGGGCGAGACGAGCTGGACCGAGACCAGCTCCGGGGCGAGGGCGCGCAGCGCGAGCGCGGCCTCGATACCGGCCACGCCTCCGCCGGCGATCACAACGCGAAACGCCATGCTCCGCAGCATCCGGTTTCTGGCGGCGGTCCGCATCCGTGAGATCCCGCGTTCCGGCTTCGGGAAACCCGCAAGCGTGCCTCCCTCCGTTCGGTGCGGCCACCGATGCGGGACCACGCCGGCCGGTCGAGACTCCAATCGGAGAGGAGGTGAATGCTTTGGCAACCCTGACGACATGGGATCCGTTCAAGCAGATGGAGCGGTTCGAGGAGGAGCTGGGCAAGCTGTTCACCCGCCCGGCCACGCCGACGGGCACCTGGATGCCGGCGGTCGACGTGGCGCAGACTCCGACGGAGATCGTTCTGACGTTCGACCTTCCGGGCATGTCGCCCGACGACGTCAAGATCGAGCTTCATGACCGCACGCTGACGATCTCGGGCACGCGCGAGGAGACGCGCGACGAGGACCACGAGGGCTACCACATGCGTGAGCGCGTGTTCGGCCAGTTCGGCCGCAGCTTCACGCTCCCGTTCGCGGTGGAGCCCGACGAGATCCGTGCCGAGTTCCCGAAGGGCGAGCTGCACGTGCACGTGCCGCGCCCGGTGGAGGCTCAGCCGCAGCGGATCGAGATCGCCGCAACGGAGTGATCTCGAAACGGCGTCCGGCCGCCCGGAGCAGTGGCTCGGGCGGCCGGCGCCGTGTCAGGATGCGCGTACGTGCGGCTCGGTGCCGCGCCGCTCCCAGTGGAACGTCTGCTCGAGCAGGCGCGGGGCGGCCAGGATGTCGGCCATGTGGATCACGTGGCGGAAGAGCTCGGGCGTTGCCGCCAGCCGGCGAAGCTCCGCAGAAGCGCCCGGCCCGGTGAAGACGAAGACGACGTCGGTGTCGCCGACGAAGACCTCATGATGCTCGAAGCCCTCCTTCGCCAGGTCGAACGGCGGCGCCTCCGCGAGCGCGCGCTCGAGATCGCCCCTCTTGCCGGGACGGATCTCCGCGAAGACTGCGATCTGGTCCGTCATGGGCGTCCCCTCCTCGCTCGACGGTGACGGCACGTCGGCCCGTGCGGACGCGATGGCGTTCTCGAGCTGATGCGCCGCACCCCAGCCTCCGAGCAGAAGCTCGACGACGACCTCGCCGTCCGGGCCCTGCACCGCGACCGCGGGTGAGGGCCGCCACCGGTTGAGTCCGACGGCGCTCATGTCGGCGGCCGGAATCCGGACGGTCTGGCGAACACCACCCGGCGGCGTGCCCTCGAGGACGAGGGCCAGGTCCTCGACCCGCGCCCGTCCGAGGTGGCGCTGGTGGCGGCCGTCGCTCCACGCGACCGCGTACTCCAGGGCGCCGGCGTGAGTGCTCGATCCAGACTGCATGGACCTCAGGATCGTCAACGGGCGCCCGGAATACGTCGGGGTCGACACCGAATCGGCTTCGGAAAAACACCGTACCCGCCCCCCAGGACCTCCCGCTACGATCGGCCGCACGATGGCGAGGCGACACTGACAGAGAGGGTCAGGTTCGGGGTCGTGAGCGCCGCCAACATCGGCCGCAGGGTGGTGATCCCGGCCATCCTCGCGGCCGGGAACGCCGAGCTCGTCGCGATCGGGAGCTCGAGCGACGCCGGCGCGGCGTACCTCCGCGAGAGCGGCCTCGACGTCCGCCTGCACGGCTCCTACGAGGCGCTGCTCGCCGACCCCGAGGTCGATGCCGTCTACATCCCGCTTCCCAACCACCTCCACAACGAGTGGTCGAAGCGCGCCGCGGATGCCGGAAAGCACGTGCTCTGCGAGAAGCCGGCCGCCCTCGACGCCGCCGAGACGGCGGACATGATCGAGCACTGCGAGTCCCGGGGTGTGGTCTGGATGGAGGCGTTCATGTACCGCTATCACCCGCAGTGGGCGGCGGTCAGGCGGCTGCTCGACGAGGGCGGCGTCGGCGAGCTTCGCACCGTCCGGTCGGTGTTCACCTTCACGGTCCGCGACCCGGCGAACATCCGCCGCAGGCCCGAGTACGGCGGTGGGTCGCTCTACGACGTCGGCTCCTACTGCGTCAACGTCGCGCGCTGGATGTTCGGCCGGCCCCCGGTCGTCGTCACCGGCATCGCGCAGCCCAGCCCGGAGGGGGTCGACGAGGACTTCCTCGGCATCCTGGACTTCGGATCGGGCCGGTCGGCGCAGTTCGTGAGCAGCCTCTCGCAGCCGTACCGCCACCACGTCCAGCTCCTCGGCACCTCCGGCACGATCACGGTGGCGCAGGCCTTCGTGCTGCGAAGCGACGACGTCACGATCGAGCACACCGACGCGGACGGTGTGACGCGCTCGATCTCCGTCGGCGGCGACGACGAGTACCGGCTCGAGGTGGAGGACTTCGCCCGCTGCGTCATCGAGGGCCGTCAGCCCGAGGTGGTCTCGCACGAGGACACGCTCTGGAACATGCGCACGATCGACGCGCTTCACGCATCGGCCCGCGAGGGCCGCGCCGTCAGGCTCTAGGCGCCAACCCCATGGGACCAGGCACCGTGCGGTGCCTGGCCCCGGTTGGCCGGTTACGTCTCCAGCGGCAACCCGACCCAGCCGCGCTCGTGGTGGGAGCGCTCGACCGCGTTGATGACCTCCTGGACCCAGGCAGCGTCGGCGAAGCCGCCCTCGTTCTCCCTGCCGGCGAGGATCTCGTCGGCGAGGTTGGCGGTCAGGTTCGAGTAGTAGAGCGTCGGCCACGGCTCGTTGACGGAGCCGCCCGGCGGGTAGAGCCGCTCGGGCACCTCGACCGGCTCGAACTCGACCGCGTCCGGCGTCGCGGACCGCAGCGTCTCGGCGACGCCGTGCTCCTCGACGAGGCGGGCGATCAGCGCCCCCTTGCTGCCGTACACGCGTACCTCGATCCCGGGGTAGTTGCCGACGGTGACGAAGCTCGACTGCACCGAGCAGATCGCGCCGCTCGCGAACTCGCCGATGAAGATGTCGCCGTCATCGATGTTCGCGCGCTGCATGCGGCCGGTCTCGCGGATCATCCGCTCGGGGACGAAGTTGCGCAGGACGCCGACCACCGAGGTGAGGTCCGACGCCATGAACCAGTGACCGAGGTCGATAACCGGCGCGCCGTAGCCCTCGAGCGACGACACGAGGATGCGGTCGGAGTCGGGGTCGGGCGGTACCTGCCGGAGCGGTGTCTGCGGGTCGATCCACTGCGAGTTCTGCTCGTAGGCGTTGTAGATGTAGGGCTCGCCGACGAATCCCTCGTTGATGAGTTCCTTCATGTAGCGCACCGCCGGGCTGTAGCGGAACGTGAACCCCACCTTCGTCCCGAGTCCCCTGGACGCGGCCAGATCGCGGGCGCGGAGCGTGTCGCGGTAGTCATGGGCGACGGGCTTCTCGCAGAGCACGTGCTTTCCCGCCTCGAGCGCCGCCATCGTGAGCGTGAAGTGCTCCTCGTCGCCGGTGACGACGTCGATCACGTCGACGTCGTCGCGCTCGATGACCCGGCGGTGGTCGGTGACGGCGTCCTGCACGCCGAACTTGCCCGCCGCGGCCTGCGCCAGGCCCTCGTCCTGGTCGCAGACGGCCACGACGCGGCAGCGCTCGTCGCGCGTCCATCCAGGGAGGTGGGCCCAGTCGGACCACCGCCCGCATCCGATCACGCCGACTCGTAGCTCTGCTCCGGCCATGCGTCCTCCCTTCGGGTGTCCTCGTGCCGCCAGCAGCGGGCGGTGTGCTCGCCGTCACCGGCGTCCAGGAGCTCGGTCTCCCACTCCCGGCACTCATCGAGCGCCAGCGGGCAGCGGGGCGCGAACCGGCAGCCGTCCGGCAGGTTGACGAGCGCGGGCGGCGCGCCGCCGATCGACCGCAGGTAGCGGCTCTGCGAGTTGACGTCCGGCAGCGAGCGCAGGAGCGAGATCGTGTACGGGTGGCACGGGCCGCCCAGCAGCGTGGCGGTGTCGGCCAGCTCGACGATCTCGCCCGCGTACATGACGGCCACGCGGTCGCACATCTCGCCGATGACGCCCAGGTCGTGGCTCACCAGGATCATGCTCATCCCGAAGTCGCGCTGGAGCTCGAGCAAGAGGCTCAGGATCTGGTCCTGGATCAGGACGTCGAGCGCCGTCGTCGGCTCGTCGGCGAGGAGCAGCCTGGGCCGCCCCGCAATCGCCATCGCGATGAGGACCCGCTGGCGCATCCCGCCGGAGAACTGGTGCGGGTAGTCGCGCATCCGCCGCTCCGGCACCGGGATCCCGACCCGCTCCATGAGCTCGATCGCCCGGGTCCGCCGGGCCTTGCCCGTCAGCTTCTCGTGGGCCCCGACGGCCTCCTCGACCTGGGCGCCGACCCGCATCACCGGGTTGAGCGCGCTCATCGGGTCCTGGAAGACCATCGACAGGTGCTCGCCGCGGAGCCGCTGGAGGTCGGGCGCCGACAGGTCGAGCAGGTTGCGCTCGCCGTAGCCGGCCAGCCGCACGCGGCCGGTCGAGCGGGCCGGCGGCGAGGGCATGAGCCCGGCGATCGTCCGGCAGGTGACGCTCTTTCCGCAGCCGCTCTCGCCGACGAGGCCGAGGATCTCCCGCTCGCCGACGGTGAACGACACGCCGTCCACCGCGCGCACGACACCGGCATCGGTGGCGATGTACGTGCGCAGGTCCTCGACCTCGAGCACGGGCGCGGCCGCGGAGTCAGTCACCGGGCCTGAGGATGTCCGCGAGGCCGTCGCCGATCAGGCTGAACCCGACGCCGACGAGGATGATGGCGATGCCCGGGAACGTCGAGAGCCACCAGGCCGTCAGGAGGTAGTTCTGGCCGTCGGAGATCATGACGCCCCATTCCGGCGACGGCGGCTGCGCGCCCAGCCCCAGGAAGCCGAGCGACGATCCGAGGACGATGTTCCCGACCGCGTCGACCATCGCGAAGATGATCACGTAGGAGACGACGTTCGGCAGGATGTGGCGGAGCACCACCCGCCGGTTCGTGTACCCCAGCGCTCGGGCGGCCAGCGTGTACTCCTGGCGCTTGGCGCCCAGCGTGTGGCCACGGGTGATGCGGGCGTAGCTGATCCAGCTCGTGAGCCAGATGGCGACGAACATGTTGAAGATGCTCGGCCCGAGCATGGCGACGATCGCGATCACGAGCACGAAGAACGGGAACGCGAAGAAGAGGTCGACGATCCGCATGATGACCGTGTCGACCCATCCGCCGGCGTACCCGGACGTCAGGCCGATGACGGTGCCGACCACCGCGGTCACGGACGTCGCCCCGAACGCGATCAGGAGGTCGATGCGCCCGCCGTAGAGGATCCGGGAGAAGATGTCGCGCCCGAACGAGTCGGTGCCGAGCGGGTGGCCGGGGGAGAGCGGGTGCAGCAGCGGGTGGAGCGGGTCGATGGCGTCGGGCTTGTAGCTCGTGATGAGCGGCGCGGCCAGCGAGACCGCGATCATCGTGCCGAGGATGAGGATGCCCACCGCGAGCGTGATCCGGCCCCGGCCGATCCGGCTCGTGCGGGAGCGGCGCTCGAGCGACTCGAGCAGCGTCCCGGATGGGCCGAGGACCGCGCTCATTCGTAGGTCACCCGGGGGTCGAGCGCGGCGTGGACGACGTCGGTCACGAGGTTGACGACCACGACCAGGAACGCGAGCACGAGCGTCGTCCCCTGCACGACCGGGTAGTCGCGCGACGACACCGAGTCGACGAGGAGCTGACCGAGGCCGGGGATCGAGAACACGTTCTCGACGAGGACGGTGCTGCCGATCAGGAAGGCGAGGTTGATGCCGAACACGACCACGATCGCGACGATCGCGTTTCGCACGACGTGGCGCATGAGCACCGTCGTCCGCGAGATGCCCTTGATCCGGGCGGTGTCGACGAAGTCCATCCGGAGCGTCGAGAGCATGCTCGCCCGCAACGTCCGGGTGAGGATGGTCGAGAACGCGAGCGCGATCGTGAGCGCCGGCAGGAACAGGTGCCACAGGTGGTCGGTCAAGCCGCTCCCGTAGCCGGACACCGGGAAGAGCTGGAGCTTCAGGGCGAAGACGAGCAGCAGGATGATCCCGAACCAGAACGGGGGCATGGCGAACGTGATGAGCGTGCCGATGCGCGTTGCCTGATCGAAGACGCCGCCTCGCCGGAGCGCCGCGATGATCCCGATCGGGATCGAGATCAGCGCTGCCAGCACCCCTGCGTAGGCGATCAGGAACATGGTCGCCGGCAGGCGCTCGGCGATCAGCGATCGCGCGGACTGGTTGTAGTAGACCGAGTCGCCCAGATCGCCGTGGACGAGCCTGTCCATGAAGATCTTGTACTGCTCCCACAGCGGCTGGTCGAGGCCCAGCTTGTGGTGGATCTCGGCCGCCGCCTTGGGCGTGTAGTGCTGGCCGAGGATCTGGCGGGCGGGGTCACCCGGGACCAGGTGCAGCAGGAAGAACACCAGGATTGTGATCCCGAGCGCCACAGGGATGAGCTGGAGCACCCTGCGGCCGAGGAACCCGAACCGCCCGCTCACGTCCCTCTCCCTTCCTACCGAACCCTAGGTTAGTGCTGGTCGACGGTGAGCGTCTCCAGCGACAGATTGTAATTCCCGAGGGGCGTGGCGTGGAAGCCGTGCACCCACTTGCCCGCGGCGTACCGGTACGGGCTGTAGTCCAGGATGAGATACGGCGTCTGGTCGTAGACGATCTGCTGGATCTGCTCGTACATCTGCCGGCGCTTGTCCGGATCGAGCTCCCCACGGGCCTGGTGGACGAGCTTCGTGGCCGTCGGGTCGCCCCAGTAGGAGCTGAATGCATTCGCCCCGCCGTTGGGATCGACGCCGAACGTCGCCACCTCGTCGGGGTCGATGATGTCGTTCGTCCAGTAGCGCTGGCCCATCTGCGAGTTGCCGCCGTCCTCCTTGCCGTATGCGGTCAGGAGCTCATACGTCTTGATGTCGACATTGATCCCGATCTTCGCGAGGTCGGATTTGATGACGACGGCGGTTGCGTTACCCGCGACGTCATTGGCCACCTCGATGAGGAACGTGTTGAAGCCGTTTGGATAGCTCGACTGCGACAGGATCTCCTTCGCCTTCGCGGGATCGTACGGATACGGCTTCAGCGAGTTGTTCCAGTACTGCATCTTGTACGGCATGAACGAGGAGCCGGGAGTTGCATGGCCCGAGTAGGCGAGCTTCACGATCGCGTTTCGATCGATTGCATAATTGAGCGCCTCACGTACCTTCGGATCCTTGAACGGCGCGAAGTGCTGGTCGAGCTGGATGAAGTCAACGCGCGTCGACGGGAAGAGATACGTCTGGAGGTCAGGGTTCGCGCTGAGCTCGTTGATCAGGTTGCCCGGCGGGTTCTCGATGATGTCGGCGTTCTTGTTCTGCAACAGAAGAACGCGCGAGTTGTCGTTGGGCACGATCATGATCTTGAGCGTCGTGAAGTTCGGCTTCTTGCCCGACCAGTAGGGGTTCACCTTGAACGTGAGGTCGCTGCCCTTGTTCCACTGGGTCAGCGCCCACTCGCCGCTTCCGATCGGGTGCTGGAAGAAGGTCTTGGCGCCCTGTGCCTTCACCAGCTTCTCGGGGACGACCGCGTAGGCGTACATGGCGAGATCGGCCAGGAGCGGCGCGTGCGGCCGGGAGAGCGTGATCACGACGGTCTTGGGATCAGGCGCCTCGACGGACTTCACCGCCTCGAGCAGGAATCCCCAGCCGCCGTCGTAGTGGATCGAGCGCTCGATTGAGTAGCGCACGTCCTCGGCGGTCACCGGGCTGCCGTCGGAGAACTTGTGGTCGCCGAGGTGGAACGTGTAGGTGAGGCCGTCGTCGGAGATGTCCCACGTGTCGGCGAGTTGCGGGATGACGTCCGTGCCGTTCGCGTTCGGCTGGAGCAGGCGCTGGTAGATGTTCTGCGTCATCCAGATGCTCTCGTTCACCGAGTTCGCGGCCGGATCGAGCGTGTCGACGTTGACGGCGTTCGCGATGACCAGGGTGTCGGCCTTGGCGCCTCCGCCCGCCGCGCCCGTCGAGCCACCGCTGCCGCCGCAGCCGGCGGCGAGGGCGACCATGGCGAGGGCGGCCAGGACGGCCGCGGGCCGTGCGCGCCGCGTGCGGCGGGGGCTCGTCGTCGGCGTGTCCAGGAGGTCGGCCATGGCTCGTCCTTTCATGCGTGCACCCGGAGATATGCTTGTGGCGGAAAGATGTACCAATGCTCCGAAGATATCCTTATGCGTCCGAGATGTAACGATCCTTCGGCGCGCGGCCGTACGAAATCCTTCCGCGACGCGGCCGAGTGTATGAGCGCCGGGTCGGAAGTGTCAAGGGTGCGGGGCGCCGTTATGCTTGCGCACCGCACGAGGGGATCCACGAACGGAAGGACGGTGGGAACGGCAGGGTGCCGGCGCGTTTCGACGGGATGACCGCGGCCGTGACCGGCGGCGCCAACGGGATCGGCCGCGCCGTCGCGGCGAGCTTCCTGGCGGAGGGCGCCAACGTCGTCGTCGTCGACCTCGTGGAGCCTCCCGAGACGCTCCGCGGCCCGCGGTTGGACGCGGTGGTCGGCGACGTCGCCGACGAGCGCGTCGCCGAGCGCGTGGTCGGGACCGCGATCGGGCGCTTCGGCGACCTCGACCTCCTCGTGAACGATGCGGCGGCCTACCCCGACGCGCGGCTCGTCGACATGGAGCCCGCCGCCTGGCGGCGCGTGTTCGACGTGAACGTGACCGGCGTCTATCTGATGTGCCGGTCTTTCGCACGCCACCGGATCGCGGCGGGCGGGGGCGGGCGGATCGTCAGCATCTCGTCCGGTTCGGCGCGCAGCCCTCGTCCCGAGGGGGCCGCCTACGCCGCCTCCAAGGCGGCGGTCGAGACGCTGTCGAAGACGCTGGCGCTCGAGCTCGGCCCCCACGACGTCACTGTGAACGTGGTCGCACCCGGCTACATCGACGTCCGCGGCTGGAGCGACGCCTTCCCCGACCGGGCGACCGACGAGCTGCGCGCCTCGCTCGTCCGGTCGATCCCGCTCGGACGCGCCGGCGACCCCCGCGACATCGCCGCGGCGGTGCTCTTTCTCTGCTCCGACGCCGCCGCCCACATCTCGGGTGCCGTTCTTGACGTCGACGGAGGCTCGCTGGCCGGCCGCTTCTCGGTCGCCGAGGACCGCTCGAGGTGAGCATGGTCCGCGTTGTGATCACGAGCCCGCTCTCGGACGCGAACGTCGCGGCGATCGCGGCGGTCGACCCTCGGCTCGACGTCGTCTACGAGCGCGACCTCATTCCCGCCCCGGAGTACCCGTCGGCGCACCCGCTCCCGGAGATCCCCGACAAGCGCACAGAACGGCGGTGGGTCGAGCTGCTCGAGGGCGCGGAGATCCTGTTCGACTTCGGCCCGCTCGCGCTGGCCGACCGCCTTCCGGCCTGGCCGCGGCTGCGCTGGATCCAGGCGACGAGCGCCGGCGTCGGGCAGCTCGCGCGGCGGGTCGGCCTCACGGAGCGGCGCGATATCGTCGTCACCACCGCGAGCGGCGTCCACGCCCGGCCCCTGGCCGAGTTCGCCGTGCTGGCGATGCTGGTCTTCGGCAAGGACGTTCTCCGCTACCAGGCCGAGCAGCGCGCGCACGTCTGGCGCCGCCACGCCGGCGAGGAGATCGCCGGCAAGGTCGTCGCGGTCGTCGGGGCGGGGCGCATCGGCCGGGAGACGGGCCGGCTCCTGCGGGCCCTTGACGCATACGTGATCGGCGTCGTGCGCACCCTGCGCGATCGCACCGCGGCCGACGTGAGCGCGGACGAGATCGCTGCGATCTCCGACCTCGACAGCATCCTCCCGCGCGTGGACGCCGTGGTGCTCGCCACCCCGCACACCCCCGAGACCGAGGCGCTCCTGGACGCCCGCCGGATCGCGCTCCTGCCCGAGCGGTCGATCGTGGTGAACATCGCGCGGGGCGACGTGCTCGACGAGGCGGCGCTCGCGGAGGCGCTTGCGGCCGGGCGGCTGCGCGGCGCCGCGCTCGACGTCTTCACGACGGAACCGCCGCCCGACTCGAGCCCGTTCTGGGATCTCCCCAACGTGCTCGTGAGCCCGCACTCGGCGAGCACGGTGGCGGACGAGAACGACCGGATCGTCGAGATCTTCTGTGAGAACCTGCACGCCTATCTGGCCGGACGGCCGCTTCGGAACGTGCTTGACCCCGACCTGCTCTACTGACGTGACCGCCGCCACCGCACCGCGGACGAACGCCGACCGGCTCGTGACCCTCGGGATCGCCGCCCGGGTCAGCCACCCGACCGGCGACGCGTGGAGCGTCGACTCCTACGGCCGACCGGTCATCCTGCCCGGGATGGCGGGCGTCTGTTACAACGTCCGCGTCGGGAGCCCGGTCTTCGCGTGGGCGGCGGACCACCTCGAGGCGGCGGTGTCGGCGGGCGGTGACGGGCCGCCGCCGGACGCGGCGCTCCAGTTCCTGGCCTGTGTCGGCAATCCCGTGCGCGTCCTGACAGGCCCCGCGGCGGGCGGCACGGGCACGGTCGTCGGCAAGCATGCCTTCGTCCTCGTCGACTTCCCGCAGCGGACGCTCGATCTGCTCGGGCCGGGCGACCGGCTCCTCGTGCGCGCGCGCGGACAGGGCCTTCGGCTGCTGGACTTCCCCGACGTGGCCCTCCGCAGCTGCAGCCCGGAGCTCGTCGAGGCGCTTCCGGTGCGCGAGCGAGACGGCGCGCTCGCGCTCACGGTCGCGGCGGAGATCCCCGCGTTCCTCATGGGCGCCGGCATCGGAATGAGCTCGGAGTGGGCGAACTGCGACGTCATGCTGACACGCCCTGATGTGGTCGCGGAGCTCGGATACGAGCACCTCCGGATCGGCGATGTCGTCGCCATGACCGGCCAGGATCACCGCTACGGGCGCGGCTCGCAGTCAGGCTCGTGCGCGATCGGCATCGTCGCCCACGGGATCGGCGTCATCCCCGGACACGGCACCGGCGTCATCACGATCATGTCGGGGCCGCGCGAGCGGTTCCTGATCGAGACCGACCCGGAGGCGAACATCGGCACCAGCCTGGGGCTGCCGGCATGAGTGCTGCACGCGCGAACCTCGACGAGCTGGTGGTCACCGCCGTCGTCGGTGAGGTGACGACGCCGGTCATGGCCGAGAACCCCTACGAGATCGGTGCCGACGGGACGCCGTTCGTCCCGGTCGGGCCCGGTGGCATCTGTTACAACGTCAAGGTGGGGATGGCGGCGCTGGGCTGGGCGGCCGACCAGGTGGAGCCCGGTCTCAGCATCGCGAACCCCGACCCCTCGGCGAACGATGCCCTCGCGGTTTTCGCCTGTGTCGGCAATGCCGTCACCGTGAGGAGCGGCGCGGCCGCCGGCGCGACGGGCACGGTGACCGGAAAGCACGAGTCGTTCCGCGCGTACAAGCACGTTCTCGTCCACGTGTCCGATGACGTCCTCGACCAGGTGGTGCCGGGCGACCAGCTCCTGGTGCGGGCCTGCGGACGCGGCATGTCCGTGGAGGGCGCTCCGGGTGTGGCGTGCCACAGCCTCGGCCCCGAGCTCTGGCGAGCCTGGAGCCCGGACGGCGGCGGCGGGCGGGTCTCGGTGGCGGTCACGCGCATCCTCCCGCCCGAGGTCGTCGGGATGGGCAGCGGGCGGGTGGCCGCCGCGACCTCGTTTGCGGTCCAGACGAAGGACGCCGACGTCGTGCGCGAGCATGGCCTGGCCGACCTGCGCCTGGGCGACCTGGTCGCCGTGCGCGACTGGGACGCGACCCACTACACCGGCTACCGCGACGGCGGGCTCACCGTCGGGGTCGTCGCCTCGGGCGACAGCCCGGTCGCGGGGAACGGCCCGGCCGTGACGGTCCTCCTCTCGGCGGCGGACGGCTCGCTGGAGGCGCAGGTCGATCCCGGCGTGAACCTGGCCGCGATCCTCGGGCTCGGGTGAGGGCGGTGGCCGAGACCGCACCCGCGCTCCTCGAGACTCGCAACGTGTCGAAGCACTACGCAGCCGGCGGCGGCCTCGCGCGGAGCGTCGCCCGTCGCCCGCCGGACGTGCTGCGGGCCGTGGACGACGTCTCGCTTCGCATCGAGCGGGGCGAGACGCTGGGCCTTGTCGGCGAGAGCGGGTCGGGCAAGAGCACGCTGGGGCGGCTCGTGCTCCAGCTGGAGCCGCCGACGTCGGGCGACATCCTCTACGACGGGCGCAGCGTGCTCGGGCGCCGCGCCCGCGAGACCCGCGAGCTCAGAAGGCGCATCCAGGTCGTGTTTCAGGATCCGTACTCCTCGCTCAACCCGACGATGACCGTGCGGCAGACGCTCGAGGAGGTGCTCAAGGTGCACCGGCTGGCCCCGCGCGAGACCCGCCGTGACCGCGTGGAGGAGCTGCTCGACACGGTCGGGCTTGCCCCGGGCGCCGCCGACCGCAAGCCGCACCAGTTCAGCGGCGGCCAGCGCCAGCGGATCGGGATCGCCCGGGCGCTCGCGGTGGAGCCGGAGTTCATCGTGGCTGACGAGGCCGTCTCGGCGCTCGACGTCTCGGTGCAGGCGCAGGTCCTGAATCTGATGGTGAAGCTCCAGGACGAGCTCGGGCTCACCTATCTCTTCATCGCGCACAACCTGGCAGTGGTGAAGCACATCTCCGACCGGGTGGCGGTGATGTACCTCGGCAAGATCGTGGAGATGGCGGATGCCGACGTGATCTATCAGCGGCCCAAGCACGCCTATACCAAGGCACTGCTCT
>DATIDU010000329.1:0-12594 GCA_035456145.1 Gaiellales bacterium | reverse complement strand
ACACCCCCCCGCCGCTCCGCTATCCGGGGAAACCCGCGACGGGATTTCGGGCCGTCCCCGATGCAGCACGGGCGGGGCGGACGTACCCTCGGGTCATGACCGACGTCCACCCGATTCGCGTCCCTGAGATCGACTCGGCATCCGTGCTGGCGACCATCGTCTGCGGCGTGGACGGATCGCCCGAGGCAGCCGAGGCCGTACGCCAGGCCGGGCTGCTCGCGGCTCCCGCCGCGTCGATCGAGCTCGTCGGCGTGATCCACGCCGGAGTGGTCGAGTCGGTCGCCTCGGTGATGCCGGCACGCACCGCCGAGCCCGAGCGGCGGCTGCGCGAGGAAGCCTGGGATGCGCTTGGGCGGGTGTCGCTGATCGTGCCGGGGGGCATCGAGGTGCGGACGACGCTTCGCACCGGCCCGGCGGCGAAGCTGCTCGAGATCGAGGCCGCCCGGATCGAGGCCGATCTCATCGCGGTCGGCGGTCACGGGCAGGGTCGGCTGACGGGGACGCTGCTCGGGAGCGTCGCCACGCACCTGGTGCACGACGCCGCACGGGCGGTGCTGATCGCGCGCGGCGGGCCCGGCACGGCGTTCCCGCGCTCGATCGTCGTCGGAACCGACGAGTCCGAGCCGTCGCTTCGCGCGCTCGCCGTCGCCCGCGAGCTGAGCAGACGCACCGGCGCCACGCTCGATCCCGTGCATGTCCTCGACGGCTCGCCGGTCCCAGCCCTCATCGAGCGGGCCGGCCCGGAGGACCTTCTGGTCGTCGGATCGCGCGGCCTGCGCGGCGTGCGCTCGCTGGGAAGCGTGAGCGAGGCCGTGGCGCACCGCGCCACCGGGTCAGTGCTCGTCGTGCGCTAGATGAGTGCGCTACTTCGGTCGGCGGCGCGTCCCCAGGCGGACGGCGAACACCGACATGTGGCGAGGGAAGACGACCAGGAGAACCAACCCGAGCAGTGCAAACATTGCGAGGCTCGCGATCGTGCCGACGACCAATCCTGCCGACGGCGAGATCGCCGTCTCTGCAAGGAGCATGGCTCCAGCTTACAGGGTCACCAGCGCAGGAGCGCGAGCGCGGAGGCCTCGGCCAGCTGCGGATGTGAGCGGCCGGAGAGCACCGAGACATCGGCGCCGGTGGCGAACGCGCGCTCGATGATCATCGGCGCGACGTCAACCCGTTCGAGCAGCCCCACGACGCTCCCGGAGTCCTGCGCCCCGCTCGCGTGGAGCGGCGCATCGCCGTCGATCGCCACCCACCTCGCGCGGCCCTCGGTCAGCGCAGCGAGCACGTCGTCGACGCCGGCCGCTCCTGCTCCCCCGGCGAACGCGGCGTTCTGGGCCTGATCGAGCCGCGCCGCGGCCTGGCGCGCTCCCGCGTCGGCAACGTGGAGGGTGAGCTGGCTCGCGACGTGCGCCGCGTGATCCTCCGGCAGCACCTGGCGCATCGCCTCGACGACCGTCGCATCAACGCGTCCGGCGAGCTTCGCGGCCAGCGGCCGGGTGAGGCGCGGGTTCCCGGCGAGGACGATCCGGTCCCAGCCCCGCCTTCGGGCAAGCTCCTCGACTTGCGGCGCGGCTGAGCGGACGATGTGGAGCCGGTCCTCTGCGTGCAGGTGCGTGGGCTCCTTCCGCAGGCTCCACTCCGCCGGCGGCGGCGCCACGTCGACCCGAACGACCTCGGCCGCCTCCCCCCATGCGAGCTCGATCGCCCTGAGCTCCGTCATCGACACGATGACGATTCCGGCGGGACGCCCGGCATCCATCGCTTCGAGGAGCGGCTGGAGCCGCGCCCGATCCGACATCGTCACCGACGTCTCGAGCGGCATCTGGACGGCAAACGACCTGACGGGCCCCGCGGGCATCACTCCGAAGAAGAGCGCCCGTCCGCGGCCGTGTTGCGTAGGGTCCAGGAGATCCTCGATGCGATGACGGAGCTCGTGCAGCCGCTCCGTGCACTCAAGGCGGCCAAGCTCGACGCGGACGTCCTCGATCCAGCGCGGATGCGTCGAAGCGGCCTCGGCCGGATCGATGTCGACGTAGATCGAGACGATGCCGTCCGGATCGCGCAGCTGCGCAACGGACACGATCAATTCGCGGTCAATGCTCATACCGCCACTCTCGCTCTCCACCGCCCGCCGCGCATCGGGAGGCGCACGGACGTCCGGAGTCGGGTTTTCCCGCAAACACGAAGCTCGTCCTGTGCAGGGCAAAAGACACGGGGGCCAGGCACGGTACGGTGCCTGGCCCCCGGGGCCCCCGGGTCGGAGTTAGGCGGCCTCGTGCAGGCCGGCCACGTCAGGCATCCGGGCCAGCTCGGCGAGGCCTTCGACCTCGAGCTGCCGCACCCGCTCGCGGGTGAGGCCGACCTCGCGGCCGATCACGTCGAGATTCATCGGCTCGCCGCCGGCGAGGCCGTAGCGGAGCTCCAGCACCCGCCGCGTCCGCGGCGAGAGCCGGCCGAGCGCCGCGCGGAGGGCATCCGCGCGCAGTCCGACGGCGACCACGTCGTCGACGGGCTGGGCCTCCGCATCGGGGAGCAGGTCCCCGAGCTCGGTCTCACCGTCGACGGCCGCCGGCTGGTGCAGCGAGACGGTGCTCGTGCGCACCTCGTCGAGGGCGTCGACGTCCTCGACGGCGACCTGGGCCTGCTTCGCCACCTCCTCGACGGTCGCGGCACGGCCAAGCCGAACCTCTGCCTCACGGCGGGCACGGTCGACCTTGCGCATCCGGTCGTGGATGTGGACGGGCAGCCGGATCGTCCGGCTCTGGTTCGCCACCGCGCGCTGCACGGCCTGGCGGATCCACCACGTTGCATACGTGGAGAACTTGAGGTCGCGCTGCCACTCGAACTTCTCGACCGCGCGGACGAGGCCCAGCGTGCCCTCCTGGATCAGGTCGGTGAACGGCACGCCGTGACCGCGGTACTTCTTCGCGATCGACACGACGAGGCGCAGGTTGGCCTCGACCATGTGGCGCTTGGCCGATTCGTCGCCCTGCTCGATCAGGCGGGCGAGCCGCTGCTCCTCGGCCTTGGTCAGAAGCGGCGTGCGGCCGATCTCGGCGAGGTACAGATCGAGGCTGTTGGTGGTCGCCGGCGTGTGGTACCAGCGCGGCTGCGCCTCGACGACGTCCGGCTCGGCCGCGCGCACGGCAACGACCTCGACGTCCATCTCGTCAAGCTGGCGGCGCAGGTCGGCCTCGTCCTCCTCGGTGAGATCCAGACCCGCGATGGCCGCCTCCACATCATCGGCGTCCACAGCGCCGCGCGCCTCCGCATCCTCCAGGAGGTCTCGCAGCGGTGTGTGGTGCATCACATTCATTCTCATCATCCTCTTGGTGCATGGCGCCCGCGCAACCCGACCGGGTCCCGGACGCTGGGGGTATTCGGTTTAGACCCGGAAAGAGCCGGGCGTCGGGGGCCTCGGGGGCCCCACGGCTCCTTCCACCACGTCTAACGACTTGTACATGTCAGGTATTCCCGCTTCTGAGAACGGGAACACGTCCGGCTTGACGCAGGATTGGACGGTGTGGGCCGTTCAGCTCTCCTTGAGCACCGAGTACCAGACCCGCTCGGCCACGTCTTTCAGGGCGTCGCTCGTGCGGGCCAGCCGGCGGTAGAGCTCGCGCCGGGCGGCGACCTCGTGGAGGTCGGGCAGCTGAATGAGCGCCGACATGCCGGCCCGATAGTCGCGCTCGACGCGCCGCTGGCTCTCGAGAGCGGCGTCGGCCGCGCCGGTAGCCGCCGCCCCAGCCCCACCTCCGTCGCCGAGCGCCGCGAACGCCTCCGCCAGGTGGCGCGTGCCCTCCGCGAGCGCCCCGGCCAGTTCCGCCATCGGCGGGTCTGGCGCGCGACCGAGCACCTCGGCCTCCCGCACGATGTTCTTGGCGCTGTTCATGATGTTGTCGAGCCCCGTCGAGAGCTGGAAGATGTCCTCGGGCTCGAGCGGCGTCGAGAACGCCTCGGACAGCGCCGCCCGAAGCTCGCCCTTCAGGTCGTCGGCGAGGTGCTCGCACTCCCGGACGCGCTCGGCCGCGTTCGCGTCGCCCGCCGCCCACGCCGCCAGCGCATCCAGCCCGTCAACCGTCACGGCGGCCTGGGCGCGAAGCGCCCCGAGGACGTCCGGCGTACGCGGCAGGAACCAGCGGCGCTTCGCCGTCATGCAAGGCCGTCCCAGACCAGCCCGAAGACGGCGCCCAGGAGGGCGGCGGCCGGCAGCGTGGCAAGCCATGCGAATCCCATCGCGCGCACGACGACCCAGCGTACATGGCGCCACCGGCGACGGCCGACTCCGACGCCGACCACCGAGGAGGCGACGACGTGCGTCGTTGACACCGGCGCGCCGACATACGAGGACGCCAGGATCACCGCGGTGGACGCCGACTGGCTCGAGAACGCGTCGACCGGATGCAGGTGGAAGATGCGCCGGCCGATGGTACGGACGATCGACCACCCGCCCATCGCCGTACCGATGGTGAGCGCCGCGCCCGACGTGACCTTCACCCAGAGCGGTACCTCGAGCGTGTCGAGACGACCGCCCGCGAGCAGGATCGCGGCGGTCACGCCCATCGCCTTCTGCGCGTCGTTCGCTCCGTGGCTGAACGAGAGCGCCGCCGACATGGCCCACTCGCTCCCGCGCACCGGCCCGGCCAGGCGCCGCGTGCCGCGCCGCAGGACGAGGCGGACGAGGCGCGAGACGGCGGTCCCGAACACGAACCCGATCACCGGCGACACCGCGAGCGCGATCAGAACGCCGAACACGCCCGACGGACGCCAGCCGTCGATGCCGCCCCAGTTCACGCCGTCGATCCCCGTCGTCGCCACCGCCGCTCCCACCAGGCCGCCGACCAGGGCGTGGCCGGAGCTCGAAGGGAGGCCGCGCAGCCACGTGGCGACGTTCCATGCGGTTGCGGCCAGCGCGCCGGCCCCGATGACCGCCACGCCGTCCGCCGCCGGCACCGTGACGATGCCGGCGATCGTGTCGGCCACCGCTGTGCCGACGAGCACGGCGCCCAGCATGTTGAACACGGCCGAGAGCGCCACCGCCTGTCCGGGCCGGGCGCCGCGGGTCGCGACCAGCGTGGCGATCGCGTTCGCAGCGTCGTGAAACCCGTTCGTCAGCGAGAACGCAAGCGAGCACGCCACGGCCAGCGCCAGTGACATGCGGCCATGATGTCAGCCCAGCTTGGCGGCGTGATCGGGCACGTAGTGCTGCGTCACGCGGTCGGGGCGGCGGTATCCGTCCTCGGACTGGCGCCGCGGCAGCTCAACGGGCTTCGGCGTGCGGTCCTCGTACGGGATCCGGCTCAGGAAGTGCGAGATGCAGTTCAGGCGCGCGCGCCGCTTGTCGTCGGCCTCGACCACGAACCACGGCGATTCGGGCAGGTCGGTATGGACGAACATCTCGTCCTTCGCGCGCGAGTAGTCGATGTAGTGGCTGCGCGACTCGAGGTCCATCGGCGAGAGCTTCCAGCGTTTCGTCTCGTCCCTGATCCGGTCGCGGAAGCGCTTGAGCTGCTCCTCGTCGGACACCGAGAACCAGTACTTGGTGAGCAGGATGCCGTCGTCGATCAGCATCCGCTCGAAGGCCGGGCACTGGCGCAGGAAGAGCTGGTGCTGGGCCGGGGTGCAGAACCCGAGCACTCGCTCGACCCCGGCCCGGTTGTACCAGCTGCGGTCGAAGAGCACGATCTCGCCCGCCGACGGCATGTGCGCCGCGTAGCGCTGGAAGTACCACTGTGTCTGCTCGCGCTCGCTGGGCGCCGGCAGCGCGGCGATACGGGCCTGGCGCGGGTTGAGCGGCTCCATGATCCGCTTGATCGTCCCGCCCTTGCCGGCCGCGTCGCGGCCCTCGAACACGACCACCACGCGCACGCCCTCCTCGCGCACCCAGTACTGCATGCGGGCCAGCTCGAGTTGGAGGCGAACGAGCTCCTTGTCGTAGAGCTTCTTGGGAACGCGCTCGACTTTTCCGTTGTCACGCGACATGCCCGGCCCCGAGCGTAGCACTAGCCATTGGTGAGCGAAACTGCGGCCCGGGCCAGCTCCTCCACGTCGGGTACCTCGTCGTCGCCGTAGCGCCACGCGTGCCGGATGACCCCGTCCCGGTCGATCAGAAAGCAGCTGCGGACGGGCGAGTCGAGCAACCCGTCGAGATCCTGCGCCACGCCGAACGCCCGCACGGCCTCGCCGGACCAGTCCGACAGGAGCGGGTAGTCGAGCCACTGCTGCTCGGCGTACTTCTTGTGCGAGTAGGGGCTGTCGCGCGAGACGGCGGCGATCCTGACGCCCGCCACCCCGAACACCGCGCTCCTGTCACGCAGGAGCCGCAGCTCGCTCCGTCAGGTGCCGGTCCAGTCATAGAGATAGAAGGCCAGGAGCAGCGGGCCCTCGGTGACGAATTCGGGGAGCCGGACCGGCCGGACGTCGGTGTCGAAGAGGGTGACGTCGGGAATGCGGTCACCGGGCTGAAGCACGCGGCGGAGACTACCTACGCGGCGCTTGCATCGGCGTGATGGCACGCCACCCTGTGCTCGCCGCCCTCGAGGGGCGGCTTCTCGGCCCGGCAGACGTCCGTCGCGAGCGGGCAGCGGGTCGAGTACGGGCAGCCCGCCGCGGCCGCCGAGGCGATGCCCGCCGCGGCCCGGGTGCGGTCGCGCAGCCTCCGCTCGGCCGGCGACGTCCCCGGGATCGCGTCGAGGAGGGCCTGCGTATAGGGATGCCGGGGCGCACCGGTGACCGCCTCGGCCGGGCCCCGCTCCACCACCATCCCGGCGTACATGACCGCGACCTCGTCGCTCATCCGGCGGACGACGTGCAGGTCGTGCGAGATGACGAGGAGGCCCACCCCGCGATCGCGTTGGAGGTCGAGCAGGAGGTTCAGGATCTGGGCCTGAACGGAGACGTCGAGCGCCGATGTGGGCTCGTCGCACACCACGAGCTCCGGGTCGAGGGCCAGCGCGCGGGCGATGCCGATGCGCTGGCGCTGCCCGCCCGAGAACTGGGCCGGATAGGCGCCCGGGTCGATCCCGCCCATCCCGACCGCATCGAGCAGCTCGCGGACGCGGCCGGCCCGCTCGCTCCGGCGCACCCCGTTGGTGTCGAGCGGCTCGGCGACGACGTCCCCCACCGTGAACCGTGAGTCGATCGACTCGTACGGGTCCTGGAAGATCATCCCGATCGCCCTGCGGGCGGCGCGCAGCGCCCGGCCCGAACGGCCGTACGGCGTGCCGTTGAAACGGAGGCCCCCGGCGCTCGGCCGCTCCAGACCCACGATGAGCCGGGCCGTCGTCGACTTGCCGCAGCCCGACTCGCCGACGACGCCGAGCGTGCGCCCCGCGTAGAGCGCGAGCGACACGTCATCCACGGCGGTGACGCGGCCGAACCGCTTCGTGACGCCGTCGAGCTCGACGATGGGCGTCGTCACCGGCCCACCCCCAGCAGGTGGCAGGCCGCCCGGTGCCCGGGGCCCGTGTCGACCATCGCCGGCACGACCTCGGGGCACGGCTCGAAGGCGTGCGCGCAGCGGGGATGAAACGGGCAGCCGGGCGGGATGACGCCCGCCGGCGGCGCGCCCGCGATGGTCGCAAACGGCGCCTTGGGCGGCGCCTCGGCACCACCGCGCACGGTTTCGAGGAGCGCCTGGGTGTAGGGGTGCGCCGGCGAGCCGAACACCTCGCCGGCCGGACCCTGCTCGGCGATCCGACCGCCGTACATGACCGCCACGGTGTCGGCCACCTCGGCGACGACCCCCATGTCGTGGGTGATCCACAGGAAGGTGACGCCGTGGTCGGCCTGGAGCGCTGCCGCCAGCGCCAGGATCTCGGCCTGCACCGTGACGTCCAGCGCCGTCGTGGGCTCGTCGGCGATGAGGAGCCGCGAGCGCAGTGCGAGCGCCATCGCGATCATCACCCGCTGGCGCATGCCGCCTGAGAGCTCGTGCGGGTACATCGCCGCGACCTCGCCCGCCCGCTGGATGCCGACCTGGCCGAGGAGCTCTACCGCCCGGTGGCGCGCCTCACGGCGGCGGGTGCCGTCGCGCGTCTCGAACACCTCGGCGACCTGGAGCCCGGCCGGCAGCACCGGGTTGAGCGCCGCCATCGAGTCCTGCGCCAGGTAGCCGACCAGCCGCCCGCGCGCCCGGCGGAGATCGGCTCCCCGGAGCGCAGTGACGTCGACGCCGTCGACCCGCACCGAGCCGGACACGACCTCGCCCCCAGGCGGAAGCAGGCGTGCGACGGCGAGCGCGAGCGACGTCTTGCCCGAGCCCGACTCCCCGACGATCGCCATCGTGCGCCCCTCCTCGACCGTGAGCGACGCCCCGGTCACCGCCTCGAACCCGTCGTAGCGCACCGACACGGCCTCCACCTCGAGGAGCGGCGTCATCCGGCCTCCTCCACGCGGGCCCGCGGATCGACCAGCACGCGGACGACGTCGGCGATCAGGTTGAACGCGACCACGACGACCGCGGCGATGATGACGGTGCCCATCAGCAGCGGGCGGTCGAGCTCGTTGTAGGCCTGCTCCTGGAGCTGGCCGATCCCCGGCCAGGCGAACACCGACTCGACGAAGACGACGCCCGAGAGGTAGATCGCGACGTCGAGGCCCGCGAGCGTGATGACAGGCGAGAGGCAGTTTCTGAGCACGTGCCGGCGCAGGATGACCCGCCGGGGAAGGCCCTTCGCGACGGCGGTTCGCATGTAGGGCGACGCGAGCGCCGTGCGCGTCGACTCCGAAACCACGGCGGCGTAGTACGGCACGCCGAAGAGGCCGAGCGTCAACGCCGGCAGGATCAGCTCCTCGAGGCTCGTCCCGCCGCCGAGCGGCAGGAGGTCGAGCCGGTAGGCGAAGACCACCAGCAGGAGGAAGCCGAGCGAGTAGGTCGGGATCGAGAGCAGGACCACGTTGCCGGCCGCCAGCACACGGCTGCGCCGGCGGCGAAGGCCGTCCCACAGACCGAGCCCCCCGCCCAGGAGGACCTCGACGAGGAGGCCGCCGAACGCCAGCACCGCCGTCGCGGGCAGGCGCTCCTTCACGAGGTCGATCACCGGCCGGCGGCGGATGTAGGACACGCCCAGATCGCCCTGGGCGACGTCGGAGACGTAGGTGACGAGCTGCGAGGCAACCGGGTCGTCGAGGTGGAGGTTGGCGCGCACCGTCGCGAGCACCTCCGGCGAGGCCCGCGGGCCGGCGATGCGCCGGGCCGGGTCGCCGGGGAGCGAGAACTGCAGGACGAAGGTGAGCAGGACAACGCCGGCGATCGTGACGAGGCCGAGGCCGAGGCGGACGATCAGATATCGAGCCATGACCTCTGCAGCGACTGGGCGCCGCGGCGCGAGAGCGCCTCGCCGATCAGGACGAACCCGAAGACGGTGAGGACGACGCACAGGAGCGGGACGATGAGCAGGTGCGGCGCGTAGTCGATGGCGCCCTGGCCCTCGGCGAGCATGTTCCCCCACTCCGGCTGCGGCGGCTGGATGCCGGCGCCGAGGTAGGAGAGGCCCGAGCCGATGGCGACCACCGCGGCGCCGTTGAACGCCGCCAGCGTCGCGATCAGAGAGGCCAGGTTGGGGAGGATATGGCGCCTGATCACCGTGCGGCCCGGCGCCCCCATGGCGACCGATGCCTCGACGAACGTCCGCCGCCTGAGCGCCAGCGTCTCGCCGAAGACGATGCGCGCCGTCCAGGCCCAGTAGAGGGCGGTGACGACCGTGGCGATGCCCAGGACGCCGGTGCCGAGGACGCTGGCCAGCGCCAGCCCCGAGATGACGGTCGGCACGGCCAGGAAGACGTCGGTGATCCGCATGAGGAGCTGCTCGACCCAGCCCCGGTAGAAGCCGGCGACGAGCCCGACCGCCACGCCCAGCCCGACCGAGGTGATGTTCGAGATGAAGGCGATCTCGAGGCTCGCCCGGGCCCCGAACGCCACCCGGGCCAGCATGTCGCGACCGAGCGAATCGGTACCGAGGAGGTGGCCCGGTGAGCCCACGCCCAGTGGCAGGCCCTGGGGTGTCAGCCCGTCGACCGGCGTCGCGTAGGGATCGCCGAAGAGCGGCGCGAGGACGGCGAGCAGCACGGCCCCTGCGAGAATGGCGACCCCGCCGATGAACGTCCTCCGCGGCCACGCGGCCGCCGCGGCCCTACGTTGCGACCCAGAGGCGGTCGTAGTAAGCGCCGTAGACACCGGAGTAGTTGAAGTTCCTGAGCCGGTCGGGGTTTCTGCCCATGATCCAGTTCACGTTCTCGCAGAAGACGCCCGCCGCATCCTCCCCGACCTTCGCCTCGACCTGGGCCAGGAGCGCGTTACGCGCCTTCGGGTCGTTCGTGCCGCGGGCCTCAGCCGTCAGCCGGTCGACGTCCGTGTTCGAGTAGTGGGTGTAGTTGGCCGACCCGCCCGTCTCCCAGTACTGGCTGATGACGTCGATCGCCGTCGGATAGATGGCGTAGTAGGTCGAGACCCAGGCGTCGCACTTGTCCTTGATGCTGAGGTCGTTGATCGTCGCGTAGGAGACCTGTTTCAGCGTGATGTCGACGCCGATCGCCTTCCACTGCTGCTGGAGCACCTGCCCGACCTGCGGCTCGGGGCTGTCGCTCACCCACAGGGTGGCCGCGACCGTGGGCGAGCCCGCCTCGGCAAGCAGGCTGCGGGCCCTGTCGAGATCGAGCGTGTAGGGCTGGAAGGTGCGGGCGCCGCCGAGAATGTCCTTCGGAAACGGCGCCCCCCAGGCCACCGCCTCGCCGCCGGTCACGCGCTGGAGCTGCTCGCGGTCGGTCGCCCAGTTGAGCGCCTGGCGGACGCGGACGTCGCGGAACGCCTCGACCCGCGGATGCAGGTTGATCCAGCGCGAGGCGAGGAGCGGCTGCTCGAAGCGGTACTTCCTGAGGCGATCGGACGCGCTCGTCTCGGCGAGGCTCTGCGCGTTCAGCCCGTAGCCCATGATGTCGATCTCGCCGCGCTGCATCATGAGGAGCTGCACGCTCTGGTCGATCCCCCACCGGAACTCGACCTCGTCGAGGTATGGGAGCCCCTTCCAGTAGTAGTCGTCAAACCGCGTGAAGACGTAGCGCTGACCCTGCGAGTCATACGACCCGACCTTGAAGGGGCCGTTCCCGACCGGGGTGTCGGCGAAGTTCTGGCCCAGCCGCTCGACCTCCTCCTTCGGCACCGGCGCCATGAACGGCTGCGTGAGGGCGTAGACGAACGTGACGTCGGGCTGGACGAGGGTCACCCGCAGCGTGTGGTCGTCCACCACCTCCACGCCGGTCAGCTCCTGCGCCTGGCGGTGGTAGAGCTCCTTGGCGCCCTTGATCGAGTAGATGTAGCTCGCCGCCCAGCTCTGGATCTTGGGGTCGAGCACCCGCTCCCAGGCGTACTTGTAGTCGGCGGCCACAACCGCGCGCCCGTTGTGGAACTTGACGCCGGGCCGCAGCGGGATCGTGTACACCGTGCCGCCCGAAGTCACCTTCGGCATCGCCGCCGCGGCGTTCGGGCGCGGCGAGTTGTCGGTGTCGTAGGAGTAGAGCGGCGAGTAGAGGACGTCGCAGATCGCCTCCCAGCCGGTGCTCGTGTAGGCGATGGCCGGGTCGTAGCCGTTCCCCTCGACGTCGAAGGCGTTCACGACCCGCCCGCCGCGCACGCCTCCGCCTGCCGGCGGACCGGGCACGGCGCCGGACACGGCCGCGCCGCCGCCGGACGACGCCGGCGGGAGCTTCGACGAGCTGCCGCCGCAGGCGGCCACGTAGGCGGCGAGGCCTCCCGCGGCTGCGCCCTGGAGAAGCGTCCGGCGGGTGACGCGGGGGTCGGCCACGGTTGGCGGCATGGTACAAACCGCGCCGCCGGGCGTTAAGTGCCAAAATCACTCCGGTGGGGAGGACCAGTGGGCCGGCGGAGCTCCTCGTGCCGATCGACCGCTCGGCACCCGCCACGCTGCGCGACCAGATCGCCGCCGGCCTCCGCGACGCCATCGCCGCCGGGCGCCTCGGCGCCGGCGCCCGCCTCCCGGCGACGCGGGCGCTGGCCGGCTCGCTCGGCGTCTCTCGCGGCGTGATCGTCGAGGCCTACCGCGACCTGCACCAGCAGGGGCACATCGTCGTGCGCTCGCGTGCGCTCCCGCGCGTCGCCGACCGCCCCGCGCCCGTCGCACCCGCGCCCGCCCGGCCTGTGCCGGCCCCGCGTCTCGACCTCGGCCCGCGGGCGCCGGACCTGTCGCTCTTCCCGCGCCGGGAGTGGCTGGCGGCAATGCAGGCCGAGCTCGCGGCCGTCCCCGACCGTGCGCTCGACTACGGCGACGGACGCGGTCACCCCGGCCTGCGCAGGGCGCTGGCCGACCATCTCGGCCGCGTCCGCGGGGTGGCCTGCGACGCCGACCGCATCGTCGTCTGCCATGGCGCCGCGCAGGCGGTCGAGATCGCCTGTCGCGTCCTCGCCGGCGCCGGGCTCGGCGAGGCAGCGGTCGAGGACCCGTGCGATCCGGCGGTGAGGGCGGCCGTGGCGCGCGCCGGGCTGGACCTCGTACCGGTGCCGGTGGACGGGGACGGCGTCCGATCTGACCTGGTGCCCGACGGCGAGGTCGCGGTCACGACGCCCGCGCACCAGTTCCCGAC
>DATIDU010000328.1:0-6810 GCA_035456145.1 Gaiellales bacterium | reverse complement strand
TGGCCGCCCGCGAGCGTGCCCCAGCCTGCGACGTCAGAGCCGTCGACATCGACGACGAGCGTGCCGGAGTCGACGCCGGTGCCCGCATCGGCCATGTCGAAGGCGATGACGGTCGCCCCGGGGACGATCGACCCCGGCAGCGGCCGCCGGCCGGCGATTGCCGGCGGCTCCTCGTCGGCGACCGTGAACGACCACGTGAGACCGAGAGGGGCGTTCCCGGCCCGGTCGGCCGCATGCGCCCTCGCGGTGTGGACGCCGAACCCGAGCGGCGCCGCCGGGACGTAGGTGAAGCGTCCGCCCGCCAGCGACCCGCCGGCGGTGACATCGGAGCCGTCGACGGCGAGCGCGATCGTGTCGGGGTCAACGCCGATCCCGGCGTCGGCCAGCTGGAACGAGACCGCCGGCGTCCGGTCGGCTCCCGACGCGCCGTCCTTCGGGGTCGGGTCGGAGAGCACGGGTGGCGTCACGTCGGCGACGGCGAACGTCCACTCGACCGCGGGCATGACGTTGCCTGACCGGTCGGCCACCGTGACCTTCACGTGATGCGAGCCGTAGGCCAGGTTCGCGGCGGGGACGAGCGAGAAGTGGCCCGCTGCGAGCGTTCCCGCGGCGGCGACGTCCGTGCCGTCGAGCACGACATGCAGGCTGCCCGGTTCGAGGCCGGTGCCGGCATCGGCGACGTCGAACGACAGCTCGGGACGACGGTCCTCCCCGCTCGAACCGTCGGCGGGGCTTGCGTGGGCGAGCGACGGCGGCGTCACGTCGACGACGGCGAACGTCCACGCGCCGTCACGGGTATTGCCGGCGCCGTCGGTCGCGTGGAACGTGACGGTGTGGGTGCCGAACGCCAGGTCGGCCTGCGGCGTGAACGTCGCATCGGAGCCGGAGATCTGCATCGGCACGCCGTCGACGTTGGCGTCGAAGCTGCCGAGCCCGCTCGGCCCCGGATCGACCGAGAACGAGACGGCGGGGCGAAGGTCGGTCGTCGAGGATGCGGGCGACATCCCCACGGGGACGGGCGCATGCGCGTCCACCCTGACCTGCACCGGCGTCGTGGTCGCCTCGCCGGCGGCGTCGGTCACGATGACGTCGAGCGAGTGGGTGCCGTCTCCGAGCGCCGCCGGTCCCGTCCCCAGCGTGCCGGTGTACGACGTGCGGCCCGGCTGCGCGCCGGCACGGGCCGGGACGGCGTCGGAGTCGAGCACGGTGCCGGCGCTGCGAAGCGACGCAGCGGCGACGCCGGCACCCGCATCCTCGGCGTCCACGGTCAGGTTCACCTGCTGAGACTGGTTCAACCAACCCCCGGCCGCCAGCGGGCCGGACAGCACGACCCTCGGTGCTGTGTCGTCGCGGAGCGTGGCCGTGAGGTCGATGATCCGGATCGTGTTGTTCCACTTGTCGGCGTACGTACGGTTGACGTCGGTCTTCAGAAACACGCCGAACGCCTCGTTCCCTGACGGGATCGACCACACGAATGTCCCGTTATCCGAGGCGACGTGGAGCTGCGGGGAGCCGACAAACGACTCGCTGCGAAGGCGCGCCTTCATGTAGGCGTACGTGTCGTTGGCGGAGATCGTCGCCCCGATGCGGGCCGATCCGTGAGCGATCGTCGTGGTCGGCGGCGCAAGCCACTCCCAGTAGGCGTTGGCGAGGTGGTCGGCAGTGCCGTAGCCGAAGATGCGAAGCGGGGTCGGCGACGGGACGTCGCCGTCGGCACACGGCCCGGGATGGCTGCGGATCGAGCACCCGGAGAAGCCGGGGTCGTGGAAGAACTGCCAGCCGGAGACGTCGTCGATCGTGCTGACCGCGACGTCATACGTGCCGGCGTGTGCGGCCGGAGCAGCGGCGCCGGCGAGCAGGGCCGCTGCGGCGAGGGCTCCGAGGAGGCGATGGCGGGAGGACACGGGGGTTCCTTTCGCGGGGGTCGGGGTGGGCAATTCGCATCGTGTGCCCACTCCGCGTCACACCGCTATGGGCTGGTGGCAGCAGGACCTCTGCAGAACTGTCACGCGGGCCGTGACGGTCCAGGCCGCGGGACGCCGGGAGCGGCCGGGGCGGATGAGGGAGCGCGGGTTCGCACCCGAATCGCTACGCTGACCGGGATGTCGAGGGCAGCAGTTCTGTGGGAGCCCGAGCTCGCGCCGACCGGCGCGCTCTTCGCCGAGGCGGTCGAGCACGTGGCCAGGAAGCTCGGCCGGGCAAAGCCGTTTCCGTCGGCCCCACTCCCGGCCGATCGGACCGCGACCGTCGCGGCGCTCGACGCGTGGGCCGGCTCGGACGTCGACTGGCGCGGCGAGCTGCGCCGTTACTACGAGGAGCACATCCCGGTGCACGTCCGGCCGGCGGCGGCCGTGAACGCGACGCTCCGCCGCCTGCACGCTGCGGGCGTGCGGCTGGTGTGGGCGACACCGGGGCCGGCCGAGGCGAGCGACGTCCTGCTGCACCATCTCGGGCTCGCGCGGCTCGTCGACGAGGTGGTCGTCGCGCCCTCGGCGGCCGGCGCCGCCGCACCGGGGGCGGTTACGGTCGAGAGCATCGACCAGCTGATCGAGCTGGCGCAGGGCACGGCGGTGGCGACGTGATCGACGACTCGGATCGCCGGCTCGAGACGCTGCTCGACCGGATCGAGCAGCTGCGCCGCGAGCTGGAGGTGATCGGCCGCCGGCTGGACGGGCTCGAGGGCCTGAACCGCATCGCCGAGGAGCTCCACGAGCTGAACGGCTCGCTCCAGACGCTGGCGTACGCCGCGCTCGGCCGCCGCGGCCCGGACGTGCGCGAGAACCGCTAGCCGATCTGGACGCCCGCGTCGGCGACCGCGAGCGGAAGCACGCGCGGTGCAACGGCGGCGAGCGACTCGGCCACCGCGGATGCCCCGCCCCGCTCGCACCAGACGAGGACCGACGGGCCGGCTCCCGAGATCGTCGCGCCGTAGGCGGGCAGCCCGTCGAGGCGGCCGCGGACGGCGTCCAGGAGCGGGACGCACGGCGAGCGGTAGGGCTCGTGCAGGCGGTCGTCGAGCGCCTCGTGAAGGAGCGCTGTCCGGCCCGACTCGAGCGCCGCGACCAGGAGGGCCGCTCGAGCCGCCGTATGCGCGGCGTCGGCGTGCGAGATCGTCTCGGGGAGCGCCTCGCGAGCCAGCTTGGTCGGAAGCTCGTCGTCGGAGACGGCCACGACGAAGTCCACCGGGCAGTCGCCCTCCAGCCGCACGGCCACGGGCCCCGACTGCGCCGTCCACGCCAGCGTGACCCCGCCCATGAGCGCGGCGGCGACGTTGTCGGGGTGCCCCTCCAGCTCGACGGCGGCGGGCAGCGGGTCTGCGGCGGAGCCGGTCCACGCCAGGCCCGCGGCGACCCCCGCCGAGATCGTGGCCGCGCTCGAACCGAGCCCGCGGTAGAACGGGATCCGGTTTCGCATCTCGAACCGAAGCCCCGCCGGGTCGGCGCCGCCGGCGGCGAAGGCGCGCACGAACAGGTTGTCGGCGCCGCGCGAGGCCGCCCTCACGCCCTCGCCCTGCACGTCGACCTCGATCTCCCCGCTCGCAGCCGGCCCGATCGCGACCTCGTTTCGGAGCTCGAGCGCCACCGCGAGGCAGTCGAACCCGGGCCCGAGGTTGGCGGCCGAGGCCGGGGCGCTGACGTGCATCCGGTCAGGCACGCACCCGCTCCCTGCCCAGCGCCAGCTCCTCGAGGCTCTCGACGTCGGGCGGGCAGCGCACGATCTCGGCCCCCTCGGCACCGGCGATGTCGGGATCCTTGAGCCCGTGCCCGGTGAGCACGCACACCACGGTCGAGCCCGGCGCGACGAGCCCGTCGGCGACGGCCTCGATCAGCGCCGCCACCGAGGTCGCGGATGCCGGCTCGCAGAAGACGCCCTCCTCCTGGGCGAGGAGCCGGTACGCGCTCAGGATGCGGTCGTCGGGCAGCGCCCGGACGGCACCGTTTGACTCGCGCACGGCCGCCTGAGCCTCGTCGAGCCGGGCGGGGTTTCCGATCCGGATCGCCGTGGCGACGGTCTGCGGGCTCGGCACCGGCCGGCCCGTCAGGAGCGGCGCGGCGCCCTCGGCCTGGCCCGCCAGCATCCGCGGCGCGGCTCCCGATTCGCGAAAGCCCTTCCAGTAGGCGGTGATGTTGCCGCCGTTGCCAACGGGGAGGGACACCCACTCGGGCGTCCCTCCCAGCTGCTCGAGCACCTCGAACGCCGCGGTCTTCTGGCCCTCCAGCCGGTGCGGGTTCACGGAGTTGAGCAGCGCCAGCGGGCGCCGCTCCACGAGCTCGCGGACGAGCCGGAGGGCGTCGTCGAAGTCGCCCTGAATCGCCACGACACGCGCCCCGCAGATCTGAGCCTGCGCCAGCTTGCCCCGGGCGATAGCGCCCTCCGGCAGCACGACCGCGAGCCGGATGCCGGCGCGGCCGCAATACGCCGCCGCCGACGCCGACGTGTTCCCGGTCGACGCGCAGACGGCGGCGGTCGCGCCCTCCTCGAGGGCCTTCGAGACCGCCACCGTCATCCCCCGGTCCTTGAACGAGCCCGTTGGGTTCGCGCCCTCGTACTTCAGGTAGACGTCGGCTCCGACCAGCGCCGAGATGCGGCGCGCCGGAAGCAGCGGGGTCGAGCCCTCGTCGAGCGTGACGATGGGCGTCCGGTCGGTGATGGGAAGCCGGTCGCGGTAGCGCTCGATGAGGCCGGGCATCACACCGCGGCCGGCATGAGCACCCGTTTCAGATCCTCCTCGGCACCCGGCTCGAGGATCGCCATCACCAGGTCGCCCGGCCGGAGCTCGGTCTCGCCGATCGCGATCTCGGCCCGGCCCTCCCGGCTGACCGAGATGAGGCGCGAGCCGCCGGGGAGGTTGAGGTCACGCACCATCCGCCCGGCGGCGGGCGAGCCGGAATCGATCGCGAACTCCACGATCTCCAGGTTCTCGCGCCGCAGGTCGAGGAGCGTGACGAGCTCGTGGGCGGGCAGCTCGTGCTCGATCAGCGCGAGGATCGTCGCCGTCGCCGACACGGTGAGGTTGATGCCGACCATGTCGAAGTGCGGCTGGTTGCGCGGGTCGTTCACGCGGGCGATGCACTTCTCGACGCCGTACTTCTCCTTGGACACCTGGCAGACGATGATGTTGTCCTCGTCGTCGCCGGTGACGGCCACGACGAGGTCGGCCCGCTCAACCCCCGCCCGCTCGAGCACGAAGAGCTCGGTCGCGTCGCCGTAGCGGGCGACGTGCTCGAACCGGGCCTCGAGCGCCGCATACCGGCTCCGGTCGTTGTCGAGCAGGGTCACCTCGTGACCCATCTTGAGCAGCGTCGAGGCGAGATTCGAGCCCACCTTGCCGCCGCCCGCGATCAGGATGTACACGAGGCCGCTCCTATCCCGTCCGGCCGGGCGTCGCGCAGATCGCCTGGGTCGTGGTCTCGATGGCCGCGGATGTCGCGCAGACCGTCTGCAGCCCGAGCGAGGAGTAGAACGCCGCCCGTGCCGGATCGAGGATCCGGGTCACGACGCACGGGCAATGGAAGCGCTTCTGCGCCACCTGGGCGATCACGATGTTGGTGTTGTCGCCGTCGGTCGCGACGACGCAGGCATCGGCGTCCTCGATACCGCCGTCGATCAGGACGTCGAGGTCGAGTGCATGGCCCTGGATGAACCGTCCGGGCCAGTCTTCGGGGAGGCGGGCGAGGGCTTCGGGGTCGTCATCGATGACCGACACGTCGTGCCCGTCGGCGGCCATCCGGCTGGCGATCGCCGAGCCGACTCGTCCGCACCCAACGATCAGGAGTTTCATGCATCAAGCCTAGCTTGTGACGCGATATCGTCGCGGCCGATGTCGGCCACCCGCATCGGCCTGCTCGGCTACGGGACCGTCGGTACCGCGGTGCACCGCCTCCTCGACGGCCGCGCCGCCGCGATCGAGCGCGTCACGGGCGGCCCGGTCGAGGTGGCCGCCGCGCTCGTCCGCAATCCCGAGCTGCGCCCGTCGGCCCCGCCCGGCCTCCTCACAACCGACTTCGCGCGGCTCCGCGACGACGCCTCGATCTCGGTCGTCGCTGAAGTCATGGGCGGCATCGACCCCACGCGCGACCATGTTCTCGAGCTCCTGCGGGCCGGGAAGTCGGTGGTCTCGGCCAACAAGCAGCTGCTCGCCCGCTTCGGCGAGGAGCTCTTCGACGCCGCGGAGGAGCACGGCGTCCAGCTCCGCTTCGAGGCGAGCGTGTGTGCGGCGATCCCGGTGGTCAAGGTGCTGCGTGAGTCGATGATCGTGAGCGGCGTCCACCGGATCGACGGGATCGTGAACGGGACGACCAACTTCATCCTGAGCCGCATGGTGCAGACGGGCGCCGCCTACGCCGACGCGTTGGCCGAGGCGCAGGCGCTGGGGTATGCCGAGGCCGACCCGACCGAGGATGTGACGGGAGCGGACGCCGCGGCCAAGATCGCCATCCTCGCGTCGATCGCCTTCCACACCCGCGTGCGGCTCGAGGAGGTGGAGTACGCCGGCATCGACCGGCTCGACCTCGCCGACGTCGAGCACGGAGCCGAGCTCGGGTACGCGACGAAGCTGATTGCCTCGGCGATCCAGTCCGGCTCGGCGGTCGTCGCGCGCGTTCACCCGTGTCTCGTTGCCCGCGACCATCCCCTGGCGGCCGTCGAGGGCGCCTTCAACGCGGTCATGCTGCGGGGCGAGTCGATCCGCGAGGTGATCCTGGAGGGCCCGGGCGCCGGCGGCGATGAGACCGCCACCGCCGTGATCGGCGACCTCCTGGCGGTCATCGGCACCCGCGGTACCGGCTTTCTCCAGCACGACGGCTACTT
>DATIDU010000327.1:0-12177 GCA_035456145.1 Gaiellales bacterium | reverse complement strand
CGAGGGCGAGTTCCGGAACACGACCTTCGACAACCGGGGGATCGGCTCGACGACGTGCGACGCAGCGATGCCCTGGCCGCTCGAGGCGTTCGCGCGCCGACACCGCCGAGGTCGTCGAAGCGGTCTGCCAGCCGCCCGTCGCGCTCGTCGGCCTCTCGCTCGGCGGCGCGATCGTGCAGCAGGTCGCCATTGACCGCCCGGAGCTCCTCCGCTGCGTGGTCACGATGGGCACCGGCGCGCGCAGCGTCGGGTGGGGCTGGGACTACCAGAAGGCGGAGATCGACTGGCGCAAGGCGGGAAACCGGCTCGACGGCATGATGGCGGTCGTCCACAACGCCGCGATGATGTTCCCGGCGCGGGTGCTGGGCGACCGCGAGCTGTGGCCCAAGCTGCGGGCTGATCTCGAATCCTGGCTCTCGACCGACGACAACGAGCGATCACTGATCCCGCAGTGGGAGGCGTGCCTCCTCTACGACCAGATGGAGGCGCTCCCGAGCTGCCGCGTGCCGACACATGTGATCGCCTTCACCGAGGACGTCCAGGCCCCGCCCCAGGACGGCCGCGAGGTGGCCGAGCTCATGCCCAACGCCGAATACCACGAGTTCGAGGGGATGGGGCACTGCTCGATCTACGGGCACACGCACGACGTCCTGAACCCCGTCATCCGCGACATCGTGCTGCGGTATCTCGACCCTGCGTGAGGCACGCAAACGACCGGCGGGCCGCCTCGTGTGAGGCGACCCGCCGGCCTGCGAAGGTGACTGGGGAGTCGGGTCCCCAGCCGGGTCGTGCTAGCTCGCAGCCACCGGAGTGTGCGAGACCGGAGCCTGAGGCTTCTCCTCGCTCTTGGCGCCGAGGCCGAAGCCCAGCTCGCGGTTCCGGAGGACACCGGCGATGACCAGGATGCCGAAACCGAAGCCGGTCAGAAGCAGCGCGACGCCGGTGAAGATGGCGAAGTTCGAGAGACCCTCGGCCATGTAGCCCGACTGAAGCGCGGTCGCCAGCGCCGTCTCGGTCACCCACACCTCGCGGGCGCCGTTGCTCTGCGGCTGGCCGTTCACCTGGACAGCCTGGGCGGGATCGTTGGTGCCCTTGCCGTCGGCCGTCGCGTAGCGCGGCATCTCGGCATAGGTCAGGCCACCAGTGGCCTCGAGGGCGTGGATCCGCATGTAGCCGGCGAACGCATGCGCGCGATCACCAGTGTTGATGTCCTTCCCCGCCACGGACGTGGTCGGGAAGGTCAGCTTCGACACGTCAAGCCCGGCCTGCTTGGCCTCGGCCTTGATCGCCGCCGGGGTCATGTCGGGCGAACCGACGATGTGCTCCTGGGCAAGCGTGTCGTGCACTGTTCCCCGAGCCTGCCACCCGGTATAGAGCGCGCCGGCGCCGACCACAATCAGCACCACCGCCGCGATGCACCCACCGATTTCGAAGACCTTCCGCACGATCGCTCCCTTCGTCAGTTTGTATTCGGTTGACCGTGTGAGGCTCAGTTTCGGCAACGCGGTATGCCCCGGACATCGGGAATCGCACGGAAATCCACAACGGCAAAGCCGGGAGATCGCTGCGGTTTCGCCGCAGCGGCAGCGCGGGTCTTTCCAGGCCAAACCGGACGGCGGGGCCTCGCCGAGGCGCCCCGCCGTCCCATGGTTCCTAGCTGAAGTGGTACGCCCAGACGGCGTCGACGAACGTGTCGCCGTTGCCCGGTACGTCCCAGATGAGCTTGAACCCGAAGCGGCTTCCGCCCGTGCCCGGCACCGGCGTGACGCCGCGGATGCTGGCGGCGTTGTCCGAGCCGATCAGGTACACCCACACCTTCCCCTTGGGTGCGAGCGGGTTCGTCGCGCTTCCCGGGCACCGGAAGCCTTCGCCCTGGTCACCGCTCCCGGGGCCGACGACCTTCACATCGGTGTCGTGGATCTTGTTGTTCGCCGCCCGCTGGAACGAGGCATCGACGCCCCAGTCGGCGCCGGCGGTGCCCCCAGGCGGGAGCTGCGTGTCGAAGTCCCCGCCGACCATGCCGGTGATGGTCGGCGTCCGGTGGCCGGCCGAGAAGCCCGCGCTCGCGTCGACGCCGAGCGCGAGCACGGCAACGACCGCCGCTCCGAGAATGAGCCGGATCTTCATGCTGCCCTCCTTGTCCGTGCCCGGGCGCACCGCCCAGAGCGCCCGGGGCTCCCCCGAGCTCCCGACGCGGTCGGAATCCCAACAGCGAGTGGCAGATGCTACAAGAGTGGCGGGCGGGGTGCAGAGGCGGGGTCAGACCCCGCATCGGCCTCCGTTACGCCGGTGCGCGCGATCCTCATGCGGGAGCGCGGGGCGGCCGGCTTGATCGCCGGAACCTTCGAGCGGGCTGCGGATGCGTCGCTCGGGGCGACGACGGCCGCCCGTTCGTGACGACGTCGACGTCGCCGTCGACCAGCGCGGCGCGGATGTCCTCGAGGAGCTCGACCTGCGCCCGCTGGTACTCGACCCGCTGTCCGGCCATGTCGTTTCGGAGCTCGGCCAGTTCGACCTGGGTCTCGCGCAGCGCGTTCCCCTGGATCTGCTTGGCGCGCTGGCGGTAGGCAATCAGCGCCAGCGCCAGGTTCCCGGCGCCGAGCAGGATGATCACGAGGTAATAGTCGAACTGGCTCACGCTCACCGGCTACCCCGCATCGACGTCCGGCAACCCTCGCGCGCATCGTCGCGTGTTCTGCCAGGCCGCGGCAACGGTGCCGGTTCAGCAACGACTCCGTCCCGCCGAAAGGTGCCAAATCTGGTTACCGCCGGGGGTTGGGGGTGCTCGTGCCGGGGTATGGATCGGCCATGGGTATCGGAATCTCCATCATCCTCATCGCCGTGGGCGCGATCCTGCGCTTCGCGGTCACCCTCAGTACGAAGAACGTGAACTGGCACATCGTCGGCGACATCCTCATGGTCGTCGGCATCGTCGGCCTCGTCGTGTCGCTCATCTGGGCGGCCACGGTGACGCGCCGGTCGAGTGGCCAGACCACGACCGTCGTCGAGCGCTGAGCGGCTAGCCGGCCCGGGCCAGGCGCCGATCGAGGAAGGCGAGCACCGCCGCCTCCTGCGGCGAGAGCCGGTGACGGCCTCGCGTAAGGGCCGTGCCGGCCTGCCGGCCCAGGTCGGCCTTCAACGTGCCGTCGAGGTGCGCGTCGATCACGTCGGGGTGGACGTAGCAGGAGCGGCAGACCGCGGGCGTGTTCCCGAGGTCGGCGGCGACCGACTCGATCGCGGCGACGAGTTGCTTCTTCGGAGGCGCGTCGCTGCCGCCCAGCTCATCGAGCGCCCAGGCGGCGAGGACGGTCCCCGTCCAGGTGCGGAAATCCTTGGCGGTGAACTCCTCGCCGGCGGCCCCACGCAGGTAGTCGTTCACGTCGTCGGAGGTGACGTCGACCGGCTCACCGTCCTCGTCGAGGAACTGGAACAGATCCTGGCCCGGGAGCTCCTCGCAGCGGCGGATCACCCGGGCGACGCGGGGGTCCTCGACCTCGACATCGTGAACCCGGCCACCCTTCCCGCGGAACCGAAACGTGATCCGGTCGCCGCGCACGTCGACATGCCGGTCGCGGAGGGTCGTCAGGCCGAATGACCGGTTCTCGCGCGCATACTCGTCGTTCCCCACACGGATCGTGGTGACGTCGAGCAGCCTGACGACGGTGGCGACGACCCGTTCGCGACTCAACGCGTGCCGGCGCATGTCGCGGTCGACGCGCCGCCGGATGCGCGGGAGCGCGCGGGCGAAGGCCGCCATCCGGTGGTACTTGGTCTCGTCGCGCACCTCGCGCCAGCGGGGGTGATAACGGTACTGCTTCCTCCCCCGCGCATCGCGGCCCGTCGCCTGGATGTGGCCGTTCGGCGACGGGCAGATCCAGACGTCGGTCCACGCCGGAGGGATGGCGAGCGCGTCGATCCGCCGGCGCGCGTCCCGGTCGGAGATCGTCTTGCCATCGGGCGCCACGTACTGGAAGCCGCGGCCGCGCCGGCGCCGCGTGATCCCGGGCTGGTCGTCGTTCACATAGCGAAGGCCGGCCGCACGTGCCGACCGTTCGGGCTCGATGCCGGCACCGCCGTTCGTCCTCGCCACGGCGGACGGATACCCCCCGCTGTCGCCGCGCAACCGCGTTTCACGGCACGGCCGCACGGGGTACCGCCATCGCATGCACCTCTCCCCACCGCCCGGCCTCGAGATCGACCCCGGCCCGCCGCCTCCGGCGCCCACGCCGCAGCCGCCGCCACAGCCCGACCGGCCCGTCACCCCGCCCTCGGTCCCCGACAGGCCCGAGCAGCCGCCCGATCCGTATCCCGGCCCCGAGCCGGGCGAACCGCCAATCAAGGACCCCCAGATCCGAACCACGTCCATCTTCGCCGACAGGAGGCGCTGAGATGTCCGAGAACGCACAGGAGATGAAGGGCCGCGTCAAGCAGGCCGCCGGCGACCTGACCGACGACAAGGACCTGAAGCGCGAGGGCCAGGCCGATCAGGCCGGCGCCCGCGCCAAGGACAAGGTGAACGACGCCGCCGACAAGGCCAAGGAGGGCGTCGACAAGCTCACAGGCAAGGCGGAGCGCGCCGGACACGGCGGCTAAGACGGATGGACGACGACCCCGGCACGCGCCGCGCCCGGCATCTCGAGGTCTCCCAGGCCGAGCCGGCGCTGCCGGGGCGGCTCGACAGTGAGGACGTGGCGCTGGCCGAGGCCGTCCGGGCCGCTGCGGCCGGAATCCAGGGCGAGCTGACGCCCGCCGCCTACGAGGTGTTCCGCGACCGCGACCCCGATCGCTGGCCGCCGCTCGGCGAGATCGAGGCGCGGTTCGGCTCGCTCACCGCGGCGCTTGCCGAGGCGAGCGTCGACCGGCCCGGCCGTTAGCGGCGGGTCGGCCGGATCACCCCGCCGCTCCCGCGACCGCCGCCGGATGACGGATGGAGGCCGCGTAGGCGAACGGGTGGATGAACGCATGCAGAACCCGGTGCTTTTCGACCGGCACCTCGAACGCGTCGTTCGCCTTCGTGTCGACCACTGCGACCACGACCCTGTCGTCGGACGGTGCCCACAGGAGCGCCACCTCGATGCCGTCGTTGGCCCGAAAGGCGATCTCGCGGTGGGACTCGGGGGTGATCCGGCTCATGGCGGCGCATGATCGCCTCCGCAGGGACGCCGGCCATCGGGGCGTCCACCGAATTCGCCGTGCGGGAAAACCCGGAGGGGCCCGGTCGGGCCGGGCCCCTCATGGGTCAGCTGCTCGGCGAGCCGTACACCTCCAGCTCGCTCATGTCCATGAAGTCGCAGCCCGAGAACGGGCCCGGACACGATGCGCCCGGGATCTGGAAGACCTGCGGCTTGATCATGGTGAAGCGGACGAACCGGACGCCGGCGGTCGTGCCGCTGCTCGGCGTGACGGTGTTCACCTTGCCGAGATCGGCCGGTGTGAACTGGCCCTGCGCCGCCACCTGGAACGTCTTCCCGTCGGTTGACGTCTCGATCTTGAAGTCGCCCGTCGAGGCGCTAGGCGAGTCGCCGCACGTGTTCGACGGGTCGACGCCGAAGGTCGAGATGTCGATGGCCACCGGGAGCTGGACGACGATGAACTTGGGCGTGTTCGCCGTCGGCTGGCCGGTCGGGCTCAGGTCCGACGTCGATCCCCAGCCGACGCCCTGCTGCTGGTCGATCGCGTTGATCGGCCCGCAGCCGAACGGCGTGAAGTCCGGCCCGTTGAAGGCCGCGACGTTGGCGCCCTTCAGGGCCGACGCCCAGTCGCGGACAAGCCGGAAGTTGTGCGTCGTCGCACCGGCGCTCTGTGCCGCGATCGTCTGGGTGATCACCGCCCGGTCATACCCGTCCGCGAACGCCACCACGTCGTGGTAGGTGCCGACGAAGATGCCGTCGATCTCGTAGCGGCCGTTCGCGTTGGTCGTGTCGGTCAGGTCAGCGCCCGGGAACCCCGAGGCGTGACCGCCGAAGAAGACGCGGGTGCCCGGGAGCACCGCGCCGGTCTGCACGTCGGTCACACGCCCGCGGAAGCTGCCCTTCGGCGTCGCAGGCCCCGGAGGCAGGGAGAAGTCCTCCACCGGATGGGTGTCCTGGCCGTCGACCGACGCCGCAAAGTAGCCCATCCCGCGGTGTGCGAACACCCTCCAGATGGTGTTGTGCGCCTGGCCGCCGTTCACGACCTGGTCGGCCTGGAGGATGGCGTTTCGCATGTCGAGGAACGACGGCGCCGCCGGCGAGAGCTCCATCGCCCGAGTGACGAGGTTCTCGGCCAGGCTTGACCCGAGCGCGCGACGCAGATCCCACAGCGTCTCGCCCCAGATCTCGCCGTCGGCGTGCACCTCGGGCTGGCCGATGATCGTGCCGAAGTCGCCGTACGTGTAGCCGCCGGAGCCGGCGTCGGGGGTGCCGGGGCAGCGCGACGCCGGAGCGCCGACCGCACAGTCAAGCGGCTGCGTGCGGATCAGGGCCGCGTTCTCGCTGACATACCTGCCGACGAGCACGTCACCCGACCCCTGCGGGTCGGGCTGGAACCCGAGGTTGTTCAGGAAGTCCATCGCGTACCAGTCGCTCCAGGCTTCGCCCATCGCTCCCGGCTGCGCGCCGTTCAGCGTCGAGACGCCGTTGGCGTCGACCACGAGCCGGTTCGAGAGCCCGTGCGTGTACTCGTGGTAGACGACGTCGGCCTCGTCGCCGCCGTTCGACGCCAGGAACGGATCGAGGTTGCCCGTATTCGGCTGGTGGAACAGGTACATCTGCATGATCGGCGGCGTCCCGTCGGGCGGCGTCGACATGTTGGCGTTGTCGACGTGGCCGCCGTCGGGCAGACCGTTGTCGAGGTTGGCGCCGTCATCCGGCTGGGCCTGAACGGCGTCGTGCCCGAGGCCCTGCCCCGGCGGGTTCTGCTGCTGGAAGTTCCCCGCCGCCGGCGTGAAGCCGATCGGCGATGCCATCAGATGGTCGTGGAAGTTGTTGACGTAGTAGAAGACCTGCGTGGCGTTCTGGCGCCGGTTCGTGCGCCACGAGTTCGCCAGGTCGGGATTCCACGAGCACAGGAACTGCGGCGTGCACGGCGGCCCGCCGGCGGGCGTCGCGAAGGGCTGGAAGGTGAAGTCCCAGCTGTGGTCGCTCGCCGCGCTCACCTCCTCGCTTGACTGCGGGGTATTGTCGTCGTTGACGTCGGTGTAGACGTGCGTGTTGTTCCCCTGGAGCCGGTGCTCGCGGAAGGCGGGCAGCCAACCCGGCGCGGTGAAGTCGACCTCGTGCTGGGTGCCGCCGAGCGGCGCTCCCGGCCAGTAGTCGAAGACCTTGCCGTTGGCGTCATCGGTGAGGCTCTGGCGGTAGAGCACCCGTCCGGTCTGCGCATCGATGACGTGCAGGTAGGCGGTCGGAGACGACATCGTGACGGTCTGCCAGCCGAGCCGCGTGCCGCCGAGGGTCTGGAAGAGCACGAGCTTCGTGCTGTCGAGCCGGGTCGCGTGCGCGACGCCGACATCGGCCCGTGCAAGCGCCAGCGAGCGCGCCGCCGACACGGACGGCACCGCCGAGACGTCGCCGAGGTCGCTGACCGGCGAGCCGGTGACATTGACCAGGCGGCCGTCGCGGGTCACCGCGGCCTGGAGCCCGTTCCCGAACAGCGGCACGCCGTGGAGGGTTTGCGCCCAGCCGAGGTGGTGGGTGCCGGCGACGTCGACATAGTCGCGCACGAGCCGCAGCCCCGCCATCGTCCGGGTGGAGAGCTTGAAAACCTTCGTGTGGTCTCGGACGTAGCCGAGGGCCACGCTCGATGCGGGCGCCGCGCTCGGACGGGTCAGGAAGCCGTTGAGACGGCCGACCATGCGCGGGGTGCCCGTCAGCGGGTCGATCGTGATCGCCCCCTGGAGGCCGAGCTGGTGTCCCAGCCTGACGACGGCCATGCTGGGCGTGGCCGCCAGGTTGGCGGCGCGCTGGCGCAGCACGGCGCGCGAGGTTCCCGACGTCCGCGCGTCGAAGAACGCCTTTGCGACCGCGCCGCCTCGGTGAGGCTTCGCCGTCGCACCTCCCGCGGCGGCGGACTGCACCGCCCCGCTCAGCGATACCACGCCGATCAGCATCACGAGGACGCGGATTCGGCGACCCATCACGGACCGTGCGACCCCACCAGTCGAATTCACGGCGACCTCCCCCGTTTTGGACGACGGGCCGGAGTATCCATCAACCCGCAGCGACGGCGCAAGGAAGCGGAGTCCTAGATCGTGCGGTGCAGCCGCAGGAAGATCGGGCGGAACCCCCTCTTCGGCCAGAAGCGCGACGCGAGCAGGTTCGCGACCCGGCAGTCGACCGTCATGGCCGAATAGCCGGCATCGCGCGCCCAGGCATCCGCGGCCTGCATGAGCGCGAGTCCGGTGCCCGTCCCCCTGACGGACGGATCCGTGGCGGCCCACGCCAGGTGGCACTGACCCGGGGGCCGCGCAAGCCCAACCACCGACGAGGACAGCTCGACGGGGGCCAGGATGAAGCTCCCGACCACCCTCCCGTCCACCTCGGCGACGAGGCTCGCCGTGCGCTCCGAGGCGATCTCTTCCTCGATGTCGGCGCGGAGCTCGGCGGGATCCTCCTCCGCGAGCCTGCGCGCGAAGGTCGGCGCCCGGTCCTGCACCGCGGGGAGCAGCGGGGCGAGCGCGACGAGCGCGTCGACGTCACGCGGCTCCGCGTGACGGACGCCGCCGGGCCGGCGCGCGGCGGTGTCGACCTTCCGGATGGCGTACACCTGCTGCTGCCCGAACGAGAGCCGAAACCAGGCATCCACGAGGCCGGCGTCGGAGGCGGGGACCATGGCGAAGTGGCGCGTCCGGCCCGCGTCGAACCAGCCCTGGGCGACGGCCGCGTAGAGGTCGCGCACATCCTCCGGATCGGAAGCGGCATGCCCGGCGTGCTCGACCCAGGCGTTCGGGCCCCACACAGCCTCGTCACGCGCCGCGCCGATCAGATACCCGACGAGGTGGCCCTCGCGCAGCGCGACCACACCGTCCGCACCCTCGGAGCGCAACAGCTGCTCGATCTCGGAGCCGGCGGCGTCGGCCTCTTCAAACGCCGCCGGCAGAAGCGGTTCGGCCGCACGGTGGCGGCGGTGCCGCTCGGCGAGGAGCACCGCCGCGGCGGACAGGTGCTCCTCTCCGAATGGCAGAACCTCGAGCGTCACTCCGGGTCGATGCCGTTCCAGGCCGGCACCTTGACCGTCCGCGCGCCCGGCGTCCCGCCCAGGATCACCTTGCGGAGGCGCACGTCGTTCGCCGTGGACGTCTCGTGGATCGCGCCCAGCGGGTTCGCCCGCACCTCGACGTAGTACGTCCCGTTCCGCAGGTCGGTGATGTCGAACGACTGGCCTGGGAGAAACTGGAAGTACGTGTCGCCCCAGCCGGACGGCAGCGTCTCACGCGTCCAGATCGAGTTCGCGTCGCCGCACTGGCCCTGGAGGCCGATCGAGTACGGATCCCAGAGCGCTCCGCGGACGGTGAGGTCGATCGCGTCGGTCGGAGCCAGGCAGAACCCCTCCTTCTCGCTGCGGACGACCTGCGACTTCGAGGCCGAGAGCAGCGAGTAGCGGGCGAACTGCTGGAAGTGCCAGTGCTCGTGACCCGGGCGACTGTCGTAGAGGAGCGTCCCCGCCTTCGCCCGCCCGACCGGCTTGCCGTTTCGGAAGAAGTACTGGAAGGCGTCCATGATGTTCGTCCCGGGGCGGCGGAAGCCCTCGACGTCCATCGGCGCCGGGCCCGCGTCCCACACGGTCGCACCGAAGTCGAGGTAGTCGCGGCCGGCCTGGCGGTCGATGCCCATCCCCCACGCGGGAAGCGGGATCAGGTCGGGCATTGTGCTCGGATCGGGGTTGGAGACGGTGGCGACGTCCGGGAGCCGCGGGGGAGCGGCATGCCGGGCGTTGTGCGCCTCAGCCCCACCGCAGCTCGGCGGGCACGGCGGCGGCTTCACGACGTGGAGGGTGACGGCGGTGGACGCGTTCGCCGGCGCGACACCAAAGAGCTCGGCGTATGTCGGCGCGAGCGCCACCTTCACCGTGTACGTCCCGACCGGCAGCCGCACGGTCGGTGCGGCGCTGTCGAGCCCGACCGCCCAGCCACGGTCGATACCCCAGACGGAGCCCAGGGTGAAGGGATTCGTCCCGCAGAACTGCGGGAAGCGCGACGTCAGCGGGCCCGATCCGTCAACACGCTGGCGGTTCCAGTCGTTCGGGCAGAAGGTCTTGGTCCGCGTGGCGATGACGCCGCGCGAGGCGCTCGAGACGGTGTAGGTCACGAAGCCGGCGAGCCCGTCCCAGCCGTGGAGGATCGACGCCGGGAGCGCGCGGTGGCGCGAACCGATCACCTGCGAGACGCCGATCGGGCTGCGATAGGACGCGCGCTGCACGTCGAGCCGGAAGTCGCCTCCTTCGGCCGCCAGATAGGCGCCGACGGCGATCTGCACGCCGCCGCGGCCGAACTTCTCGATCGTCGCGTTCTTCGTGGCGGCGAACAGGTGCAGCTCTGGCGGCGTCGCGGCCGCGGCCGAGGCGGCGCCCGCCGGCACGAGGCTGAGGGCGGCGAGCGCCGAGGCGGCGAGAGCTGTCCGGAGGCGTGACATTCGGGTCTCCCGGGTCGGTGACGGTCCCCTTTCGACGCCGATCATGCCACCGGAGTTCGCGACGCCCGACCGTTGGGGGAATTTTGCCTCCCAGAGCCGGGCGTGGACGCTCACGTCGGCGGCCGTTTCGGTCGATAACCGGAGTGATGGCGCGGATGACCCCACATCAGCGCCTCGAGCTCGCGCTCGGCATCCTCGCAGAGCTGCCGACGGCGCTCGAGGTGCTCTCGGATGACGGCGGCTCGGTCACCATCGAGCTCGCCGGCCACGACAACGAGATGCTGCACGCCCTCGCTCCGCGGAGCCGGGTGCGGCTGGGCCTCGGCCTGCGCCTGCGCATCCGGACGAAGGAAGGGCGCGGATACGACATCGACATGTCGGTGTCGGAGCTCTTCTTCCACTCGGCCGGGGTGGCGGCGGTGCACCTCACGGTCGAGCGGGTGCGGCGGTACAACGGCAACCGGGCGACCCCACGGGCGCGCGTGGACGATCTGGCGTTCGTCGGCGTCCTCTACTCGAGCATGCCGCTCGACGAGCCGGAGTTCGACGTGCGGATGATGGACGTGAGCCCGGACGGGATGGCGTTCATCACCGACCGCCGGCTCGCGATCGGCGACCTGCTCTCGGTCATGGCGACCATCGACCGCAAGCTGATCCGCATGCGGGCCCGCGTCCTGCACGTTGCCGACGCCCACTACGGTCGCCACCGGGTCGGCTGCGAGGTCACCTCGATCCAGGGGTCCGAGCGGGCTCAGCTGGCGCTCAAGGCGGCCCTCGAGGAGGTCGCGGGGTCGGCGCATCAGCGCGGCGACGTGCCGCTCGCGTCCTAATCGGCATACGCTTTTCGCGTCATGTCGACGCATCCCACGGCCGCGGCCGGGTTCGGCAGCTCCGCCGGCGCCTACGAGCGCGGCCGGCCCTCGTATCCCGACGCCGCGGTGGCGTTCCTGGCCGCCGAGCTGGGGCTGGGGCCTGCGGCCCGCGTCGTCGATCTGGCCGCCGGCACCGGGAAGCTGACACGGCTTCTCGCCGAGGGCGGGGCCGAGGTCGTCGCCGTCGAGCCGGTCGCGGCGATGCGCGCGGCGCTTCGGCGGGCGGTTCCCGGGATCGCCGTGCTCGAGGGCACGGCCGAGTCCATGCCGCTCGGGGACGCCTCGGTCGATGCCGTGACCGTCGCGCAGGCGTTTCACTGGTTCGACGCCGATGCGGCGCTCGTCGAGATCCACCGCGTGCTGCGCCGGGGTGGAGGGCTGGGCCTGATCTGGAACGTGATGGAGGCGGATGCGGAATGGCTCGCCGCGTTGTGCGAGCTCGTCCACGGCATCCGCGGGTCGGTGCCCGCCTACGGCGCCTCCCCGTGGCGGGAGGCATTCCGGGCCACGCCACTCTTCACGGCGCTTCGGGAGCGGACGTTCGGCTTCGTGCACGAGCTCGGCGAGGACGGCCTGGTCGACCGGATCGTCTCCACGAGCTACGTCGCGGCGTCTCCCGAGCCCGAGCGCGCCGGCCTCGTCGCGGACGTGCGGGCGCTCGTCCGCGACGTGCCGAGGCCGCTGCGGGTGCCGTACCG
>DATIDU010000326.1:0-18150 GCA_035456145.1 Gaiellales bacterium | reverse complement strand
CGAACGCGCGGTTTCGGAAGTAGCGCATCGGCAGCATCGGCTCATGTGCACGCCGCTCCCAGGCGACGAACGCGACGAGCAGGGCGATGCCGGCCGCCAGCGAGCCGACGATCTCGGGGCTCGTCCAGCCGTTGGAGTTGGCCCGGACGAGACCCCAGACCAGCCCGAGCGCCGACGCGGTGACCAGGGCGACGCCGGTCACGTCGAGCCGAGCAGCGGGGCCGTGGCTCTCGCGCAGGTGCGAGAGTCCGAGCGGGATCACGGCCAGCCCGATCGGGACGTTCAGCCAGAAGATCCACTGCCAGGAGAGCCCCTGCACGACGGCGCCGCCGACCAGCGGCCCGATCGCAACGCCGAGGCCCGAGATCCCGCCCCACAGCCCGAGCGCGAGCCCGCGCCGCTCGGCCGGGACGGCGTCGCTCAGGATGGTGAGGGTGAGCGGCGTGACGATCGCGCCGCCGACGCCCTGGAGCGCGCGCGCCCCGATCAGCCAGTCGATCGACGGCGACATCGCCGCCGCCGCCGAGCCGAGCGTGAAGATGCCGAGCCCGGTGAGGAAGACCCGCTTACGTCCGAGCCGATCGCCCACCGCCGCTCCGAGCAGGAGCAGCACGGCGAACGTCAGCGTGTAGGCGTTCACCGTCCACTCGAGACCGGAGATGGAGGCGTGCAGGTCGCGCTGCATGGTCGGAAGCGCGGTCGTGACGACGAGGTTGTCGAGCGTCGTCATGAAGAGCGCGATCGAGGTGATCACAAAGGTCCAGACGATGGGAGCCTTGCGACTCATGCTGTTCCCCCTTGGTTGGTAGTTAGTGCTAACTAACATCCGTTTCGAAAAAAAGGAGAGCGCGCGGCGGTCAGGCTGAGACGCCGCATCCTTCGAGCAGACGCGCCGCCCACCCCTCCTTCGCGCCGAGCAGGTCGGTGGTCGCGAGAACGTTCAGCATCATGCCGGTGGCGAAGAACGCGCTGACGCGCGACTCGTCGGCGCCGGAGACCCCCTCGACGAACTCGACGAGCTCGCCGTAGCGGCGCCGGACAAGGCGGCGGACGTCGACGTCGTCACACGCCGCGTAGGCCTGGAGCTGCATCCGCAGGCGAGAGCGGTCCTTGATGAGCTCGCCGTAGGCTCGCCCCATGGACTGGAGGGCGTGCTCGCCCGAAAGTCCGGCGGCCGCGCTCTCGAATGCATCCTGCGTCTCGGTGAAACAGACCTCGACGCAGGCCAGGAAGAGCGCCTTCTTCGTCCCGAAGAGCCGGAACACGTACGGCTGGGTGACGCGCACCCGGCGTGCGATGGCCTCGACGTTCGTGCCGGCGAGGCCGCCCGCACCGAACTCGTCGATCGCGACGTCGATGATCGCGTCCCTTCGCTCCTCTGCCGACATCCGTGCCATGGCGAAGTAAGTTAGCACTAACTACCTACCTCGTCAAGGCCGGGCCCGCTCGGTACGATCCGCCGCGTGATCCTGAGCCTCGACGACGTGCGCGCCGCCGCCGAGCGCCTCTCCGGGATCGCCCACCGGACGCCGGTCCTCACGTCCCGCACGCTGGACGAGCACGCGGGAGCGACCGCGTTCCTGAAGGCCGAATGCCTCCAGCGCGGCGGGGCGTTCAAGTTCCGGGGTGCCTACAACCTGATCTCCTCGCTCGATCCCGAGGAGCGGGCGCGCGGCGTCGTCGCCTACTCGTCGGGAAACCACGCGCAGGCCGTGTCGCTCGCGGCGCGCCTGCTCGGCACCTCGGCGACGATTCTCATGCCGGCCGACACGCCGGGCGCCAAGCTCGACGCCACGCGCGGGTACGGCGCCGAGGTCGTGACGTACGACCGCTACACCGAGGATCGCGAGGCGCTGGGCGCGGCCCTCGCGGCCGAGCGCCGCCTTGTCCTCGTCCCGCCGTACGAGCACCCGCTGATCATGGCCGGGCAGGGAACGGCGGCGCTCGAGCTGCTCGAGGACGTCCCCGACCTGGACGTGCTCCTCGTCCCGGTCGGAGGCGGCGGGCTCATCGCCGGCTGCGCCACGGCGGCGAAGGCGCTACGGCCCGGGATCCGCGTCGTGGGCGTCGAGCCGGAGGCCGGCGACGACACCCGCCGCTCGCTTGAGGCCGGCGAACGCGTCCGCATCCCCGTCCCCCGCACGATCGCCGATGGCCAGCAGGCCGACATCCCCGGCGAGCTCACCTTCGCCGTAAACCGTCAGGTTGTCGATACAATTGTCACGGTCTCGGATGCCGAGATCGTCGGCGCGATGGCCTTCCTCTTCGACCGCATGAAGCTCGTCACGGAGCCGAGCGGCGCCAGTGTCGCGGCGGCGCTCCTCGCCGGCCGCGTCCCGAACGCATCCGGGGCACGGGTCGGCATCGTGATCTCTGGCGGCAACGTCGGGGCCGCCCGCTTCGCCGAGCTCATGGCCGGCCGGTGACGGCCCAGGCCCCCACAGCCCCAGCACGATGGCCGCGTCCCCGGCTTCGAGCCGAGCACGTGGTCGTCGCCATGCTCGTGACGCTGGCGATCCTCGGCTTCTCCGCCGTCGTGCCCGACAACCCGCCGAGCGCCGTGGTCGCCGGGACGACCTGCGCCTGGCGGGGCTCAGGGCTCGCGGTCACGGGGACCATCCTGAACACCGGCATGTCGAACGCCCAGTTCCGCATCACCGCCCGTGTCTGGGTCGCCGGCCGTCCGCACCCGGTGCGGCGGTCGGCGTTCGTCGACCTCGCAGCGCTCTCCTCGGGCCGCTGGGCGGCACCGCCGTACGACTACGCCCGCCCGGGCCTCGTCGGAAACACGATCCAGCGCTGCGTCGCGCACGTCCGGGCCGTCCCGCCGCCGAGCGGGAACGACTGACCCGGCCACGATGCCCCCTGGCTCGAGCACGATCATGGATCTGATCGCGCTCTGGCCCATCGCCGGGGCAGCAGCGCCGGCGGTCGCCGCGATCCGCGTCCTTATGTACGGCTTCTTCGGCGACACGACGCCGGGCTAGCCGGCGCACATATCCTGCGCGGCCGTGACCGCGGACGATCTCGACCCGCGCGAAGCCGAGGCCGAGCGGCTCGGGCCCGGCCCGCCCATCAAGCCGGGCGGGGTCCGCCGCCTGCTCTCGACCGCCGCGATCGACGTCGGGCCGCTGCGGCGGCACCGCGACTTCCGGCTGCTCTTCATCGGCCAGGGCGTCTCGTTCCTGGGCTCGATGATCACCTTCGTCGCGTTCCCCTTCCAGGCGTACGAGATCAGCCACTCCTCGTTCGTGGTCGGCCTCCTCGGCGTCGTCGAGCTCGTCCCGCTCCTGGGGAGCGCACTCGTCGGCGGAGCGATCGCCGACGCCATCGACCGCCGGCGCATGATGCAGATCACCGAGCTCGCGTTCGCCGCCTCCTCGGCGGCGCTGGTCGCGAACGCCCTCCTGCCCGACCCCAGGCTCTGGGTCATCTTCGTGCTCGCCGCGCTCATGGCGATGCTCGACGGGCTCCAGCGGCCCTCGCTCGAGGCGCTCACACCGCGGCTGGTCGAGCGAGACGAGATGGCCGCGGCCGGCGCGCTGTCCTCGTTTCGGATGACCATCGGGATGGTCGCCGGCCCCGCGCTCGCGGGCGTCCTGATCGCCTCGATCGGCCTCGCGGCCACCTACGCGGTCGACGTCGCCACGTTCGTCGTCTCGCTGGTCGCGCTCTGGATGATGCGCGCCGTCCCGCCGCCGGCCGAGGCCGAGCCACCCAGCCTGCGCCGCATCGGCGAGGGCGCGGCGTACGCCCGCTCCCGACCCGAGCTCGTCGGCACCTACGCCGTCGACATCGTGGCCATGCTCTTCGGGATGCCGGAGGCGCTCTTCCCGGCCGTCGCCGCCGACCTCGGAGGCGCCGGCGCGCTCGGCCTGCTCTTCGCCGCGCCGGCGGTCGGATCGCTTCTCGCCACCGTGACAAGCGGCTGGACCGGCCGCGTCCACCGCCACGGCGCCGCCGTCTGCATCGCCGCCGCCGGGTGGGGGATCGGCATCATCGCCTTCGGCCTCGCGCCGAACCTGCCGATCGCCCTCGCCGGGCTCGTCCTCGCGGGCGGCTCGGACATGATCTCGGGCGTCTTCCGCTCGACGATCTGGAACCAGACCATCCCCGACGAGCTGCGCGGCCGCCTGGCGGGGATCGAGCAGGTGAGCTACTCGACCGGCCCACTCCTCGGAAACGTCGAGGCGGGCGGCGTCGCGTCGCTCACGTCGGTGCAGTTCTCGGTCGTCTCGGGCGGCGTCATGTGCGTCGCCGGCGTCGCGGTCTGCATCGCGCTCCTCCCCGCCTTCTGGCACTACGACTCACGCGCCGCCCGGCGCTGAGCGCACCACCGGGCAGGGCTATCATCGTGCCATGACGGCCGCGGGCATCCTGCGCCGAATCCACAACCCCCGTGGTCGCGCGTGCGGCTGCTCGCCGGAGTGCTGGTGCCAGCGCACGCGGATCGGGCGGCTGGTGCGCTGGTGGTTCCCGGGCCGCTACTTCGGCCTCCGGCATCACGCGGTCCCACCCGAGTGGAAGCGCCAGATGTTCGAGATGCGCCGGCCGGAGACCTGAACCCACGATCGGCGGTTCGCCGGGCGTCCGGAGGCCGCACCTAGACTCACCGCATGGCGATCTGCCCGAGCTGCGGCGAGGAGAACCCCGACCGGTTCCGCCTCTGCGGCTTCTGCGGGACACCGCTTCGCTCCGCCGAGCCCGCCCGCGAGATCCGAAAGACCGTGACGATCGTCTTCTCCGACCTCGTCGGCTCGACCGCGATCGGCGAGCGGCTCGACTCGGAGTCGCTCCGGGCGGTGATGTCGCGCTACTTCGACGTCATGCGGGCCGAGCTGGAGCGGCACGGCGGGACGGTCGAGAAGTTCATCGGCGACGCCGTCATGGCCGTCTTCGGGGTGCCACACCTTCACGAGGACGATGCGGAGCGGGCCGTGCGCGCCGCCGCGGCGATGCAGGCCGCCCTCGCCGGCCTGAACGCGGAGATGGAGGCGCGCTTCGGCGTCACGCTTGCGAACCGCACCGGCGTCAACACGGGCGAAGTCGTGGCGGGCGATCCGTCCGCCGGCCAGCGGCTCGTGACCGGCGACGCCGTGAACGTTGCGGCCCGGCTGGAGCAGGCCGCAGGCCGGAACGAGGTGCTGATCGGCCCGCTCACGCGCGAGCTCGTCGCCCCGATCACCGATCTCGATCCCGTCGAGCCGCTCGAGCTCAAGGGCAAGTCGGAGCCGATGCCGGCGTTCCGGCTCATCGGCGTGCGCGCCACCGCGGCCGTCCGCGCGCCCGCCGCCCCGCTGGTCGGCCGCGCCGAGGAGCTGGCGACGCTCCGAGCGGAGCTCGCCGCGGTCGCCGACTCCGGCAGCGCACGCCTCGTGACCATCGAAGCGGTGGCGGGAGCCGGCAAGTCGCGCCTCGTGAGCGAGTTCCTGGAGACGGTGCCGGAGGGGACGACCGTGACCCGCGGCCGCTGCCTCTCCTACGGCCAGGGCATCACGTTCTGGCCTGTCGCGGAGGCGCTGCGCGAGCTGGCGGGCGTCCTCGACGACGACCCCCACGACGCCGCCCGCGCCAAGCTCGACGCCCTCGCCGGAGGCGACCAGGCCGCGGCCGAGCGAGCCGCCGCCGCCGTCGGCCTGACGGACGCCGCCTACCCTGTCGACGAGCTCTTCTGGGGCCTTCGCCGCGTCCTCGCTCGCATCGCCGCCTCTGGCCCGCTGGTGGTGGCGTTCGAGGACCTGCACTGGGCGGAGCCGACCATGCTCGATCTCGTTGAGCACCTCGCCGCCACGCCGGCGCCGGTGCTGCTCGTCTGCACGACGCGCGACGAGATCTCCGGCGAAGGCGACGGCTGGGCCGCGACCGCCGGCGGAACCCTGATCGAGCTCGACCGGCTCTCGACCACGGAGGCCGCCCAGCTGGCGGCCGGGATCGCGGGCGCGTCGGTCTCTCCGCAGATACTGCGGACAATCGTCGAGACGGCGGGCGGGAACCCGCTCTTTCTCGAGCAGATGCTGGCGATGCTGCAGGAGGCGCCGGGCGGCGACATCGCCGTCCCGCCGACGATCAGCGCCCTGCTGGCGGCCCGCCTCGACCGGCTCGGCAACGCCCAGCGCGACGTGGTCGGCACGGCGTCGGTCGTGGGCCAGGTGTTCCCGCAGGCGGCCGTGGTGGAGCTCGTCCCCGACACGCGCCGCGCCGAGGTGCCGGACGACCTCGGCGGGCTCGAGCGGCGCCGGCTCCTCCAGCCCCATCCCGCGGTGATGACGACCGGCCCGGCCTTCGCCTTCCAGCACATCCTGATCCGTGATGCCGCCTACGCGAGCCTGCTGAAGCGCGACCGCGCCCAGCTGCACGAACGGTTCGTGGCCTGGGCCGACGCCGTGAACGGCGACCGCGCCAGCGAGTACGAGGAGATCCTCGGTTACCACCTGGAGCAGGCCCACGGGTACCTGTCGGAGCTCGGGCCGCTCGATGACCGGGGGCGGTCGATCGGGCGGCAGGCCTCCGAGCGCCTGCAGGCGGCCGGACGGCGAGCGTTTGCCCGCGGCGACATGCCCGCCGCCGCCAACCTGATGCACCGGGCCGCGGCGCTCCTGCCGGCGTTCGACCAGAAGCGGCTCGACCTGCTGCCCGACCTGGGCGAGGCGCTGATGGACGTCGGCGAGTTCGCAGAGGCCCAGCGCGTCCTGCGCGAGGCAATCGCTGCAAGCGACGAGGCCGGCGACCATCGCCTCCGGGCCGACGCCGCCCTGGGACTGGCGCTGGTCGAGTTCTACGGCGACCCGCTGACGGATTGGTCGCAGCGTGCGGCCCGCATCGCCCGTGGAGCGATCCCCGTGTTCGAGCTGATGGGCGACGACGCCGGTCTGGCCAAGGCCTGGCGGGTGCTCGGGACGGTGCACGCGACCGCGCTTCGCTACGGCGAGGCGGCCGAGGCCGTGGCGCGCGCCGCCGAGCACGCCCGGGCGGCCGGCGACCTGCGCCAGGAACGCCGCAACGCCTCGTCGTTCGCGGTCGCCGCCGTCTACGGCCCGACGCCCGTGCCGGAGGCGATCGCAGAGTGCTCACGTATCGCGGCCGACGCGACCGGCGACCGCCGCACCGAGGGCCTCGTCCTCGGCGCCCTGGCGCACCTGGAGGCCATGCGCGGGGAGTTCGACCGAGCCCGGGAGCTCTCGGCGCGCGCCCGCTCGATCCTCGAGGAGCTCGGGAACAGCGTATTGGCCGCGTCGACGTCGCTCGAGGCCGGCGCGGTCGAGCTCCTGGCCGGCGACCCCGCCGAGGCCGAGCGCCTGATCCGCCGAGACGTTGCCGAGCTCGAGCGGATGGGCGCGGCCTACCTGCTCAGCACGACGACCGCCCTCCTCGCCCAGGCCGTCGCCGCCCAGGGCCGCGACGCCGAGGCCGCCGAGCTGGTCGAGGCCGGCCAGCGCGTGACCGGCGACGAGGACGTCGATTCGGCGGTGCTGCTCGCGTGCGTGCGGTCGGGCCTGCTCGTCCGCGGCGGCGACGTCGCAGCGGGTGCGGCCGAGGCCCGGCGGGCGAACGCGCTGCTCGACGGCGCCGACGCGCCCGTCATCCGGGCCGAGGCGCTGCTCGCACTGGCCGACGCCTGCGACGCGGCCGGCGACACGGCGGCCGCGTCGGCTGCACGGACCCGCGCGGCCGCCGAGTGCCGGGCGAAGGGTTACCTGGTCGCGGTGGAGCGGTCGGCGCAGACGGCCTAGGGCCGCCAGCGTCCGTTCGTCGACGAGAGGACGACGATCTGGACGTCGCCCTTCTTCAGCTTCTTGCGGCTCACGACACAGGGGTCGGGCGACGCCGTCCCGGAAGAGCCGGTGCAGTTCGGGACGAGGACGCCGTCATGGAACATCGGGATCTTCTTGATCTTCGTGTTCTTCGGGATCTCGGACTTGTCGAGCACGAACACGAAGCGCAGCGGGTCGCCGGGCGAGAAGCTCTGGCCGATCGTGATCGTCGAGATCTGGCCGAAGCAGGTGGCGTACGGGCCGCAGGCATCGGACGGGCCCGAGGCGTCGTCCTCGGAGAGCGTTGCGGCCGTGCCGATCTGGGTCGACGGGACGTCTGCGGTCGTCACCTGGGGGTTCTGCGGCGTGGCTCCGGTGCCCGGGTCGGTGGTGACGGTCGCGCCCGCCGGCAGCACCCACTCGGACAGGTCGTCGGGAGAGGTCTGCACCACGTGCACCGTCGCGGTCGGGAACTGCGGATCGGCGTGCTCGGCCTGCCAGTGGGCGGTGGTCGAGAGGTCGCCGGGCGTCCCGGGAACGGTGACCAGCACTGTCAGCTCGACATGCCCGCCGGGATCGACGGCGCCGAAGTCGCACTCGACGGTCGTGCCGTGCTCCAGGTCGCAGGTATCCTCGCCGGGGAACGACTGGACGAAGGTCGAACCCTCCGGCAGCGACAGCCGCACCTCGACGTCGTGGACGCCGACCGGCCCCGTGTTCTCGAAGGTCGTCGTGAGCGCGGCGGTGTGGCCGACCGTGACCGGATCGGGCGCCGCGGTCAGGCTCGTGGCGATCGTCGCGCCGGACCCGGAGGCCGCAGGCGCCGTGAGCGCAACCGCGGCCAGCGCCGCGAGGAGGATGATCGGCCGCCGTAGACGCATCGTGCGGATGCTCGCACGGCCGCTGGAATCCGTCAAGCTGGAGCGGCCGCCCGCGGCACCCGGTCGATGCCGGCGATGCGGTAGGCGTCGGCCTCGTCGAGCGTCTCGTGCTCGAGCAGGGCCCGCGCCAGCGCCTCGAGCTGGTCGCGATGCTCGCGAAGCTGCGCGAAGGCCGCGTCGGCGCACTCCTCCAGGATGCGGCGGGCCTCCCCGTCGACCAGCTCGCGCGTGCGCTCCGAGGGCTGGGCGACGCCGGGGAAGAGCATCGGCTCGTCGTTCGGCCCGGGCAGGACCGAGACCGGCCCAACCGCCTCCGACATCCCCCACCGGCCCGCCATCATCCGCGCGATCGCGGTCGCCTGCTCCAGATCGGACTCCGCGCCGGTCGTGAGGTCGCCGTAGATGAGGAGCTCCGCAGCCCGCCCGCCGAGCGAGCCGATGAGGCGCCCGCGCAGGTACTCGGCGGAGTAGCCGTAGCGGTCGCTCTCGGGGCTCTGGAACGTGACGCCGAGCGCGCGGCCGCGGGGGATGATCGAGATCTTGCGCACCGGGTCGGCGCCCGGCTGGAGCATGCCGAGGAGCGCGTGGCCGGACTCGTGATAGGCGGTGCGCTCGCGCTCGGCCGGCGAGAGCACGATCCGCCGCTCGGCGCCGAGCACGATCTTCTCGAGCGAGTCGGTGAAGTCGGCGAGCTGCACCCTCTCGTGGCCGCGGCGGGCGGCGGTCAGCGCCGCCTCGTTCACGAGATTTCGCAGGTCGGCGCCGACCATGCCGGGCGTGGTGGACGCGATCGCCTGGAGGTCGACGTCGTCGGCCAGGGGCACGCCGCGGGTGTGCACCTCGAGGATGAGCTTGCGGCCGCTCTGGTCGGGCGGGTTCACGGTCACGCGGCGATCGAACCGCCCGGGCCGAAGCAGCGCCGAGTCGAGCACCTCGGGCCGGTTCGTCGACGCGATCACGATCACGCCCTCCGACCCTGAGAAGCCGTCCATCTCGGTCAGGATCTGGTTCAGGGTCTGCTCGCGTTCGTCATGGCCGCCGAGGGTCGCCCCGCCGCCGCGCGCCCGGCCGATCGCGTCGAGCTCGTCGATGAAGATGATCGCCGGCGCGGCCGTCTTGGCCTGGGCGAAAAGATCCCGGACCCGGCTCGCGCCGACCCCGACGATCGCCTCGATGAACTCCGAGGCCGAGAGCGAGAAGAACGGCACGCCGGCCTCGCCGGCCACCGCCCGCGCGAGGAGCGTCTTTCCCGTGCCGGGCGGGCCGGAGAGGAGGACGCCGCGTGGCACGCTCGCGCCGAGCTTCGTGTAGCGCCCGGGGTTTCGCAGGAAGTCGACCACCTCGACCAGCTCGTCCTCCGCCTCGTCGATGCCCGCGACGTCGTCGAAGTCGACCTGGTCCTTGGCCTCGGCCGCGTCATAGCGCTTGGCGCGCGACCGCCCGAACCCGCCCAGGACGCCCCCTCCCGAGGCCGCCTGCGCTCGGCGCATCAGGAACACGAAGAGCCCGACGAGGAGGATGGTCGGCCCGAACCCGAAGAGCAGCGTCTCCCAGATCGGCTGGCCCTCGTCGATGGGGTGGGCGTTGATGACGACGTTCTTCTGGAGCAGCAGGTCGATCAGCCCGTCGTCGGCGAACTCGGGCCGCTGAGTCTTGAAGTGGATGGAGGGAGAGCCGTCGGTGCCCTTGGGCGGCGCCGTCACCTTCTTGAAGTCGCCCTCGATCGTGTCGCCGGTCGAGGTCACCTCGGCGACGTTGCCCTTGCCGATCTCGGCACGGAAGAAGCTGTACGGGACCTGAAGGCGCGACGGCCCGCTCGACGCCTGGCTTGCGATCACGTAGTTCACGGCGAGCAGGACGAGGAGGATGATCCAGAACCGGTTCCCTCCCGGCATGGCTCCCATCCGGCGGCCGAGCCCCTGCGGAGGGCCCGCCTCCGGCCGGCGGCCGGGTGCTTGAGGTGCGTCCGCCATCGACCCGAGTCTATCGATCCGGGGTTGGACGATCCTCGATCCGTTCCGCGGCGGCCTGGATGTGGGTCCGCATCGCCTCCTCGGCGGCGTCGGCGTCGCCGGCTGCGATCACTCGGGTGAGGGCGCGGTGGGTCATGGCGTGCTGGACCAGTTCGCCCGGCGAGAGCGTTTGGATCGTCGCGCGCAGGAAGCTGTTGATGCGGCCGCGCAGGTGCGCCGCCACCTCGATCAGGATCGAGTGGTCGGCCTGCTGCCACAGCCGTTCGTGGAAGCGGTGGTCGAGATCGAGCACGCCGGCGGCGTCACCCTTCTCGGCGGCCGCGACCATGCGGTCGACGATCCGCACGAGGTCGCGCTCGACGCGCGGCGTCCACCGCTCGCACACCCGCCTGACGACGAACCCTTCGAGGAGCACGCGCATGCTCGACACCTCCGCCATGCTCGTCGGCGAGAGCTGCGCCACCCGGGCGCCGCGGCGCGGCAGGCGAACCACCAGGCCCTCGTCCTCCAGCTTGGTGAGCGCCTCGCGCACCGGGATGTGGCTCACGCCGAGACGCTCGGAGAGCGTCCGCTCGGGGAGCCGCTGCCCCGGCGTGTACTCCCCGTCATGGATCGCCTGCCGCAGGCGGTCGGCGACCGCGTCGGCCAGGCTCTGATCTGGAAGGGGCTGGATCGGCGACGGCATCTGTCTGCCAGATGGAGACGGTATCCGATGGGTCACCACTCTGCCGCCGCCGACGCAAGCTCGCTGGGCCCGGCGGCCCGTCGCCGCCGCGGGGGCCGTGACGCTCACCATCCGCGGCGGCGACGCAAATCCGTTCTTCCGCCAAAGCGCCCCGAGAGTACAGGGGGAGCGCGCTCCCTGCTCATGCTGCCTCCTGCGGGACGCGGGCACGGCGCACGAAGCGGCGCCGCTCGACCTTCCGGTGCTCGTCGCGGTTGGCCGCGACCGCGCGCCGGAGCTCCTCCTGCCTGGCGCGGTCCAGGACCTCGGCCAGGTACGCAGTTGCCAGGGCGATACGGATGTCGGGATGCGTATTCATATCTTCACCTCCTCTCTCTTCTGTTATGTAACGACGGGATCTGGACATGCAGCTGCCTCCCGGGACGGGACGGGGAGTTAACGAACGAAGCGCGGCCACGAGGGCCGAGGACTGACGTTACGCCGGGTGGAGCCCTAAGGCTCTACGCCGCGACGTGGGCGCAAGGCGCCAGCGTCGCTCCGACCGGCCAAACGGCCGACACCCGGAGGGCAAACGTCATATTCGCACTGAGCATGATGTTCACGACATTGCCTCCTTTCCGGGTGGTGGGACGCTGACTACTACGCCCGGCGAACATACCACGGTCTCAGGGGTGGCGCAAGTTATTTAACAAATGTCGCGTCAACGAGCTCGCGAATCGCCTCGGCGCCCTCGGCGCTGAGGCCCTCCAGCGGTGGGCGCACGTCCGGCAGGACGGGGACGCCGCGGGCGCCGAGCGCGGTCTTGAGCGCGGCCTGGAAGGGGTGCCGCTCGACCGCGGCCCGGAGCTCGCCCAGGCGCGCGGCGCCGGCATCGTCGGGAGCGTCGACCACGGCCCGGACGATCTCGGGGAACGCCGCGGCGAGCCCCGACACCGAGCCGGCGGCTCCCGCGGCGAGGCCCTGCGGGATGAGGGGCTCGGCGCCCACGAAGACCGGCAGGCCGAGATCAAGATACGGGGCGACGCGGTCGAAGGGCGCCTCCGAGACCTTGAGGCCGGCGAGGTTCGACACGCGCTCGCGGAGTCGCTCCACGACCCCAGGCTCCAGCCGGTAGCCGCTGCGCGCGGCGAAGGCGTAGGGATAGAACGGCACGGGTTCGCACGCTCCGGCGGCCGCCGCCAGGTGGGCGAGGACGGCGTCGGGGCCGAATGCGTAGTACGGCGGCGGGATCACCGCCACGCCGTCGGCGCCGATCGACGCGGCGTGGGCCGCCAGGGCGACGGTATCGGCCGTCGATTGCGCGCCGCAGTGAACGATGAGCGTGCCGTCGCAGGCCTCACGGAAGGCCGTCGCGGCGCGCATACGCTCGTCGAGCGAGAGCATGACTCCCTCACCGGTCGTGCCAAGGGCGAAGAGCCCGTCGACGCCGGCCTCGGTGAGGAACGCGACCATCGGAGCGATGGCGTCCTCGTCCAGGGCGGCGCCGCCGTCGCGAAGGGGCGTCACGGATGCGGCAAGCAGCATCGGCATCGCGGCGATGTTAGCCGCGACGAGCGCCGGTGCGGCGCGGGATTAGAAGGGGACAGTCCCTGAACATCTCGCGCCACACCTTCGTCACCGTCCTGCGACGCAGCGGGACTGGCCCGGATCGCCATCTGTCACGAATGCGCTACGGCGCCGCGACGGCAAACGTTCAGAGACTGTCCCCGAACGCACTCCATGGTCGCGGCGACGGCGAAGACCGCGCTCTTCGCCGGAGCGCGGCAAACGCCACGCCACCCTTAAGGAGGGGGCTCGCGGGGGAACCCTGGGTTCCCCCCCGGTCGCGCATCAGCGCGGCCAGAGGCTGATGACCTTGCCCAGGGGGTGCACCTGGGAGGTCGAGGGCCGGCGGCGGTCAAGCGGCCGCGCCGAGGCGTAGCTGTCGATACGCGCCAGCGCGCGGCGCACGTCGTCATCCGACTCGACGGGCTGGAGCTCCTCCTCGTCCTCCCGTCCCATGAATCGCGTGAACCTCATCCCAGCCATCTCCCCACGTCTCGAAGAACCGAACCTGCCTCCACTGTCCGGCCGCCCGGGTGGCTGTCAACCCCCCGGACGGGTGATCCCGATCAGCCGCCGGCGAGGCCGCCGCCGTCGACGACGAGCGTCGTCCCCGTCACGTGGCCGGCGTCCGGCGAGGCGAGCCAGGCGATCGCCGCGGCGATCTCGTCCGGCTGGGCGACGCGGCCGAGCGGGCGGCCCGCACCGGAGGAGGCGATCCCCGCGCCGGCCTCCGCGCCGAGCTGGGCCAGCTCGTCGCGCAGGAGCGGCGTGTCGGTGTCGCCCGGGCAGACGCAGTTGGCGCGGATGCCGTCGGGGCCGTGGTCGATGGCCAGCGCGCGGGTCAGGTTGACGACCGCCGCCTTCGTCGCGGCGTAGGCGACCGCCCGCGGGCCGGCGACGAGGCCCCAGCCGGAGCCGACCGTCACGATCGCCCCGCCGCCCCGCCCACGCATCACGGGGACGGCCGCGCGGCAGAACCGGAATGTCGCTGTCAGGTTGAGCGCGAGGGCGGCGTCCCAGTCGGCGTCGGTCGTGTCCTCGGCGGTGCGGCGCAGGATCGCCCCGGCGGCGGTGACCAGCACGTCGACACCGCCCGCCTGGTCGAGCACGCGCTCGGCAGCGCCGGGCTCGGTGACGTCGGCCACCACGCAATTGGCACTCAGTGACACGGCCAAGTGACCAACCGCCTCCGCCGCCCGGTCGACCAGCCACACGTCGGCCCCCTCCTCGGCGAGCCGGCGAGCGGTCGCCGCCCCGATCCCCGACGCCGCGCCTGTCACGACCGCGATCCGGCTCACGGCCGCCGCCGGCGGATCAGGTACCCCGCCCAGGCGATGACGAGCGCGCCCGCGATGATCGCCGCCGGTACGGGGTTCCCGGTCGCCAGGAAGGCGACGATGGCCACGACGGCAACCACGGTCTGGAGGACGGGCGCGGGCGTGAACACCCGCCGAGCCTAGACCACCGGAGGTCGTCAGGCCCTGATGACGACCAGCGTCCCCAGGCCGACCCGCCGCTGGAGGACGTGGATCGCGTCGAGCCCGGCGTGGATGCAGCCGTGGCTGACCGCGCCCATCCCGCCGTAGTGGATCGCCACCTGGTCGCCGCCGAGCCACGACGCCGGAAGCTGCGACACGTGCGCCGAGAGGCCGACTGCGAACGGGGCGTATGGGCTCCCCTGCCCAAACCGCAGCCGATCGGTGACGAAGAACCGCCCGGTCGGGGTCGGCATTGACGGAGCGCCCTTCCCGACGGGGAACGTCCCCAGGCGCCGGCGACCGTCGAGGATGACCATCCGCTCGGCGGAGAGGTCGATCACGACGCGCACCCTGCGCCACTGAAGCGGCATGGTGGCCAGATCGGCCTCGACGCGGCGGCCGCGCTTGCCGAGCGGCACGAGCAGACGGCCGCGGTCGGCGTGATGGCGCAGGACCGGCACCCAGACCGCCTGGCCGAACTGGCTGTGGTCGGGCACCGTCCCGAACGGCGTGTGAAGGGGCCGGCGGATCCGGGCGACGAGGTATGCCGGGCCGTGCGCCGGTGCGGGCGGGATGGCGGCGTTCGCCGGCGCGGCCCTGGCCTTCGCCGGCGTGGCCGGCTCCGCCGTGGCCGCGGACGGCTCGACCTGCTTCGCCGGCTTCGCGGCGTCGGCGGGCGACGATTCCACTGCTCCCGCGCATCCGGCGAACACGAGCGCCGCGACGGCAAGGCCCAGCCCACAAGCCCAACGCATGCGCCGAAGCATAGGACTGATCGCGCCGGGGAGCTACTTCGCGGCGAACGCCCGCCGGGCATGCTGGGCGAGGTCGCGGATCAGCTCCGGCGGCGACCCCAGCGGCATCAGGTGGACGCCCGCCAGTCCCTCGACCTGCGCGAGCTGCTCGATCAGGTCGGCGACCGCCTCGGCGCCCTCACCCTTCTCGGCGCGCTCCGCCAGCTCCGCCGACGCGCGCGCGCCCATCTTCTCCATCCGCGCGATCCACTCACCCGATCGCGGCACGGCGATCCCGGCCAGGACGGTCGCGCGCTCCGCCACGCCGGCGTCGCGGCAGCGCCCGAACCACTCGCCGAACCCCTCCGCGTCGAGCACGATCTGCGTCTGGACGAGGTCGGCGCCCGCGTCGAGCTTCGCCACAAGCCCGTCCACCGGCGCCGGGCCGGCGCTCGCAGCCGAGCCGACGAGGTACGACGACGGCGGGCCGTCCAGCTCGCGGCCGCCCGGCAGCCTGCCCTCGCGGATGCCGGCGAGAAGCGCGATGAGCTCGGCGGTCTCGAGGTCGCGCACCTCGGCCGCGTCGGGGTTCTCGCCGACCTTGACGGGATCGCCCCAGAGCGCCAGGAACCCGCGCACGCCGAGCGCCGCCGCCCCGAGCGCGTCGGCCGCAAGCGCGATCCGGTTGCGGTCGCGGACGGTCATCTGGAGGATGGCCTCGACGCCCTCCTGGCGCATGATCGCCACCGTCGCCAGCGCCGACATGCGCACCGACGCCCGGGCGCCGTCGGTGACGTTCACCGCGTCGGCGATCGCGCCCCACTGCGACGCGGCCGCGCGCACGGCGTCGGCGGCGGCGCCCCGCGGCGGGACAAGCTCGCACGTGACGGTGAGCGTCATCGGGCGATCGTAGCGGCGGCGGGCGGAGAGGAGCTCACGAGGATCCTGCGCCCGCGCCGCTTTCGCCGAGCCACGCCGCCCATCCCGCGCACGGTCGCCGCGGCGGACGCCGCCGCCAGCTCGGCCGCGCTCACGAACGGGCCGTCGAGCGGCGGATCGGCGCCGGCGTGGACGCACAGGAGCGCCGCCACGTCCACGTCGAGCGGGGCGATGCCGGCGGGAAGCGAGCGGTCGCGCCCACGCTTGAGCTCGTCGCGGAGCTGGGCGCCGCGCACGCATCGGCTCCCCACGACGGCCCGCACCTTCCCGGTCCCGGCGAGCGCGGCGGCCCGGGCCAGCACCGGCCCCGGCTCCATCCCGACGACCGGTACGCCCGCCACCCGGGCGCGGGCCGCCTCCAGCCCGTCGAGCGTCGCCTGAAGCGAGGCCAGGACGACCAGCTTGCACGAGTGCTGCTCGACGAGGTCGGCGGCCATCCGCATCACCCGGTCTCGCACGACGGCGCCGGGCCGACCCGCGTAGGGAGCCCACGCCTGGTCGGCCAGGTAGACCACGTCCTCGTGTGGCAGCGCCCGCTGGACGGCGTCGGCAACCGTGAGCCCCGCCCAGTCGGCGGCCAGGATGCCGATCGGCGCGTCGGCGTTCACGCCGGCGATGCTAGTCGCTATACAGTCGCGGGCGGCCGGACGCGCCGGATCGGGCGGTGCAGCGTGGCGAGCGCGGCGGCCCCGGCGGCGGTGGGGATCCAGAACGAGAGCACGCGCCAGGCGATCACCACGACCGCGGCGTCGGCATACGACGTCGAGCCGGCGGCGAGGATGAACGGGACGGCCGCCTCCACCGCCCCCACACCGCCGGGTATGAACGGGATCGCCATGATCGCGACGGCCGCGAGGTACGCGACGGGGATCGTGCCCGCGTCGATCCCGATGTGGAGGGCGTGCGCGGTGAGCCAGAGACAGGCGGCGTCGGCGAGCCACGCGCAGATGCCGAAGCCGAGCGACGCCGGCGCGTGGTGGGCGCGGCGGCCGACGGCGACGACGAGCAGGATCGCGGCGGCGAGCATGAGCGCGGCGATCCCGAGCAGGTCGAGGATCGCCCGCCAGCTGGACGGCAGGTCGGACTTCGTGCCGGAGATGAGAAGCGCCGGGCCGGCGAGGAGCGCGATCGAAGCGGCCGGCACGACCAGGACGAGCGCGGTCGAGACGGCCAGCGCGCGGCGGCGCGGGATGCCGCGGCGCAGGAGCTCCCGGTAGGCGATGCCGCCGCCCGGAAGCTGCGAACCGGGGATGAGCGCGCCGAGGGTGATCGCGGCGGTCGAGATGCGCGCCGAGAGGGAGTACCCGAAGCCGGTGAGGAGCCGCAGGAGCGCACCCGAGAAGAGGTAGCGCCAGGCCTCGGCGGTGGCGGCCGCGGCGAGCAGGACGACGTCGGCCCCGCGCAGGGTCTCGCCCACGCTGTGACCGTCGTCCGCCCGGGCAATCTCGGCGACGACGGTCGCGAGCAGGATGCCGCCCGCAGCGGCTCCTGCACCGAGTCGCATCGCCCGACCCCGACCCATGTTCGGGATGCTACTTGGATACGTGTAACGAGCAGGTAAAAAGTGCGCTCAGCGGCGGAGCAGCACGTTCAGAACGATCGTGCCGACGATGCTGAGCAGGATCATGAGTCCAACCGGTGCGTAGACCGAGACGCCGCCGCCCTTCGACTCCCATTTGAACGTCCCCGGCAGGCCGCTCACGCCGAGCCGCGAGAGCAGGAGCAGGACCGCGCCGGAGACCGCGAGCACCGCGGCCGCGGCCAGGAGAAGCTTGGCGGCGGACTCCATGGGGACAGCGTACCTGTGAAGATCCGCGCATCCTGGGACGTCGGCGCGCGTGCGCGGTCGATGCGCGCGACGACCTCCTGGACGTTCCGGGTGTCAAGGACTGGACGGAGCGGCTGCGGGCTGTCGAGGGGTAGCCTCCGCCAGATGCAGCGCCCGTTCGCCCAGGTCGACGTCTTCACGACCGAGCCGTACCGCGGAAATCCGGTCGCCGTGGTGCTCGACGGCAGCAGCCTTTCCGACGCGCAGATGCAGCAGATCGCGCACTGGACGAACCTGTCGGAGACGACGTTCGTGCTCGCCCCGACCAACCCGGAGGCCGACTACCGGGTGCGGATCTTCACGCCGGTCATCGAGCTGCCCTTCGCCGGCCACCCG
>DATIDU010000325.1:0-11953 GCA_035456145.1 Gaiellales bacterium | reverse complement strand
GTTCAGGAGGGCATCCGCAAGATCCCGATCCAGTACGCCAAGCGCATGGTCGGGCGGCGGATGACGTCCGGGGGATCGACCTACCTGCCCCTGCGCGTCAACATGGCCGGCGTCATCCCGGTCATCTTCGCCGCGGCGATCATGGCGTTCCCGCCGACGGTCGGCCAGATCGTGCCGTGGTCGTTCGCTCACGACATGGCCCGCTTCTTCACGCCGGGCGGCTGGCCGTTCCTGATCGGCGAGGCGGTCCTGATCTTCGGCTTCACGTTCTTCTACGTCGCCGTCGTCTTCAACTCGATCGAGCAGGCCGAGAACCTGAAGAAGTACGGCGGGTTCGTGCCGGGTGTCCGGCCCGGCCGGCCGACCGCGCAGTATCTCGAGAAGGTGCTCGTGCGGCTCACGGTCGCCGGCGGCCTCTTCCTGGCCTCCGTCGCGGTGCTGCCGTCGCTCTTCATCAAGTACGGCGGGTTCTCGACCGCCACGGCGCGCGCGCTGGGCGGCACGTCCGTCCTGATCGTCGTCGGAGTCGCGATCGACACGATGCGCCAGATCGAGTCGCAGCTGTCGATGCGCTCCTACAAGGGCTTCCTCAAGTAGCGGCGATGTCTCTTGATCTCATCCTGATGGGCCCGCCGGGCGCCGGCAAGGGCACGCAGGCCGCACGGATCGCATCCGAGCGCAGCCTGGCTCACATCGCGACGGGCGACATGCTGCGGGGGGCGGTTCGCGACGGCACGCCCGTCGGCCTCGAGGCGAAGGCGATCATGGCCCGCGGCGACCTCGTCCCGGACGATCTCATCATCGCCATGTTCAAGGAGCGGCTGGGTGCCCCCGACACCGAGCCGGGCACCCTGCTCGACGGCTTCCCGCGCACGAGCGCCCAGGCGGAGGCGCTCGACGGCATGCTCGACGGCCTCGGACGCCACATTGCGTCGGTGATCGTGTTCGACATCGAGCTCGAGGAGCTCGTCCGGCGCCTCTCGGGCCGCCGCGTCTGCCGGGCCGCCGAGCACGTCTACCACGTGGAGTTCCATCCGCCCAAGGTCGAGGGGATCTGCGACGAGGACGGCTCGGAGCTCTATCAGCGCGACGATGACCGCGAGGACGTCGTGCGGGCCCGGTACGAGAAGCAATGGGTCGCGGCGGCGGCGCCGGTGCTTCGGTACTACACGAGCCACGGGCTGGTGCAGCGGATCGACGCATCCCGGCCCAAGGAGGTCGTGGCTCGTGAGGTCGACGCGCTGATCGACGGGCTGGACGGCGGCCGGTGATCGTTCGCAAGACCGCCGCCGAGCTTGAGAAGATGGCCCGCGCCGGCCGCGTCGTCGCCGACACCCTCGACATGCTCGAGCGCGAGGCCCGTCCCGGCGTGACGACGGCCGATCTCGACCGCATGGCCGAGGAGTTCATCACTGCGCGCGGCGGCTGGCCGACCTTCAAGGGCTACCGCGGCTTCCCCGGGTCGATCTGCGCGTCGCCCAACGCGATGGTGGTGCACGGGATCCCCGGCCCCTACACCCTCTCCGAAGGCGACCTGCTCTCGATCGACGTCGGCGTCACGCTCGACGGCTACGTGGCCGACTCGGCGATCACGGTCACGATCGGCGAGCCGACCACGGAGGCCGCCGACCTGATCGAGGCCTGCAACCTGGGCCTCCGGGCGGCGATCGAGCAGTGCCGGGAGGGAAACCGGCTCGGCGACGTGAGCCACGCCGTCCAGGAGGTTGTCGAGAAGCGCGGGTTCGGCGTCGTCCGCAGCCTCGTGGGGCACGGCGTCGGCCGCAACATGCACGAGGACCCGCAGATCCCGAACTACGGCCCGCCTGGGCGGGGCCCCAAGCTGGCGGCCGGCATGGTGTTCGCCATCGAACCGATGATCACGGCGGGGGGCTACGACGTCGAGGGCGGCCCCGACGGCTGGGCCGTCTTCACCCGCGACGGCAGCCTCGCCGCCCACTGCGAGCACACGGTCGCCGTGACGGCGAACGGCCCGCGCGTGCTCACATCCCGCGAACCGAAGGGGCAGGGCGAGGGCCGGTGATAGACTTCACGGTCGCTCGTGCGGAGTGGCCGCGCCTGCCCGGCGAGCGGGCCCCCGTCCCCCTGGAGGATTCCCTGTGAAGGTCAGACCCAGCGTCCGCCCGATGTGTGAGAAGTGCCGCGTGATCCGCCGGCACGGCCACGTGCTGGTCATCTGCTCGAATCCTCGCCACAAGCAGCGGCAAGGCTAGGAGGGAGCGAGATGGCACGCATCGCCGGAGTCAACATTCCCCGTGAGAAGCGCGTTGAGGTAGGGCTCACCTACATCTACGGGATCGGCCGCTCGACATCGCTCAAGGTGCTCGCCGAGCTCGGGTTGAACCCCGACACCAAGGTGCGCGACCTCACCGAGGAGGAGGTCGCCCGGCTGCGCTCGCACATCGACCAGGGCCTCACCGTCGAGGGCGACCTGCGCCGGGAGCGCTCGCAGAACGTGAAGCGGCTGATGGAGATCGGCTGCTACCGGGGCCTGCGCCACCGTCGCGGCCTCCCGGTCGACGGCCAGCGCACCCGCACCAACGCCCGCACCCGCAAGGGCCCGAAGAAGACCGTCGGCAAGCAGAGGAAGAAGTAGTTGCCCCAAGCACCCCGTAGAGGCGGGACGCGCGGCCGTGTCCGCCGCAAGGCCCGCAAGAACATCGCGATCGGCCAGGCGCACATCAAGACGTCGTTCAACAACACGCTCGTCGCGCTCACCGACAAGGACGGCGCGGTGATCGTGTGGAAGAGCGCCGGCGCGGTCGGCTTCAAGGGGTCGCGCAAGTCGACGCCGTTCGCCGCTCAGGTGACGGCCGATGCCGCCGCCCGCGAGGGCATGGAGCACGGCCTCCAGAAGGTCGAGGTGTTCGTGAAGGGGCCCGGGTCGGGCCGCGAGACGGCCATCCGCTCGCTTCAGGCTGCGGGGCTCGAGATCCTGAGCGTGAAGGACGTGAGCCCGCAGGCCCACAACGGCGTCCGGCCGCGGAAGCGGAGGCGTGTCTGATGGCCCGCATGATCGGTCCCAAGTGCAAGCAGTGCCGGCGCGAGAACATGAAGCTCTTCCTGAAGGGCGAGCGCTGCCTCACCGAGAAGTGCGCGATCGAGCGCCGCGCCTATCCGCCCGGCGAGCACGGCCGCGGCCGGATCAAGCAGTCGGAGTACCTGCTCCAGCTGCGCGAGAAGCAGAAGATGCGCCGCTACTACGGCGTGCTCGAGTCGCAGTTCCGCACGTACTACGACAAGGCCAGCCGCAAGTCGGGCATCACCGGCGAGAACTTCCTGCGGATGCTCGAGCTGCGCCTCGACAACGTCATCTACCGGCTCGGCTTCGCCGCCTCGCGGTCGCAGGCCCGCCAGCTCGTCCGTCACAACCACTTCACCGTCAACGGCCGCAAGGTCAACATCCCGTCCTACCAGGTCTCCGCCGACGACGTCATCACCCTCCGCGAGGGTTCCGGCGCGAAGGCGGTCGTGGCCGACGCCACCGATCTGACGGCATCGGTCGCGCCGTGGCTCCAGGCCGACCACGACAACCTCCAGGGGACGGTGCTTCGCCTCCCCGACCGCGCGGACATCGACACGCCGGTCCAGGAGCAGCTGATCGTCGAGTTCTATTCGAAGTAAGGACCTCATGCTCGAAAACATTCCGAAGATCACGTCCGAAGACGTCGGCGAGACGCTGGGCACGTTCGTCGTCGAACCGCTCGACCGCGGGTTCGGCTACACGTTCGGCAACAGCCTCCGCCGCGTGCTCCTCTCCTCGCTCGAGGGGGCAGCCGTCACCTCCGTGAAGATCGAGGGCGTCGCTCACGAGTTCACGTCGGTGCCGGGCGTCCGCGAGGACGTGACCGACGTCATCCTGAACCTCAAGAACCTCATCTGCCGCCTGCACGGCGAGTCGGGCGAGGTTGAGGTGCAGGTGCAGAAGGACGGCCCCGGCAAGGTGACGGCGGCCGACATCGAGGCGCCCTCCGACCTCGAGATCCTGAATCCCGACCTCGTCATCTGCCACCTGGCCGAGAAGGCCCGGTTCGAGATGACCCTCACCATCGCCCGCGGCCGCGGCTACGTGCCCGCGGAGGGGAACAAGGGCCCGGAGACGACGATCGGGGTCATCCCGGTCGACTCGATCTTCTCGCCCGTCAGGCGCGTGTCCTACGACGTCGACGCCGCCCGCGTCGGCCAGCGCACCGACTTCGACAAGCTGAAGCTCGAGGTGACCACCAACGGCTCGATGACGCCGAAGGACGCGGTCAAGGACGCGGCCGAGATCCTGATCCGCTACCTCAGCATCTTCACCGACATCGACGCCGCCGACCTGGCCATCCGGCCCGACGGCGCCGCCGCCGAGGCCGCCGCCCCGTCGGCCCACGGGATGGAGAACATCCTGATCGAGGAGCTGGAGCTGGGCGTGCGCTCGTACAACTGCCTGAAGCGGGTCGGCATCGAGACGATCGGCGATCTCATCTCCAAGACCGAGGCCGAGCTGGCCGCGATCCCGAACTTCGGCAAGAAGTCGATCGAAGAGGTGAAGGAGACGCTCCAGGCGCACGGCCTCAACCTGCGGGGCTCCGAGTGAGGCATCGGCGAAAGGGCCGCAAACTGGGCCGGGATCCGGCCCACCGCAAGGCGCTGCACTCGAACCTGTGCGGCGCCCTCTTCGCCCACGGTCGCATCCAGACGACCGAGGCGAAGGCGAAGGAGCTGCGCCCGATCGCCGAGAAGCTGATCACCCTCGCACGCAAGGACCCGGCCGACGTGGCGGCTCAGCGCCACGCGGTCGCGTTCCTGCGCTCGAAGGATGCCGTCCACGACCTGTTCCACCAGGTCGGCCCCCGGTTCACCGAGCGGCCCGGCGGTTACACGCGCATCGTGAAGCTCGGCCCGCGCCCCGGCGACGCCGCGCCGATGGCGTACCTCGAGCTCGTCGACCACCAGCCGTAGCGCCGGGCGTGCGGCCGTGCCGGCCTACCGGCTGACCGTCGCCTACGACGGCACCGACTTCCACGGCTGGGCCGCCCAGCCGGGCCTGCGCACGGTGGCGGGCGAGCTGGCCGGGGCGCTCGAGGTCGACCCGCGCGACCTCACCGTCGCGGGCCGCACCGACACCGGCGTGCACGCCGAGGCGAATGTCGTCTCGCTCGTCGCGTCGCGCGTGATCCCGGTCCGGGCGATCAACCGCCGGCTGTCGCGGGACGTCGCCGTGCTCGACGCCGCCGAGGCTCTGGACGGATTCGACGCCCGCCGCGATGCCCGCGCCCGAAGCTACGCCTACCGGATCTCCACGGCGGCGGTTCCCGACCCGATGCGGGCCCGCTACGAGCTCCACCATCCCCGCCCGCTCGACGCGGCTGCCCTGGCAGCCTGCGCCGCCGCGATCCCGGGCACCCACGACTTCACCGCGTTCACGCCGACCGAGACCGAGCACGTCCACTTCGACCGCACCGTGCTCTCCGCCAAATGGCACTCGGACGGCGGCCGAATGGAGTTCCGCATCACGGCCGACGCCTTTCTGCGCCACATGGTGCGCGTCCTGGTCGGCACGATGCTGGAGCGTCCCGATCCCGACCACATGGCCGCACTCCTCGAAGGAACGCCGCGTTCCGCGGCCGGGCGCACCGCCCCTCCGCACGGCCTCACGCTCACCTCGGTCACCTACTGAAACACCGGTGCCTGGCACCAATGTCTCACCAGGCTCCCGGATGTGTGCTGGCAGTGGGTGCGTAACCTGGTATCCGCGGCGGGCCTCACGCGGCGAGGGCCGGCGTGAGGGCGTCGCGGTCGGCGATCGCGGCGCGGCCGAGGCCGCAGGTTGCGCAGGCCGAGAGGTCGGCGGTCACCGGCCGGCCGCGGAACGTTCCGACGGCGAGCGTCTGCCATGCCTGGAACGGACACATGCACACCCGCGCGCCCCGGTCGTGCAGGCGAGGCAGATAGTCCGCGAGCGCCCGGCACGCGGCCGCCGGGTCGGCGTAGCCGCCTCGTTTGGGGGAGCACGAAAGCTCGCGCTGCTGAAGGATGACCCAGGGGTCGGGCTTTGGCCCGCGACTGAGCGTCGGCGGAATGGCGTAGCAGTGCAGCCCGGGCCGTGCGCCCCGCGGGCAGCGGATCAGCTCGGCCTGCGGGAGGGGCGGCACGCAGCGTGAGCCCTGCGGGCATGGGATCGGCTGGAGCGACGGGATCCCGCAGGGATCGTTCGAGGGGCACGCCCGCCGCAGCATGCCGAAGTAGGTGACCTCGACGTGCGTCGCCGGCGCCGAGGCGTGCACCTCGTGCGACCCCGTCGACCCGCCGAAGCAGCCGGCGGCGGCCGCGACCGTCGCCGAGAGGAAGAGGATCATCACCGCGCGTCTCATGCATTCTCAGACGGGTTCGCCGGCTGGAGAGTTCCCTACTCGAGATCGTCGATCAGCACGTTTCCGACGACGTCATAGGCGGCAAGCGCCGTACCGGCAGCCGGGCTCCCCGGGAACTCCGCGGCCGTGAGCGTGAACACGAGGTCCTCGCCCGCCGGCTCCTGGAGGCTGTACCCCAGCTTCCGCGGGATCGCCGCGCTCGCGTGATTCTGGTCGGCGCAGTGGATCTCGATCCGGCCGACCTCCGCAACCTCGAATGCGACCCGGGTCAGCGCGGCCGAGGACTCGGTCGCGTACCCCCTGCCGACCGCGTCGGCGCGGATCCAGTAGCCGATCTCGAGCCCGTCCAGCCCGATCCGCGGGTGGAGGCCCGTTCCGCCGATCACGCGCTGCTCGCGGTCGTCGAAGATCGCGTAGACCGAGTTGGAGGCGAGGTCGAACTGGCCGCGAAACTCGCGCAGAAGCTCCACCTTCTCTGCGAGCGTCTGCGGCTCGTGCCTGGCCCACGGCATCCACGGCCGCAGATGGTCGAGGCTCGAGTCGATCGCCTCCTTGAGCAGCGGCGCGTCGCCCGGATCCCAGCAGCGGATGACGAGGCGCGGCGTGACGATCCGGTAGGCGGGCCCGCGGGTCGGCATCAGGGCACGATACCGGCGGGCCTCGCTACCTTCCCTGGCGATGCGCATCCTGCTCACGAACGACGACGGCATCACCTCGCGCGGCCTGCTCGCGGCCAAACGTGCGCTCGACGAGGTGGGCGACGTGTCGGTGATCGCACCCGACTCGAACCGCAGCGCCGTCGGACGCGGCATCACGATCGACCGCGCCCTCACGGTGACCGAGGTCGAGCTGCGCGACGGCTCGCGCGGGTACGCCACCGACGGCACCCCCGTCGACTGCGTGCGCTTCGCCGAGCTCGGGCTCGTCGGCGAGCGGCCCGACCTGATCGTGGCCGGGATCAACTACGGCGTGAACCTGGGTGACGACGTGACCTACTCCGGGACGGTCGCCGCGGCGTTCGAGGGCATCGTGCTCGGGATCCCGGCCATCGCCGTGTCCCAGCAGTCGAAGGAGGCCGGCCTCCACTTCCGCCGTCAGCGCAACTACGACTTCTCCCCGGCCGCCGGGATCCTCGCGACCCTCGCCCGCCACGTCGCCGAGCGCGGCCTTCCGGAGGGGACGATCCTGAACGTGAACGCGCCGCCGCCGCCCGTGCAGGGCGTGACCGTCGCAAAGCTCGGCCGGCGGATCTACCGGGACCGGCTCGACCTCGAGTCCGACGAGGCCGGCCGGCGCCGCTACCGCATCTACGGCGACGACCCGTCCTACCACGACGAGCCGGACACGGACTTCCGGGCGGTCGCCGAGGGCCGGATCGCCGTCACGCCGGTGCATCTCGACCTGACGAGCGCGGGGGCGATCGAGGAGATCGCGCGCTGGCAGCTCGAGTGACGCCCGCCTGGCTCGACCCGGGCGAGCTCCGGGTGGGCCTCGGCTGCATGCGCCTCTCCATCGGCGAGGAACGCGACGAGTTGCGCGCGCTCGAGACGATCGCGGCGGCGGTGGAGGCGGGCGTCACGGTGTTCGACACGGCCCGGGCCTACGGCGACAACGAGCGCCTGCTCGCCCGGGCGCTGCACGGTGCCGGAGCGGCCGGCCGGGCGCGCATCGTGACGAAGGGCGGCATGGCGCGAACGGGCGGCGCGTGGATTCCGGACGGCCGCGCGAAGGCCATCCTCGCCGACTGCGAGGCCAGCCTCGCCGACCTGGACGGCCTGGAGATCGACCTCTACCTGATCCACGCGCCCGATCCGCGGACGCCGTGGAGCACGTCCGTGCGCGCGCTTCGCCGGATCGGCGACGAGGGGCTGGCGCGGCGGGTGGGCGTCTGCAACGTGAACCGGCGCCAGCTCGACGAGGCGCTCGAGCTGGCGCCGATCGCCGCCGTCCAGGCGGCGCTCAGCCCGTTCGACGACCGTCCGCTGCGGGGAGGCGTCGTCGAGCGCTGCGCGGACGCCGGGATCGCGGTGATCGCCCACTCGCCGCTCGGTGGGCCGAGGCGCGCCGGCCGGTTGGCTCGAAACGAAGCGCTGGCGGAGCTGGCGGGGGAGCTCGATGCGGCGCCCGCCGAGGTTGCGCTGGCGTGGCTCCTCGGCCTCTCGCCGGCGGTTGTGGCGATTCCGGGCGCCCGCCGGCCGGACGCGGCGCGCTCGGCGGCTGCCGCGGCGAGGCTGCGGCTCACCGAGGAGCGGCACGCTGCCGCAGGCCGCGCCCTCGGCCGCGAGACGCCCGCTCGGCGGAAGGGCACGGCATCGGACGCGGACGTCGTCATGGTGATTGGCATCCCGGGAGCGGGCAAGAGCCGCGTCGCGGCCGAGCACGCCGCCGCCGGGTACCTGCGCCTGAACCGCGACGAGCGCGGCGGCACGCTCCGCGACCTGGCCCGCGCGCTCGATGACGCGCTCGCCGCCGGTGAGCGGCGCGTCGTGCTCGACAACACCTACCTCAACCGGGCCGCTCGCCGGGACGTCATCGAGGCGGCCGCTCTGCACGGAGCGGCCGTACGGTGCATCTGGCTCGACACGCCGCTCGCGCAGGCGCAGGTGAACGTCGTCGAGCGCCTCCTCGACCGGGTGGGCTCGCTGCCGGGGCCGGACGAGCTGCAGGCGCTCGGCCGGCGCCATCCGGAGCTGCTCGCACCGACGTCGCAGATGCGGACGCTCCGCGACCTTGAGCCGCCGGGCGACGACGAGGGGTTCGCCGAGGTCGAGCGGCGGGCGTTCGAGGCCGAGCCCCGAACGGGCGGTGCCGGCGTCTTCGTTGCGGCGGCCGCCGTCGGACGAGACGGCTGGGAGGACGCCGTGGCCGGGGCCGTCTCGGAGGCGCCGGCGCTCGTCTTCGACTGGAACCCGGACGGCGACCGCTCCGTGCTCGATGCCGCGTCCGCCCGGGTCGCCGCAGCTCTCGGCAGGCAGGCCGATTCCGCCCTGTGCGGGCACCCGGCCGGCCCGCCGCGGTGCTGGTGCCGGCCGCCGCTCCCGGGCCTCCCGCTCGTGTTCGCCCGCGAGCGCGAGGTCGATCCGGCCCGCTCGCTCCTCATCGGCTCCGGCCCGGCGCATCGCACCCTGGCGGCCGCGCTCGGAGCGCGGTACGTCCAGCCGGGGTGAGTACGCTCCCGGCATGACGACCTCGCTCGAAGGCGGCTGCTCCTGCGGCGCGGTGCGATACCGGCTGCGTTCCGAGCCGATGTTCGTCCACTGCTGCCATTGCCTGAACTGCCAGCGGCAGACGGGGAGCGCCTTCGTCATCAACCTCCTGATCGAAGCGGACCGGGTCGAGGTTGTCGAGGGTGAGCCGCGGGCCGTCGACGTGCCGCGCGACGACGGTTCGAGCCAGCGGATCTTCCGCTGCCCGGCGTGCCAGGTCGCGGTGTTCAGCGAGTACACCCGCCCGGAGGTCCTGTTCGTGCGCGCCGGGACGCTCGACGATCCCGCGCAGGTCTCCCCGGACGTCCACATCTACACCCGGTCCAAGCTGGACTGGGTCGCGATCGCCGAGGCGGTGCCGGCTTTTGACGTCTACTACGACACAAAAGCGCTCTGGCCGGCCGAGAGCTACGACCGGCTGCGCGCCGTCCTGCCCTCCCGGAGATCGGACGGCTGAGCATGCGAGGCGCCGTCACCGTCGCGTGCGTCCAGGCCGAGCCGGCGATCCTTGATCGGGAGGGCACGCTCGATCGTGTCGAGACGCTCACAGCCGAAGCTGCCGCCGCCGGCGCGGAGCTGGTGCTCTTCCCCGAGGCGTTCGTCCCGTGCTACCCGTCGAACCGCTGGGTGCGCCACCTCGCCGCGGGTGCCGACCCGGCTGCGCGGGCCACGTTCGCCCGGCTCATGCGCGAGGCGGTCGAGGTCCCCGGCCCGGCGTGCGACCGGCTCGGCGGGATCGCGAAGCGCCATGGCGTCTGGCTCGCCGCCGGCGCGAACGAGCGGGCCGGTGGGACGCTCTACAACTCGCTTCTCGTCCATGGGCCGGACGGCACGCTTCGGCTCCATCACCGGAAGCTGATGCCGACCAACCACGAGCGGCTCGTGTGGGGGATGGGCGACGGGTCGAGCCTGCGCACCGTCGATGCGGGGTTCGGGAGGGTCGGAGGCCTCATCTGCTGGGAGATGAATATGCCTCTGGCCCGGTTCGCGCTCTACCAGGACGGGCTCGAGATCCTGCTCGCTCCGACCGCCGATGACTCGGACGCCTGGCACGACTCGATGCGCCACATCGCCCGCGAGGCGCGTGCCTACGTCCTCACCGCCGTCGTCTTCCAGCGCGCGTCCTCGCATCCGGAGGGCGTGCCGCTGGCCGAGGGCGAGGATCTGATGAGCCGTGGCGGCACGGCCATCCTGGGGCCCGACGGAAGCTATCTCGCCGGGCCGCTCTGGGACGAGCCGGGGATCGTGACGGCCGTGCTGGAGCCGGCCCGCGTGGACGAGGAGCGGCAGCGGTTCGACCCGGCCGGCCACTACCACCGGCCTGACGTCTTCCGCCTGTCAGTCGGTTACTAGCGCGCCTCGGCGAGCAGGCCGGCCATGTCGAGCGGCGCCGTCACCATGGCGATTCCGCCGTCGGCGTCCCGCGGCCATGCGGACCTGTCGCGGTCGTGGTAGAGCTCGATGCCGTTGCCGTCGGGATCCTGGAGGTAGATGGCCTCGGACACGCCGTGGTCGGATGCGCCGGCCAGCGGCACGCCGGCCTCCAGCACCCGCTTCACGGCCGTCGCCAGGTCGGCACGGGTGGGGTAGAGGATCGCAAGGTGGAAGAGCCCCGTCGTCCCCGGCGGCGGAGGCGGCCCTCCCCGGCTCTGCCAGATGTTCAGGCCGATGTGGTGGTGGTAGCCGCCGGCCGACAGGAACGCGGCCGAGCGGTCGAAGTGCTGCTGCACCTCGAACCCGAGCACGTCCCGATAGAACGCCTCGGCACGGTCGAGGTCGGAGACCTTGAGGTGCACGTGGCCGATCCGTGTGCCGGCCGGGATGGTGTACTCCATCTCCGGAACGATACCGGGGTCACCGGTGCCGCCAGTGGCGGTCGAGCTCGGAGTGATACTCGCGTCCAAGCCAGTCGCCCTGGCCGGCGACCCACTCCGAGAACCGCGCCGTTCCGCGCGGCGGCTCGTCGGATGTGAGCAGGCTCGCGGCGAGCGCTCCGAGCTCCTCGGGCGTGACGACGGTGTCCCGAACCGCGAGGCCCGCGGCGTGCCCGAAGGTGGCGACCGCCCGCTCCGGGAGCGGCACGAGTCGCGCAGTGGATCCGACGGCAGCCGCGACCTGCTCCACCAGGCTGCGGTAGGTGAACGTCTCCGGCCCGACCGCGTCGACGACGCCCGGCGCCGCCGCCTCGACCGCGATCCGGGCCACGTCGCCGACGTGTACCGGCTGCACCCGGCACGTGCGCCGGGGGACGGCGAAGACGGGCAGGCGGCGCAGGAACCAGGCGATGTTGTTCACGAGGATCTCCTGTCGGCCGCCGAAGACGAGCGACGGCCGCACGACGGTGGCGGGCACCGGACCCGCGAGGGCCAGCTC
>DATIDU010000324.1:0-4989 GCA_035456145.1 Gaiellales bacterium | reverse complement strand
GGGGGCGGTGGCGACGATGTCGCTCGACACCGGCACGATTGCCCGTGAGAGCTCCGGGATCGCGGCCGACCAGGCATTCAGGGCGAGCGCGACGGTGCCAGCGGTGATCTCGCCGTCCGGTGTGCGAACCCGGGCCGGCGCGGTACGCCGCAAGCCGAGCATGGGCGAGTTCTCGTAGATCCGGACGCCGCGCTCGAGCGCGACGCGGCGCAGGCCGCGCACGAGGTGCGCCGGATGGACGGTCGCCGTGCGCGGCTCGAAGGCGCCTGCGAGATGGGTCGGCTGGTCGATGTGCTCGTGCAGCTCGTCCGGCGTCAGGCGCTCGAACTCCTTGACCCCGTGCCGCTCGCACTCGGCGATCGCCGACTCCCACATGCCGACCTGCGCCGGCGCGGTCGCGACCCACAGCCAGCCGCCGCGGCGGAAGTGGGCGTCGATCGCATGCTCGGAGCAGAAGAGCTCGATGGCGTTCACGGCCTCCTCGGACGCGCGCGCGATCCGCATTCCCTCTTCTTCGCCGCAGGCCTTGATGAGCGTCCCGAGCTTCGACCACCAGGTCGTGAGGAAGCCGCCGTTTCGTCCGCTTGCGCCGGCGCCGCAGATGTCCGCCTCGACCACAGCGACGTCACATCCCGGCTCAAGCTCCTTGACGCGAAGCGCGGTCCAGAGGCCCGTGAAGCCGCCGCCGACGATGCAGACGTCGGCCTTGTGGTCGCCCGTCAGCGCAGCGGCCGGCCCGCCGTCTTCGGCGGCCAGCGCCTCCTCGAGCCACAGCGACCGGTGCACGGCGGGGGATTCTTGCACTCTGGTAGGTTCGCGCGGTGAGGCAACGTGCGGCGATCGTGACGGGCGGCGGCACCGGCATCGGCCGGGCGGCGGCGCTGGCGCTCCACCGCGACGGGTTCAACCTCGTCCTCGCCGGCCGCCGGCCCGAGCCGCTCGAGGGGACGCGCGAACTGGCCGGCGAGGGGTGCGTCACTCATGCCGGCGACATCCGCGCGCCGGAGGTGGCCGAGGCGCTCGTCGAGCGCTGCCTCGCGGAGTTCGGCCGCATCGACTGCCTCGTGAACAACGCCGGCGGCCAGTTCGTCGCCCCGGCCGAGGACATCACGCCGAACGGCTGGCGCGCCGTGCGGAGGCTGAACCTCGACGCTCCGTGGCAGCTCACGCAGCTCGTCGCGAAGCGGTGGATGATCGAAAACGGCGGCGGCCGCGTGATTTCGGTCGTCCTCTGCCCGCGGCGCGGCATCGAGGGGATGGCCCACTCCTCCGCAGCGCGCGCGGGCATGACGGCCCTCACGAACACGCTCTCCCTTGAGTGGGGGAAGTACGGGATCGGGCTCGTCTGCGTCGCCCCCGGCTGGATCGATACCGAGGGCGTGCGCGGCTACGGCGAGGACCTCCACGAGGTGGCCGACCGGGTGCCGATGAAGCGGATCGGCACCGCCGAGGAGGTCGGCGAGGTGATCGCCTTCCTGGCCTCGCCGGGCGCCGCCTACATCAGCGGCACGACGATCGTCGTCGACGGCGGCCTCGAGAACACCGTCGCGGGATGACCCCGGTCACCGTTTGAGCAGGTCCGCCTCGAGCTCCTCCAGCCGGTCGATGGCATCGTCCGAGACGAACCGGCGGGCGTGGCGACGGCGGGCCTCGGCAGCCGTCCGGTGGCTGCCGGCGGCCGGCTCGTGCCGACCCGCATCCGCCGTCCACGGACCGCGCGGCGGCAGTGCCCGCGGCCGTCCCGGACGTGCCGGCGCCGGCGGGCGATCGGCGGCTCCGACCGGCTCCACGGCCGCACCGGTGCCCTTCGTCCACGTTCGCAGCTGCCACGTACCCACGCCCAAATTCTACCGGTGCGCGGCGGGGTTCCGGCGGCCGTCGGCCCCGCTGGTAACCTGACCGCCATGGCCGAGCTGCGCCCGATCGACGAGCTGACAGCTGCCCTCCGCACGGAGGCGTATCTGGCCGACCGCGGCCTCGCGACCGTGATGTCGCTCTCGCTTGCGCTCGAGAAGCCGCTGCTCCTCGAAGGCGAGGCCGGCGTTGGCAAGACCGAGGCCGCAAAGGCCCTGGCCGCGATCACCGGCGCCCGCCTCATCCGCCTCCAGTGCTACGAGGGGATCGACGTCGCCCACGCGCTCTACGACTGGAACCACGCCCGCCAGCTGCTCTACATCCGCACGATCGAGGCGGGCGAGCACCTCGACGCGGGGCAGGCGCTGCACGACGTCTTCGGCCGCGACTTCCTCGAGCGGCGGCCGCTCCTCGATGCGATCGAGTCCGCCGACCCCGTTGCGCCGGTGCTCCTGATCGACGAGATCGACCGCTCCGACGACGAGTTCGAGGCGTTCCTGCTCGAGCTCCTCTCCGACTTCCAGGTGACCATCCCCGAGATCGGCACGATCCGGGCGGAGCGCCGTCCGCGGGTCATCCTGACGTCGAACCGCACGCGTGAGCTGCACGATGCGCTCAAGCGCCGCTGCCTCTACCACTGGATCGGGCACCCCGAGCTCGACCGCGAGATCGAGATCGTCCGCGCGCGCGTGCCCGGCGTCCCGGAGCGGCTCGCGGCCGAGGCCGCCGCGTTCGTCGGCCGGCTCAGAGCCATGGATCTCGCCAAGCTGCCGGGCGTCGCCGAGACGATCGACTGGACGCAGGCCCTGGTCGCGCTCGGCCAGGAGGAGCTCGAGGCGGGCGTCGTCGACGCGACGCTGGGATCGGTCCTGAAGCACCACGAGGACATCGAGCGCGTGCGCGACGCCGGCCTGCGCGAGCTCGTCGCCCGCGCCCGCGAGACCTAGGACGGATCGTGAGTCCGACGGCAACCGCCGGCGACGCGGTCGTCCGAAAGCTCGTCACGTTCGGGCGCATCCTGCGCGAGGCCGGCCTCGAGGTGGGGCCGGGCCGGCTCCAGGACGCGCTGCGAAGCCTTGACCTGGTCGACCTCCAGAGCCGCGACGAGGTCTACCACGCCCTGCGCTGCACGCTCGTCTCGCGCCGCGACGACATCGACGCGTTCGACATGGCGTTCGCGGCCTTCTGGGAGCGTGCCCCGTCGACGGCGCCGGATCAGCCCGTCGATCTCGGCCTCCAGGCGACGACCCAGCCGCCCACCCGGGCGCCGTCCGCGGCCCCCGCGAAGGAGGACGGGCGCCCGTCCGAGGAGGAGTCGCCGCCGGTGCTCGTCGCCTCCTCGCGTGACGAGGTGCTGCGGCGCAAGGACTTCGCCGACATGACGGCGTCGGAGCTCCGGCGCGTCCGCCGTCTCATCGCCGCGCTTCCGGCGGCCGAGCCGATGCGGCGGTCGCACCGTCTGCGTCCGGGGCGGGCCGGCGACGTGCTCGACCCCCGGCGCACGCTGCGAGCTGCGATCCACACCGAGGGCGTGCCGCTTCGGCTCGCGTACCGGCGCCGGAAGCTGGTGCCGCGGAAGCTGATCTTCCTGTGCGACGTCTCCGGCTCGATGGAGCCGTATGCCCGGGCCATGATCATGTTCCTCGAGGCCGCGGCCCGGGCCGGCCGGCACGTCGAGGCGTTCGCGTTCGGCACGCGTCTCTCCCGGCTCACGCCGCAGCTGCGCGACGTCGACCCGGTGCGATCGCTACGGCTGGCGGGCGCCGCGATGCCGGACTGGGGCGGCGGCACCCGGATCGGCGAGTCGCTCAAGGCCTACAACGAGCAGTACGGGCGTCGCGGCATGACGCGCGGCGCGGTGGCCGTCGTCGTCTCGGACGGCTGGGAGCGTGGCGACCTCGGCCTCCTCGACGTCGAGCTCGCGCGCCTGCACCGCCAGGCCCACCGGCTGGTTTGGGTGAACCCGCTCAAGGGGCACACCGGGTTCGAGCCGCTGGCCGGCGGCATGCGGATCGCCCTGCGGCACGCCGACGTGTTCGTCGAGGGCCACAATCTGGCGGCGCTCGAGGCGTTGGCGGAGGTGCTCTCGGCTCTCTAGTAGCGGGGCGACAGCCCGCCGGTCTTCCGCATCCGCCGCACCGCCTCCCAGGTGAGCGCGGTGGCGACGGCCCCCTCGAACCGTTCCACCGGGTCGCGCCGGAACGTCAGCACGGTGGCCATCGCCTGGATGCAGAGGATCGCAAGCGCGGTGGTGAGGTGCCTGGCGGCGGCCGAGCGCACTCCTGCAGGCTACCCGATGCACGGCCCGGAGGACACCCGGCCGCGGGCCGAGGCGAGCGCGCTACGGATCGCGTCGAGCGGGACGCCGAAGCCGCCTCCGCCGCCCTTGTCGGCGGCGAACATCATCGCCACCACCCGGCCCCGGCGGTCGACCACCGGCCCGCCGCTGTCTCCGTGCTCCAGCCGGCCCCGCAGCGGCACCACCGTCCGCGGTCGCACGCTGCCGCCGTACGCGCCCGGGGCGAGCGCCGTCACGGGCTGGCCGGCCCGGCCGGGTACCGACCGGAGCGGGCCGTTCTGCGGGTAGCCGATCATGGCGACCGCACCGCCCGACGGATCCTTCGGCGACATCCGAAGCCTCGGCACCGGAAGACCGGCGACGCGCAGGATCGCGACGTCGTTCCCGGAGTCGACGGCGATCGGGACGGCCGGGTATGTGCCCGCCGTGAGCGGCTGCACCCCGATGTCGTGCTCGCCGGCGATGACGTGCGCGTTCGTGACGACGATCCCGGGCCGGACCACCCAACCCGAGCCCTGGATGCCGAGGCCGCACGCCGATCCCTGGACGCGGACGACGCTCGCCTGCGCGGCGCGCGGGCCGGGATCGCGCGGCACCGTCGGGTCGGGCCGGTCGAGCGTGCGGTCGGCGATCGAGGGCACCACAGGCAGCGGGTCGAAGCGCGCCAGCGCGTCGAGGACGCTGCTGGCCGGGACGGCGTGCAGGAGGGCCGGGAGGATCGTCGAGCGCTGGACGTCGCGGCGCAGACGAAGGCCCGGCTGCTCGAGGGCGACGACCGCCACGAGCCACACCAGAGCGAGCCCGAGGAGGGCGCCCGCCGCGACACCGCCGGCGGT